>CAYFRO010000006.1:0-50982 GCA_964345565.1 uncultured Actinomyces sp.
CGTCGCTCGTAGGCATCTGGAAGAAGAGACCCTTGACGAAGCCTCACTGAAACAGGTCTTCAAGGACATTCGGAAGCGACCTAAGCGCTCGGTGTGGAACTACGGGGACCAGGGGGCTGTGCCAGGTGCGATCCTGGGAGACCCGGTTGGGCTCTCGCCAAAAGAGATCGACCCGCCGGCACCCATCCCGGAAGAACTACAAAGCGAGGCGCCGTGAACTACCAGCCAGCCGCCGTTGCGTCGGCTGCGGCCGACTTACTGATCGGCGTCGGAGAAGATCCCGGCAGGGAAGGCCTCCAAGAAACTCCGTGGCGCGTCGCTCGCTCGCTTGAAGAGATTTTCGGTGGCCTGGAGCAACAACCCGCCACACACCTTGAGAAGACGTTCAGGGTGAACTCGGACGAACTGGTGATCGTAAAGGACATCCCTTTCTACTCGATGTGTGAACACCACTTGCTGCCTTTCTTTGGGGACGTCCATGTCGCCTACCGGCCGCGGGGCGGGCGGATCACCGGACTTTCTAAGCTCGCGCGGTGTGTGGACGGGTTCGCGCGGCGCCCGCAGGTTCAGGAGAGACTTACCGAGCAGGTCGCGGATGCAGTCGAGTCGGTCTTGGACCCGATGGGGGTCGCAGTGATCGCCGAGGCCCGGCACATGTGTATGGAGATGCGCGGCGTTGGCAAACGCGGCGCTGTCACCATTACCTCCACGTTCCGCGGAGAGCTGTCCGAGCCCGCCGCGAAGCAGGAAGTCCTATCCCTGGTCCGCCGATAGCATGCCCCAAACTTTGGTCCCAGCTCTCGAGTCAAGAGGAGTCCCAGTCGGCGGGGGGAAGACCGCGGTCATGGGGATCCTAAACGTCACGCCTGACTCTTTTTCCGATGGCGGGCTTTGGTTTCGCCCCTCGGACGCCATCGACCGCGGGCTCAAGATGTGGAGTCAGGGCGCCCAGATCATCGACATCGGTGGGGAATCCACACGCCCGGGGGCTAAGCGTGTCGGTGCCGACGAGGAATGGAAAAGGGTCGCTCCGGTGGTGAAAGAGCTGGTGAGCCAGGGGGTCGCCGTATCGATCGACACGGTGCACGCCAGCACTGCCAGCCGTGCTTTGGACGCGGATGTGATCCTTGTGAACGATGTTTCCGGTGGCAGGTACGATCCGGGAATGGCACGGGTTTGCGCAGATGCGGATTCTGCGATGGTGGTCCAGCACTGGCGTGGCTTCCCCTCGGACCGGGCGTTGGACACGAACTATGGTGACGTTGTTCGGGACGTGGTTCGCGAAACGTTGGAGCAGGTGGAGGACATTCTCGCCGCGGGGCTCCCGCGAGGGCGCGTGGTCATTGACCCCGGGCTAGGATTTGGGTTGAGGAACCAGGATTCTTGGGCTGTAGCTGAATCGCTTGACGATTTTGTGGCGCTTGGGTTTCCGGTTTTGGTGGGTGCGTCCCGGAAGCGTTTCGTCGCTGAACGCTTCGGGAGCGAAGTGGAGGCCGGCACGACTTTCGTGACGCAGCTTGCGGCTGCGGCGGGGGTTTGGGCCGTGCGGGTTCACGACGTCGCAGCCAGCGTTGCGGCGGTCGCGGAAGTGTAGGTCAGAGAGGACAGAGATGAAGAAACAGTGGGACGTCATCACACTGCGGGGTCTCAGCGCCATCGGCCACCACGGCGTGCATGACTTTGAGCGGCTTGGCTCTCAGGTTTTCACCGCCGACCTGGAACTTTTCGTGGACGCTCGCGTGGCTGCCGAAACAGACGACGTTGAAAACACTGTTGACTACTCAGAGATGGCGGAGCGGGCGGTAGCGATCCTCTCTGGCCCACCCGTTTACCTGATTGAGACCCTCGCATCAAACCTTGCCGACATGGCACTCGCCTTCCCTCTGGTTCAGAGGGTCAAGGCCACGGTGCACAAGCCCATGGCACCCGTGCACCATAAGTTCGAGGACGTGTCCGTCTCGGTGATCCGGGCCAGGGACACCCAGAAAGCTCAGCAACCTGCTGTGGTCGCGGCGAGCGTCGCAGAGACCAACCTGACGGAAGATGCCCCAGAGATGGACAGACCTGCCCAACTTGCCAGCCAGCAGATTGAACCTCCCGCACCCCCGGTTGCGCCCCGAACCTTTCCCACTGCGAAGGTCCAGCTTCGGGAGGTGTCCGTACCTGCGCCGCCTCCGAAGCCTGTCCGAAGGCGCAGGGACATGCCGCATGCTGCGCCGATCCGCAGTCGGAAGCGCGCGCCCCTGGCGATCCCACGATCTTTCACCGACGGCTCACCTGTTTACAACGTCGTGCTGGCGCTTGGGTCCAACAGGGGAGAGTCTCTGAGAATCTTCAGCGAATGCGTGCTGACCCTCAGCGAAACGGAGGGCATTGAGATTGACGCAGTGTCGCCGGTGGTCAGGACACTACCCGTCCTGGATCCTGGAGCGTTTCCCCAGAAGGACTACCTGAACGCCGTCGTGCTGGCGCGGACAGTGTTGCCACCGCCGGTCCTGCTCCAGGCCCTGCAACAGATTGAGCACCAGTTTGGGCGTACCCGAATCGGGAAATGGTCGCCTCGATCCCTGGACATTGACATTGTCGATATCGACGGGATGGAACTGGAGACCAGGGACCTGACGCTCCCACACCCCAGAGCCCACCAGCGTGCTTTTGTTCTTTACCCCTGGTCCAAGGTGGCGCCTGAGGCGACTTTGCCTAGCAAGGGGCGGGTGACGGAACTGCTCAAGAACGCCCCGGACCTGCAGGGTTTGCTGTCTGTGCGGGACCGGTGGCTCGGTGAGGGAGGGCAGGTCCTAGAGGGCACGGAGGTGACGCTGAACGAGCGCCCCGTGAACAGGCCCAAAGCCTTGGGGAGTAAGCTTCCCACCGTTCAGGTTCGGGGTGAGAACCTTCGCTTGGCAGATGTCGCTGATGACCCCATCTTTCAAAGGGTACTGAAGAAGGAAATGGCGGCGACAGCGCCTGTTCCTGTGGTTGAGTCGTTGCCGGCGCCCGTTCCTGTGGTTGAACAGGTGCCAGAGTCCCTGCCTGTGCCCGCCCCGATGGGTCCGCCGCCCGCTCCGCAGGCCCAGTCCCAGGCGCCTCTGCCTATCCCTGTCCCCGCAGCCGTCCCACCGGAGATGTTGCCTGCCCTGCCAGACTGGCGTTCCGGAGCACGTCAACAGAGTCCGCGTGTTATCGAGGACTACAGCTGCACACCAACACCAGCACGGCCGATCACGGTCCCGGTCAGGCCACGCGGTAGGCGGGTCACCGTGCGGCCCACTCCGACAGGAGCAATCCCTGTCGTTCCGCGCAAAAGAGAAGAAGCTCGAGGGTAAGAGCAACCTGTGAAACCACTGTCGGTATGGCTCCCCGGCGCGCTAGCGGCCGCCGGGCTGGTGGTCGGGCTCCTTGCACAGGGAGCTCTGATCCGTGTTAGCAGCCACCCCGTCTCCGTGACCCCGTGGTTTTCAGCCATGTTCTTGCTGTTGGGTCTGTGGTTGCTGGTGGTTGGGCTTGGGATCAGAAAGCTTAAGGCTCGCACGCACACTTGGGTGAGCCCAGTCCTTGCGGGAAGAACGGCGCTGCTGGCGCGCGCGGCCGCACCCCTTTCCTCGTTCTTTGCCGGGGCGCTGGCCGGGATCGCAATCGTGTCGTTCGGGCGGTCTTGGGCGCCCTACATGACGGGAGCCGCGTGGTCGGCGCTTGTCGCGGCGCTCTCAGCTGCCTTTGCCGCAGTGGTTGCACTGCTTGTGGAACGGTGGGCGGCGCTCGATGGAGACCAAGACGGACAAGACAGGGCGCAGGGGGCTGGCTCTGACCGTGCCATCGGCGAGCCAGGGTGAGTTCGGGCAATCAAGTCGATAGCGTTCGTTTGTGACAACGCTTCAGAAACCCAAGAAACGCAAGACTCCGTGGGTCAGGCGAATCGTTTCCACGCTCATCTTGCTGGCGCTGATCGCGCTACTGGTTTTCCTGGTGGCGAGGGGGGTCATCTGGATTAGGGGTGTCTTCCAGGAGGGGCGTGATGAGGCTGCCGAAAGTGCGGTTCCCAAGCCGGTGGTGATTGAGCAATGCGCGGCAACCTCGCTGGATATCTCGCTTGAGCCGACCGAATCCTTTGTTGAAGAAGGCGCCGGGGTTCGTGTCGGGGTGAGCGTGACCAACGCCGGTGAGGCCGACTGCAAGATCACGCAGGCCCAGCTCGGTGTGCAACTGGTTGGGGATAACGAGGTGCTTTGGGAACCGGGAGCATGCTCGGAGGCAATGCAGGAAAGCATGCTGCTACTGGCGCCTGGCCAACCCTGGTCGACAACTTTGAGGTGGGACGGGCTTCGCTACTTTGAGTGTGCTGTTCCCCAGTCAGGGATGCCAGCGGTTGTGGGGGAAGGGTCCTACTTGCTGGAGGCCAGGGTGTTGGGCGGGAAAACGCGTGCCAGCGTTCCACTAGTCGTCCAGTAGCCACCAGTGCCTGTTCAACGGCTCCCAGTGCTTGTCCGGTAGCCATTCGTGCTTGTCCAGTGGCCATCAGTGCTCGTCCAACAGCTGCCGGTGCTTTTCGGTAGCTGTTAGCGCCTCTTCGTAAAACAGGCTGTAGCAGGTCATTCCCTGGTTGACCGACGGAGCCGTCTACATCCGCGTCTTGCGGCTCTGATTCAACCCGTATCTCAAAGGCCCAGTTTCGGAAGTGCTTCGCGTGGCGATTCCAGTCGAGGTTGGGGACCCCGGCTTCATTGGGTGTCACCGGCTTCATTGGGTGTGTTTCCTGGCCCCGTCTGGAGTGCCGCCTGGCCCCATTGGGTGTGTTTCCTGGCCCCAGCCTGTCACGGCTCGGAACGGATGCGTCCTGGGGCAAGGTCGCGGGGCCGGGGTGTCTAGGCCCAACGTGAATGGCGTAATCGTCCGCGGTTTTCTGCCCAGGTCGCCCCTGGAAATACTGAGGGTGTACTTGGGGTGCAAAGAGTGCACGTGGGGAGGGCTCCCGCGGTGCACTCTTACTACCCCAGATACACTCTCACCTTTTAATCAGCCCCCGTTTGCACTCTTGTTACCCCGTGTGCACTCTTGTGTGGTGGTGGGGTGGTTGCTGCCCGTTTGTGGGGTGTGGTGGTGGGGTGGCTGCTACCAGCCTGCGGCCTGCGCCGCGGAAGCCCGCTTGCCTAGGTGGTCAACCACCATCTGAGCGCGGTAGGGGCCAACGCCTTCCACGCGCTGCAGGTCTGAGGGGGAAAGCTGCTTCAGCTCAGCCAGCGTGCCCCACCGCTCTGAGATCAGCTGGATTGAGCGCCAAGGGAGCCTAGGAACCATTGCCAGGGCCCGGATTCCGCGCGGCTGGATCGGTTCGTCCAGATCGGCTGGGTCAAACACGGGGATCCCCATGAGTTCAGCGATCTGAGCCAGGTCAACCATGGATTCAGAAGAGAGCGAAGACAGGGCCAGTTCCACCTGCTCCAGGCTGTCCGGGTCACGGATGTAGTCGCGAAGAACCAGGGCACGCTCGGAAGCTGCCCCCCTGAGAAGGTCATCGACCTGAAGGGTCAAGAGACGCCCGTCCGCACCCAGTTCGTCCAGGTAACCGTTGATTTCAGCGGTGATGCGCCGGATCATCTCCATGCGTTGCACGACGGTTGTAACGTCACGAACGCTGGCAGAGTCCCGAAGCTCGAAGATCGACAGGGCTGAAAGGACTTCGTCCAGTCGCTCCGTGTAGCGGTCCAGCGTGTCTACGGCTTGGTTCGCGCGGGCCAGAAGAGCCTCTGGCTCTTCGACCGTGTGGTGCGTGTCCCCAACGTAGACAGTGATCACCGACATGGAGGCAGACAGAGAAAGGACGGGCACTCCCGTCTGACGTGCAGTTCGTTGGGCCGTGCGGTGGCGCATCCCCGATTCGTCGGTGGGAATGGCGGGGTCCGGGAGCAACTGAACGTTGGCGCGCAGGATCCTCCAAGTGTCCGTGTCTACGATCAGCGCGCCGTCCATTTTTGCGAGTTCGCGCAAGCGTGATGGGGAGAAGTCAACGTCAACCGTGAAACCACCGGAACAGATTGCTTGGACTTCAGGGTTGTTTCCCAAGACTATTAGGGCTCCGGTATGGGACCTTTGGATGCGTTCCAGCCCTTCACGCAGGTCGGTGCCGGGGGCCACCAGTTGCAGAGCCCTGCGCAGACCGCGACTTTCAACCGCCAAGCTTGTTTCCCTTCCGCTTCAGGGGCAGGGCACGCTTTCCGCTCAATAGAACCGTCAAGCCTGTTTCCCTCCCGTTTGTGGGCAGGGTATGCTTCCCACCCGATAGTTAAGACTACCCCGTGCCCTACGTGACCCCCAGGACGTGTCGGACCGCATCCTGTAACGTTGTGACTCCCACCACGTCCATTCCCTTAGGGACACTTGCGTCTGATAGTTGCGAGGCAGGAACCAGGGCGCGTCTCCATCCAAGCCTGGAGGCCTCGCTCAGCCTTCGGTCCAGTCCGGAGCACGCTCGAACTTCGGAGGTAAGACCGACCTCCCCAAGGGCGACCGTGCCCGGAAGTAACGGTTTCCGCCGTGCTGCCGACGCAATCGCAAGTGCGATCGCCAAGTCCGCTGCGGGCTCGACGGTTTTGGCCCCACCGACCGTGGAGACATAAACGTCCTGCCGAGCAAGATCCAGGTGAAGGTGTGCTTGCAACACTGCGATGACCATTGAGACGCGAGAATAGTCCAGCCCAGAGGTCGTCCGCCGGGGGCTTCCCCCGGCGCCCTCTGCGACCAGTGCCTGGATTTCGGTCATCAAGGCACGATGGCCGTCAAGGGAAACGCTGGTGCAGCTTCCAATAACTTCACGGCTATTCCCGCTGGTGAACAGGACTGAAGGGTCCGTCACCTGTTCGATCCCAGAATCGTTCAGCAGGAAGCAACCGACCTCATCCGTTGAACCGTAGCGGTTCTTCGCAGACCGGAGCAGCCGTAGCGGTGTCGCACGTTCCCCTTCAAACTGGCACACAACATCAACCAGGTGCTCTAGGGTACGGGGACCGGCGATACTCCCGTCCTTGGTGACGTGCCCGACCAAAATGGTGGGGATCCCCGAACGCTTTGCCTGCTGGATCACGGCACCAGCCACTGCCTTCACCTGTCCGACGGAGCCCGGACCCCCATCCACAGTGCCGCTTGTCAGCGTTTGAACCGAGTCCAGAACAAGCATTGAGGGTTTCGACGATTCGATGTGCCAGAGTGCGTTGGCAACATCGGTTTCGGCAGCCAGCGCCAGGTGGGGAGAGATGGCCCCTATCCGTTTCGCGCGGCGACTAACCTGAGAGATCGATTCCTCACCAGTGATGTACAGGACCGGCCCTTCACCGCGCATCAGAGCACGCCTGGAAATACGGGCTGCGACGTCCAGCAACAACGTTGACTTCCCAACTCCAGGTTCGCCCGCCAGCAAGACCACCGAACCTGGCACCAAGCCCCCGCCGAGCACACGGTCGAACTCGCTGACCCCGGTCGGCCTGACCGGAAAGTCTTCCGGCTCTACCTGGTCAATGCGAACCGCTTCCGTCGGTGGGGCTACTGGGCTTGGCGAACCCGCCTGCTTCGGAACCTGCGGGGCTTGCTCAATAGTTCCCCAGGCCGAACACGCTTTGCACTGCCCAAGCCACTTGGGGGACTCCCAACCGCACTCGGAGCAGAAGTACGTAGCCTTCGTCTTTGCCATGCCAGAAGCGTATCCACCAGCTCCGACAACTTCGCTTAGTGAGGACGTTCAGAAAACGCGATAACAGCGGGGGAAGTCCCAGAGACGATCAAGATGTCATCACTGTCGATGCGTGTGTCAGCGTTCGCATACCGGAAGGGTCGCCCCGGATGCAGGGTTCCGATCACCTTCACCCCGTAGCGAGACATTGGCCTAGCCTCTCCAAGCGTGAAGCCTTCAAGTTCCTTCGGAGGGCGCATTTTCGCGACCACGAACTCGGACTGGTCCAGCTCGATGTAGTCCAGTAGCTCCCCGCCGACCAGGTGGGCCGTGCGAAGACCGGCGTCGTATTCCGGATACACCACGTGGTGTGCGCCGATGCGACGAAGGATCCGCCCGTGTTCTCTTGACGTTGCCTTGGCCCAGATGGACTCGACCCCCAGGTCCGAAAGGTTCGCGGTAACCAGGACTGAAGACTCAAGGGAACTGCCGACCCCAACCACAGCCGACGCGAAATCTGAGGCCCCGATCTGCTCTAATGCCTCGGCGTCCGTGGCATCCCCCTGCACTATCGGCAAAGCTCCGCTGTAGTGTTGCACCCGATTGTGGTTCTTCTCCATTGCCAGGACCTCAAATCCTAGGCGTTCCAGCGTCAGCGCGACGGCGGACCCAAATCGGCCCATTCCGACAACCAGTGTGCCGTGGGCCCTCTTGCGATCTGCCATTCTTGTCTCCTTGCTTTCTGCGTTGCGTGTGGGGTGGGCTAGCCGACGATCGGGCGTTCTTCTGGGTAGCGGATCAAGCTCTTTTCTTGGCGTAGGGCCAGCGCCGTGGCGAGGGTCATTGGGCCGACGCGGCCAACAACCATCAGGAAACCCAATAGGGTCTTAGCTGCCGCAGGAAGCAGCGGGGTGATACCCGTGGAAAGCCCCACCGTTCCGAAGGCTGAGATCACTTCGAAAAGGACCCTATCCAGGCTGAACGGGGTCATTATCAGGAGCGCCCCGGCGACCGACAGCACCAGGATCGCCGCGGCCAGAAGGACCGACACGGCTTGCCTCAGCGTTTCATGAGGGATCCGGCGATGGAATGCCTCAACGTCCCTCAAACCCCTGGCCTCAGCCCACGCAGCCATCACGACAACGGCGAACGTGGCAACCTTGATCCCTCCGGCGTGCGAGCCTGAGCCGCCCCCAATGAACATCGAAATGTCGGTCACCAGCCACGATGCCGACGTCATGTTCCCAACATCAACGATGCTGACGCCGAGGGAACGGGGATTTATCGCCTCGACAAAGGAGTTCAAGATCTTCTCCGAAGTCGTGAGCGGGCCGAAGGTTCCAGGATTGTTCCACTCCAGGACCGCAACCACGACCCCCGACAGTGCCGCCAGTCCAAGGTAGGTCGAAAGCGTGAGCTTGGTGTGCAGGGACCAACGTTTTGGCGTGCGCCAGTTGCTCTTCAGATCGGTTATCACCGGGAAGCCGATTGCCCCAACAAATGCCGCCAGCATCAGCGGCATCACAACGCCCCAGTTACCGATGTAGGGGCTGAGTCCCTCGGGCAGGTTCACAAAACCAGCATTGTTAAACACCGAAATCGCGGTGAACAGCGCGTCCCAAGCAGCACCGGCAAAAGTGTGGCCCTGTTGCAAGAACGCGGGAAGAATCATCAGGAACAGGACCAGCTCCACCGTCACGGTGGTGACAAGAACCCCGACTACCAGTGCTCCCGCGTCCGAAATCCGCCCTCGCGTATCCTCTGCGGACAACATGCGCTGAGTCACGCCCAAACGTCGGGACACAACCAACGCCAGCAGTGACGCCATGGTCATCACGCCGAGCCCGCCAAGGGTGATGGCGGCCGCCAGCACCACCTGCCCAAAAATAGACCAGTGCGTCGCAGTGTCAACAACGGTCAGTCCAGTCACGCAAACCGAGGAGGCGGCCGTGAAGAAAGCATCGACGAACGTCGTGCTCTTCCCAGGCGCGGTCGAGGCCGGAAGGAGCAGCGCACCCGTCGTCACCGCGATAAGGAAGAGGAAAATGACCATAGTCAGCCGGGCGGGGTAGCGGAACGCAACCATGGAGAACCAGGCGTTCAGGGTCTTCATCGGGCTTAGCTTGCGCGCCATCTGCGCGGTCATGTGCCCGGGATAGATGCCGCGGTGCGAGGGAACGACGGGTTCGGACTCAGCGAACGCGGAAGCTGAACTGCGCTCGCGGGCCCTGGCCTGGCGAGCTTTCGCCTCGGGGGAGCGCCGGGCTCGCGCCCGTTGGTCCCGCTTCGACGCAGCCCTTGCAGCCCTACCTGCCGCGCGGGCGCCAGCTCCACCCCCGCTTCGCGCGCGGGAGCGCTTGGAAGAGTCCAAAAGAATTCCCCCTACGATTTGCACCCGGGCGGGCTGGCACTATGGGCTAAGATCAGTCTAGGGTCTGACTTGGCGGATGGCCGCTTTTCAGCCCCGACGACTTATCCATTGCTTAGGTCAGATAGGTGCGCCAGTGAATCCTCAGCCAGTGCCGAGCCTCATGACAGTCGCTGAGGTCGCGGACGTCATGCGGGTTTCCAAGATGACTGTGTACCGCCTGATCCACTCCGGTGAGCTTCCCGCGATTCGCGTGGGCAAAAGCTTTAGAGTCCCTCAAAGTGCGCTTGAAACGCTCCTAGATGTCTCGTGGCCTGCTGAAAAAGACCTGAAGTCCGGCAGCTAGTCGCTGCCTGTGGTTTGTCTCGCCTTTGTTTGCATCCGGTTTTTTGCGCGGTCTACCGCGGTATAAAGTGAACCGTTGAAGTGCTCCTTTCGCCGCGGGTGGAAGAAGCTAAAGACGTTGGAGGGAGGTTTCCCATTGGGTTCAGTAGTGAAGAAGCGCCGCAAGCGGATGTCTAAGAAGAAGCACCGCAAGATGTTGCGCAAAACCCGGCACCAGCGTCGCAACAAGAAGTAGCGCGACGAAGCCAAGAACGGGCTGTGGTCGAGGCGGCGCCTCGCCAGAGCGTGCGCGAAGGCGTTGCGCTGCTACTCGGCTTCACCCGGGGGTTGCTCAGGGGTTTCAGTCCCGGGGTTCCCTGTTTGCGTTTGCAACTGCGTCACCTGGTCTGAAAGTGTTGCGATCGTCTCTTGCTGGCTGTCAAAGTCAGCCTGGAGTTCTTCCAAAGAGGACCGTAGTTGCTGGTTTTGATCTTGTAGCGAGGTCAACTCTTCCTGTAGAGCAGTCGCGTCAGGAAGGCTTTCTTTCAGAATCTCTAGCGTCTGGTCGACCAGTTCTTGCTTTTCACTGTCCGAAAGAGTTTGGGTCGGCTTGGTCTCAAACGTGTTTTGGTAGATGTCTCCACCCTGACTGCTTGCCACGGCGTAAGAAATCCCGACCGTGATAAGCGAGACGACCCCAAACACAAGCGCCAGCTGAACGAACTGTCCAGGACGCCCTCGATGTTTGCGGGGTTCTGACTCTTCGTCGCCTCCCGAATCCTGATCCTCGTCGCCATCTTCCTGGTCCTCCTTGGACTCTTCTTGAGAATCCTGGGTCTGGCGTCCTTCAACGTGGAGTAGACCGTCTTCGGAAACGATTGGTGCGATGACTTTTTTCGTTCCCTCGGCAGTCAGGTTGATGACGACCCTGTAGAACTCCGCGACCAGTGCGGAACCGATTGAGACGACCGCGGTCAACATCAGCGAGCCGAACACCGAAGTTAGGCGGGCAGAGACAAGCGTCATGGTCACGGCCGCCATTGCCGTGGCGATCAGCCTAGGCCAAGAGATCGAGGAACCTGCTCGAGCCTGCTGGATGGTCTTCTTAAGCTTTGCTTCGCCCACGCAGACCCCCTTCATGACCTCGGCGAAGAACTGTCCTCGCTCTCTAAAAGATAGCCCCTTCCCGTATCCTTTTGGGGTAGGCAAAACCACTGCGACCCCAAAGGAGTGTCGTGGAAGTGAACAGAGAACATCCCGCCCGCGTTCTTGTTGAGCTTTGCGTCGAGGACGAACATGGTGTGCGACTGGCTCGGGACGGCGGAGCAGACCGGGCCGAGCTGGCTCGGGACCTTGCAACGGGCGGACTAACACCGAGCGAAGCGACTTTCCTTGCGGCGCTTCGCTATGCGCCCCCACGCGGGCTACGCGTTCTAATCCGTGAAAACCCGGAGTCCTTCAACCTGACAGCACACCAGGTAGCGCTTCAGACCCAGTCGATCAGACGCTTTGTGGGGCTCCTCCCCGCGGCGGGGCCTCAAGTTGGCTTCGTTGTTGGGGGACTGAGCGGCAACCGGTTGAACCTTGAGGCCGCGCGTCAGTGGCGCCGCGCCGCGGGTTCCCACTACTTGGTTTTCCACCGCGCGTTCGATGAGGTCGCGGACCCGGAAGAAGCTCTTCTTCAGCTGATCGACCTAGGATATGACGCGGTTCTGACAACCGGGGGGACCTCTGGGGTTGCTGATCCTGCCGGGTTAGCGCGTCTGCGTCGGCTCGCAGCAGGACGCATCATGATTATCGGGTCCGGTGGGGTCCGTGAACACAACGCGCGGCAGATCATCGCAGATGTGGAACTGACGGATGTTCACTTCCGGATCCCTACCGACGCCACGGACCAGGGGTTGGCGTTAGTGTCGCGGATGGTTGAAGCCGTGCGCGGCGCACCTACACTGACCCCTTAGCCGTGGCGAAAGCGGCCCGGAAGGGCTAGTTAGAGAGGGAGTCCAAGTACTCTTCGACCTGGCGTTCGTCCATCGCCCAGTCGTCGCTGCCGTCGCGCCCGGTTGCGTGAACGCCGGCGCCCGTCTGGATGTTCTTTAGCGTGTACTTACCGTAGTTCGGGTCGGACTCGTCATGAACCTCAAGCTCTGCCATGTGGAGCCCGTGCTTTTCCGCGCGGCGGCCCAAACGGTTGATGTTCTCTTTGTGGTCACTATGGTGTTTGTCGCTCACGGGGCGTCCTTACTTCTGAAGATTCGCGGATCCTACCTTGGGAAGAACCCGCGATTGTTTACGGCACAACGTTACTCGATTGGGCGCTTCTGCTCGCTAGCCTCGCTCAACTGTAGGTGTTGAAGTGAATAGGGGCGGCGAGCAAACCTGTCTTTCCGCTAGGGTCAGGCGGGACCCACAGACCGATTGGAGTGCCATGTCTCGCGTTATTGTCGCCAAGTTTGGTGGTAGTTCACTTGCTGACGCAGCTCACTTCGAGACCGTCAAAGAGATTATCGAGCAGGACCCGGCCCGAAAGTACGTGGTGCCTTCAGCGCCCGGCAAACGTGCTGGGGACGATCACAAGGTCACCGACCTTTTACTGATGTGCCATCAGCTCGCGGACCACAACATTGATCCCGGCGAGGTTTTCACTCTTGTGAGGGAGCGCTACACCAGCATTAGGGACCAGCTTGAGCTGGATGTGGATGTCGACGCGGAGCTCCTGAAGATCCGCGAAAGGATCGCCGACGGCGCCACCTCGGACTACGTGGCAAGTCGCGGGGAATACCTAAACGGGCTCCTGCTAGCAGAGCACCTGGGCTACGAGTTCGTCGACGCGGCCGACGTCATCCGTTTCAATGGGTCTGGTGAGTATGACCACCGGGCCACAATGTCTGCCCTCCGCGAGCGCCTTTCTGACGGGTTGCCCGCGGTCATCCCGGGCTTCTACGGGGCGGATGAGGAAGGCGAGATCCGCACGTTTTCAAGGGGAGGCTCGGACGTAACCGGTGCGATCCTAGCCAGGGGAGTTCGCGCCGACCTCTACGAGAACTGGACCGACGTCTCTGGTTTCCTTCAAGTGGACCCGCGGATCGTCCCTGAAGCCCGCCCCATTGAGGTCGTCACGTACAAGGAACTGCGCGAACTGTCGTACATGGGCGCCTCCGTCTTGCACGAGGAAGCCATTTTCCCCGTCCGTGAAAAGGGCATCCCGATCCAGATCCTGAACACTGATCGCCCAGAGGACCCCGGCACGTTGATCGTCGCCGATGATGCCCACCGACAGTTTGTTCACGTAACTGGGATCGCGGGGATGCGGGACTTCACAGTCGTGACCCTCGACAAGGCGCTGATGAACGAGGAAAGCGGTTTCCTGCGCAAACTCGTTTCTGTCTTCGAGACGAACGGTGTGTCGATTTTGCACGTCCCCTCGGGGATCGACTCCGTCTCGGTGATCGTCCGTTCGGAGGACATCCGGTTCAACTTGAACAGGATCATCGCTGAGCTACGGATCTACTGCCAGCCGGATTCTATTTCTATTCTGCCAGGCATGGCGTTGCTGGCGGTGGTCGGCCGCGGGATGATCCAGAGTCCTGGTATCGCAGGCAAGATCTTCTCAGCCCTTGCGGACGCCGGGGTGAACATCCGGATGATCTCGCAGGGCGCTTCTGAGCTTTCGATCATCATCGGTGTTGAGGACGCTCAGTTCGACGAGGCCATTCGGGCCCTATACAGAGTCATCTGATCGCGGAGGCACCGGTTGGTACTGGTCGGTTAGGGCGTGAGAGAATCCGGTATGGAGACTACGATTGTTCACCTGCTACGCCACGGGGAGGTAGACAACCCCGAAGGCGTTGTTTACGGGCGCCTTCCCGGCTACGGCCTCACTCCTTTGGGTAAGAAAATGGGGCAGGCCGTAGCGGACTACCTCAGACGCCAAGAACGGGACATTACCCGGGTCATTGCGTCGCCGCTGCTACGCGCGCAACAGACCGCACTTCCGACTGCGGAGGCCTATGGTCTGGCTGTCGAAGAAGACCCGAACCTGATCGAGGCCGACAACAACTTTGAGGGCGTGCAGGTAAACAAAAACAGGTTGATCCTGGCACACCCAAAGAACTGGAAGCATTACACAAGGCCTCACGAACCCTCGTGGGGCGAGCCCTACTCACAGATCCTTCGAAGGATGGAGCTGGGTGTCGCGAACGCTCTTCACCAGGCGCGCGGGCACGAAGCTCTGGTTGTCTCTCACCAGCTTCCGATCGTGATGATGCAGCGCTTCCTGGCGGGCAAGCCGTTGTCCCACAGTCCCCTGAATCGGGAGTGCTCGCTTGCGTCCCTAACCTCACTTATGTTCCAGGGCGACACGCTGACCGGCTGGTCTTACCTGGAGCCTGCGCATGAACTGCTGCGGGACGCCAGCGACATGAATCCGGGCGTCTCTAGCGCCTCAATCAGGCGTTAGTTAGGCGTTTAGGTTCTAGTCGGCAGCCCTCGGATCGGATTCGTCATCTTCTTCGTGAGGTAGCGGCTTGGGGTCTTCCTCAGGTGACTGCTTGGGTTTGATGGGCGATTCTGGCCTGGAGCGTTTCTGCCGCCTGGCAATCCGGTCTGCCACGTCCAGGATTGCGTCTGGGTTGTCATCAGGTGGCAGAGACGATCTTGGAGAGGGTTCGATCCGTTCCTGTTGCTTCGCTTCAGCGCGCACCACGACCCCCACAATGATCCAGGTGAGTGGTCCCACGATGGGTAGCAGAAGGATCACCGCTAGCCAAACCCAACGATTGACTTTTCCTGGGGTCCAGGTTTTTGACCGCGTCAGCCAATCGGCAAGCGCGAAGACGGTCAGCGCGACCGCAAGAAGAATCAGAACCAAACGGGCCATGCGTTAACAATAGGCGGTCTGGGGCCAGCAGGATGAAGTGATGTGGGGCTACATCGGGGCTACAGGGCGCTTCTGTAAGTCTGTAGCGGTGGCGTCCTGGCTCGCTGATGGGGCACTTTAGACCCGCGTGTTGCAGCCCCAACCCGATCCGTGTCGTGCGGCCTCGTCTCAACTCGCGTGTTGCAGGTCTGGCTTCGGGAGTCTTTCCCGTGGCGTTTCCACTGGAGGTTGGCGATCCGGACCTGACGCGCTCCGTGTTTGGGGTCGTGCCTAAAAACTAAGAGTGTATCTGGGGTAGTAAGAGTGCACCGCGGGAGCCCTCCCCAAGACCACTCTTACTACCCCAAATACACTCTTACCTCGCGATCAGTACCCCGGATGCACTCTTATCACCCCGACCGCACTCTTGGGGCCTGTGGTTGCTGCCGGCTATAGGCCTGCGGGGGAGCCTAGAGCTAGGACGCTCCCAAGGACGACCCCGTAAGCCAGCGTGAAAAGCCCAGCGTTCCGCAGAGGCGCCAGCAGAGCTGTTCCTTCTGCCCCACCAAGCATGGGGGCAAAGGCGGGTATCGCTGCCACCAAGAAGACAAGGAAAACCAGGAAAGACCAGCCTCCACTTACCCCAGCTCCCCACGAGGCTAGGCCCGCGAAACTCGATGCCCAGAACAGCAGGATGAAAACTGAGAGTCGCGACCTGGTGTCTCCCAGACGCACCGCAAGTGTCAACTTGCCGGCACGCTCGTCACCGGCGATGTCGCGAGTGTTGTTGATCATCAACAGTGCGATCGAGGAAAACCCGATGCCTGACGCAGCCAGCCAAAGCCAGAACGGCGCTGAGTGGGCCTGTGCATAGGTCGTCCCGACCGTTGCCGCCAAACCGAAGAATAAGAAGACGTTGAGTTCGGAGAGTCCAAGTCCCGCATAGCCGTAGGGGGACTTACCTCCGGTGTAGAACCAGGCTGCGAGTAGCGCCAGCGCTCCCACGGCTAGGAACCACCACACGCCAGACCAGATTGTGAGCGCCAAGCCCGCCGCGGCAGCGATCCCAAAACTTGTGAAAGCTGCCCTCAAAACCTGTTTGGGCTCTGCCAGCCCGCCACCCGTGAGTCTTGGCGGCCCAACGCGCTCCTGGTCCGAGCCCCTGATTCCGTCCGAGTAGTCGTTCGCGTAGTTGACCCCCACCTGGAGCCCCAAAGCCACGAGCAAGGCCAGGAGCGTTTTCCCAAGTGAGAATGCGCCTAGGCCCACCGCTGAGCCAGCGCCCAGGAGCACGGGGCCTGCTGCCGCGGGTAGGGTCCGCACGCGCGCACCCTCGATCCAGTCACTAGCCGTTGCCATACCTTTATCTAACGCCGCCGCGGCTGTGATGCGTCCAGGCGCGCCCGTCCCGGAGTGCTTCCGCTATTAGCGAGGAAACCTGCCCCCTTCTCACTTTTCCCAATGGCGACCGAGGTAGCTCTTGGCTGGGGACGATCACTCGCGGGACGCAGGCGGCAGGAAGGGAGCGCCGAAGAGCCAGGTGGATTTGCCCTGGCTCAACCCCGGCTTGCGTGACAACCAGCGCCCCCACGATTTGCCCCCACTTGGCGTCGGGAACCGGGGCGCACGCTGCATCAAGGATCCCCCCGAGTTCCGCCAAGGCCCGTTCGACCCGATCCAGGTCAACCTTGATCCCACCCGACTTCACGATGCTGTCGGCCCTCCCTGTCACCTGGAGGACGCCTTCACCGCTCAATCTCCCAAGATCTCCGGTCTCCCAAAAAAGTTCACCGTCTACCTGGCGCCACTTTGCTTCCTGGTCTAGGTAGCTTTCCATGAGGGAAGGCGTGGAGATCAGGATCTGACCCACGTCGTCGACCTCTAGGCGCGTCCCGGGGAGGGGTTTTCCGTCGTAGACGCAACCCCCTGCTGTTTCCGTCATCCCGTAGGTCGTGACGACCCGCAGGCCAAGGGAACGCGCGGTTTGAATCAGCTCCGGATCCAGCCGGCCTCCGCCGACCAGGATTGCGTCAAAAGAGCGGAAGCCAGCTAGGACTTCTTCGCCTTGTCCAAGTAGCTGAGCAAGTTGAGCGGATACCAAAGACGTGTACAGCGGGTGTTGCTTTTCTGCCGGGTCGCAGCCTGCAAGGTCGTGGCCGAAGGCTTCAAGGTCAACCTTCGGCCAAGAGGCGGGAACGATTGGGGCTTCTCCCGCTCGAAGAGCACGCAGCGCCACCTGCATCCCGGCGATGTGAGCAAGGGGAAGCAATAAAGCCCAGTTCCCTGGGCCGCCTAGGGCTTTGCTGGTCGCGTCCTCTGAGGCCTGTAGAGCCCGCCTGGAAAGGACCACCAGGCGCGGTCTGTCACTAGAGGACCCCGATGTTGGAAGCAGAAGGTGAGAGCCCGGGGGGATCCGTTTGGCTGTGGTCAGACGGCCTTCCAGGTCTTTCGCGCGGCCGATGAAGAGGTTTTCGGAGCCGTACGCAAGCCCCGTGGCTTGCCACTCGTTGAGCGTGGCGAAGAAGTCGGGACAGGCCTGCCTACTGTCAGGGACGTTCAGGACCTTTACTTGTTCCATGAACTCCTGTTGCTCCAGGGCAGTGTAAGCCGTCTAACTTGGGTGGCCCTGCCATTCTAAAGCACGCTTCGTTAGGCTTGTGCCTGATGAAAAAGGTGCTAGCTTCCAGGAAATCTAAGGTTGTCGCTGCGGTGACGACGCTATTCGTGCTGCTAGTCGCGGGCGCTGCCGGGGTTTTTTTCTACTACGGTTCTCATGCGTTACCCGGGACTAAACTGGCCGGCCACGATGTTGGCGGTCAAACTCGTGCCCAGGTTCGCGAAACCATCGATACGTTGGTTGCGGACCAGAACGTAGAGCTTGTTAGCCCGGAGGGGGAATCGACAGAGGTCGATCTCGCCCAGGCTGGCGTGTTTGTTGACGCGGCCAGGACTGTGGACGCAGTCTTTGGCGCAAACGAACACTTCGCTTCTCGTGTGAAGGGCATCTTCTCTTCGCCTGAGGTCGAGCCCGTGGTGGTCGTCAACTACGCACTGCTGGACGACTACGCCTCTTCCATCGAGTCTTCTGACGAGATTGAAGCGACCAATGCGAAGGTTTCCTTCGACGCTGAGGCCGCTTCGTTCACGGTGTCGGAATCCGCTACCGGCTTCGGCGTCGACACTGAAGCCGTTGAAGAAGCACTTTTGGTTGCCGCCGGCGACCTGTCGGACACAGTGATCGACGTTTCTCTGGTTGACGTTGACCCTGACCTGCCCACAGACCTGGCCCAGGCGGCCGCGGATTCCGCGAACGCATGGTTGGCTTTGGACATCCAAACAACGGACGCTGACGGCTCTGTGGCGACCGCGGAACCAGCCGTGGTGGCGTCCTGGGTAGAGTTCGTTCCCGTTGAGCACTCCCTGGAGACCAAGATCAAAGAAGATGCGGTAGAGGAGTGGGTTACGACCTTCGCAGAAGCCTCGAACCGTGAAGTGGAGAACGGCGTGCAAAACGTCAACTCCTCTGGTGCCGTGGTTTCGACGGCCAAAGAGGGTGTGGCTGGGCGCGCAGTTGAAAACATTGAAGCTATTACAGAAGCCATCGTGGCGGCCTTCGGATCAGGGTCGTCCTTCTCTGGCGAGTTCGCGTACACGGAGATCCAGCCCGCCTACGACCAAAGACTCATCGCGGATGGAGCCGAGGATTTGGCTTACCAGGCGGCACCGGGCGAGCGCTGGATTGACATCAACCTTTCCAACTACCACGTCACGGGGTACGAGGGCGCGACGCCTGTCATGCGCATGCCCATGGTGCCGGGAGCGCCTCTTACTCCCACGATCACAGGTGAGTACGCGGTGTACGCAAAGGTGCCGATCCAGACCATGCGTGGCAACAACGTTGATGGCTCTAGATACGAAACCCCGAACGTCCCCTGGGTCCTGTACTTCCAGGGCGGCTACGCACTCCACGGGGCGTACTGGCGTTCAAGCTTCGGCTACGACGCTGGGGCAGGGGGCTCACACGGGTGCGTCAACCTCCCCGTCGGCCAAGCAAAAGAGCTTTACGATTTTGCTTCGATCGGGGACAAAGTCATTAGCCACTACTAGCTGGCAGAGCAGATTTTCGTATAGGACAGTGAACCGGGGCAGATGAAACCAAAACGACTCAGGCTTCTCAGCATTACGGCAGGCGCGTTGGCCGTCGTGGTGCTGATCCCTGTCGTGCTTGTCATGGCTCACTTCGCCGATCACTCCCTACCTAAGACCAGTGTTGCGGGCGTCGACGTGAGCGGCCAGAATCGCACGGAGGTTTTGCGGACGGTCGACACAGCCTTCGACGGTCGGACCGTGCAGCTCCGAACGCCAGAGGGTGAAGCCTTGGACGTGGCCTTCCAGGAACTGGGCATCTCCATTGACAGTGAGGCAGTCACCGACCAGGTCATGCTTCAAGGCGAAGGCCCCTTTTCGCGTCTGGTGGGTCTGTTCACCCAGACGGATGTTGTCCCTGAGGTGCAGGTCCAGGACCAGGTTGCGCTGGATTACCTGGTCAGTTCTGGCCTCTACACGCGAACTGAGCCTGACTACACTCCTGTAAGCTTCGACGACCAGGCGGGGGTCTTTGTCGCGAACGTGCCCGATGAGCTGATGGCCGCCGATGTGGACGCCTTGCAGGCCGACCTCAGCCAGCGTCTTGCCGAAGCCGACATGACTCCCGTGGATTTGCAGTATCAGGCACAGGACTCTGAAACGTTCCTGGCTAAAGCGAGCGAAGCTGCGTCCCTCGCGAACGACTGGCTGGCCAGGGATGTTGAGCTTGTCGCGGAGGACAAAGTCCTTGCGACCGCGGCAGCGGACCAAAAGGCTTCCTGGTTCAACTTCGTTTCCGACCTGGACGGGATCGAGCCCGAGCTCAATGTGGGGGCCATACAGCAGTGGGTTGAGTCTGCGGGTGAGGCTGAAGCTAAGAGTGGACGCCCCGCGGTGCAGAACGTCGACAGTGACGGCCAGGTCTTGCGTGAGGTGGATCCTGGTGAAGCTGGGGTTGGCTTGCTCGACTCAGACATCGTTGCGCAAGAGGTCGCGAAGGTAGTGACATCGGGGCAGGGCACAGCGGTTCCCGTTGAGTTCGGGACCGTTGCTCCGGACGTGATGAAACTGCCGGTTTCCGCCGGAGGCTCGCTGCCCTACGACCCGAAGCCGGGTGAGCGCTGGATCGACGTGGACATCACAAACGCCAGGATAACTGCGTACGAAGGCACTGAGCCAGTAATGGTACTCCCGACCGTTCCAGGGTCAGCGAAGACCCCGACTATCGAGGGCATCTATCAGATCCAGTCTAAGGTTGCTCAAAGAGACATGAGTGGCTTCAATCCCGATGGGTCGACCTACTACTATCAGGACGTTCCCTACGCGCTCTACTTCCATGGGTCCTATGCCATCCACGGAGCGTATTGGCGCGACAGTTTTGGCACGTTTGAACCCGAAACTGGGTCCCACGGTTGCCCAAACCTTTCGCCACCCACAGCCAAGCTACTGTTTGACTGGGCAGAGGTCGGCGACACTGTTGTGACCCGTAGCAGTTAGGCCTGTAGCAACAGGTTGCGGCAGCTAGTAGTAGTACGGGAAGCCCGTCCAGTCAGGGTCCCTGCGTTCCAAGAACGCATCCCGTCCTTCGCGAGCTTCTTCACTCATGTAGGCCATGCGGGTCGCCTCACCGGCGAACAGCTGTTGCCCGGAGAGTCCGTCGTCAGCCAGATTGAAGGCGTATTTCAGCATCCGGATTGCCTGTGGTGACTTAGTCGCGATAGTCCTTGCGTATCCGATCGCGTAATCTTCGAGTTCGTGGCAGGGCACGGCCTCGTTGATCGCACCCCAGGCCTCTGCCTGCTCCGCCGAGTACTCTCTGGCGAGCATGAAAATCTGACGGGCCCGTTTGTCGCCCACTTGCCGTGCCAGTAGCGCCGACCCGTACCCTGCGTCAAAAGACCCAACGTTCGCGTCTGTCTGCATGAACCTAGCGTGCTCTTTGCAGGCCAGCGCCAAATCACACACCACAAACAGCGAGTGCCCCCCGCCTGCGGCCCACCCGGGGACAACTGCGATGACAGGCTTCGGCATTGAGCGAATCAGTCGTTGTACTTCCAGGATGTGGAGGCGGCCAGCGCGTGCCTGTTGCTTGCCTCTAGGGGTTTCTTCACTACCCGCGGCAAGCTCGTACATGTACCCGTCTTTGCCACGAACGCGCTGGTCACCGCCCGAGCTGAAGGCGAACCCGCCGTCCTTAGGACTGGGGCCGTTTCCGGTCAGAAGAATGGAACCAACATCGCTTTGCATGCGGGCGTGGTCCAGCGCCATCAGAAGCTCGTCCACAGTCTGGGGGCGGAAGGCGTTCCGTACTTCGGGGCGGTCAAACGCGATCCGTACCCAGGGGAGAGGCTCACCCTTGGGTGCCCCATCGTGCTTTCCACGGGAGATGCCGCGGTGGTACGTGGTGTCCTTGAAGGTAAGTCCTGGCACTTCCTGCCAGCGGGAGGGATCGAAGTTGGGGTTTTCGGGCGTAGCGTTCACGATCCAAACGATAGCCTTTAGCATTTGTCTATGACGAATATAAGCAAGTACCTGATTCCCGGTGCCGACCTACTGTGCGAACTCGATGAGACCGACGAACAGTGGCGCAACCTAATCGACCTCGCAGCCATTTTGAAGGCTGCGAAGCGTGAGGGACGCGAGGTCCAGTACATGTCGGGGCGAAACATTGCCCTGATTTTCGAGAAAACCTCAACCAGGACACGCTGTGCTTTCGAGGTCGCTGCAGCGGACCAGGGCGCCTCAACGACCTACCTGGATCCAAGTGGGTCCCAGATGGGGCACAAGGAATCCGTTGAGGACACAGCGAAGGTCCTCGGACGTTTTTTCGACGGCATTGAGTTCCGCGGCGAACGTCAGCGGTCTGTTGAGATTCTGGCCGCCGACTCGGGTGTCCCGGTCTGGAACGGCCTCACAGAAAAGTGGCACCCCACCCAGATGCTCGCGGATTCGCTCACGATGCTCGAACACTCGCCAGGTAAAGACTTCAACCAAATCTCTTACGCATACGTCGGGGACGCGCGCTTCAACATGGGGCGCTCACTCTTGATCAACGGAGCCATGCTGGGCTGCGACGTAAGGATCATTGCGCCCAAAGAGCTTCAGCCGGACGCTGAGTGCATCGAACAGGCCATGGAACGGGCCCAACAGTCGGGGGCCACCATAACCGTCACTGATGACATCGCTGCGATCGAAGGGGTGGACTTCGTTCACACTGACGTGTGGGTGTCGATGGGGGAGCCAAAAGAGGTCTGGAAAGAGCGCATCGAACTGCTCACCCCCTACAAGGTGACCTCAGAACTGATGGACCTAGCGGGACCAGACGCGTTGTTCATGCACTGCTTGCCGGCTTTCCACGACCTGAACACTAGTGTGGGCCGCGAAGTCTTCGAGGACTTCGGTGTCGAGGGGATAGAGGTGACTGATGAGGTCTTTTCTGGACCCCGCTCAGTAGTTTTTGACCAGGCCGAAAACCGGATGCACACGATCAAGGCAGTGATGGTTCGTTCGCTTGGGTGCGTGTAAGGTCTACTTTTTCTTGTCTTTTTTCCCGCGCTGGTCCCGTTGCGCCCATTCGGGGATTAGCCAGCCGGGCAACTGGCGAGCAAACATTCCGTAGAAAGAAAGGATCAGTCCCGCTAGCACCACTGCTGCGGCAAGCACCGCGAGCAGCGGGCCGACGAAGTCACCCAAAGCGGCTCCAACGCCGGGGACAATCAGACCCAGGGCGCCCATTCCAAGCAGCAGTAGCGACACACCTGGGAGGGACGCAAACACGAACTGCTGGTCTGCAACCCCCTGGGTTTCCTGCCAGAAGCGTTTTTTGCCAGTGTCGCGGCGCAGAGCAAGGGACAGGATCAGGCCTAGCAGCCCGGCACTGAGGGCAACGATGATCACGGCCCCAATATAGCGCGTCGGCTCCAGCTACCATTGCCTGAGTGAAGTCACGCGCGCGCCCCCAGCTGAGTCACCTGGTCCCGGGACCAGTAGCAAAAGAACTGCTGGGCCAGGATTTTGAGGTCGTTTTCTACAAGGTTCCGCTGAACGTCCGCTTCCGGGGCGTGACGCATCGAGAGGGGCTTTTGCTCCGTGGTAGCGCAGGGTGGGGCGAGTGCGCCCCATTTTGGGATTACGGCGCTGAGGAATCTAGCACCTGGCTTGCCAGTGCGCTCTCTGTGGCTACGACCCCGTTCCCCCAAAAAGCGCGGGAGCTGGTCCCATTGAACCTGACAGTTCCGGTCATTCCAGCGAGCCGGGTGCGCTCACGCATTGACGGCCAGCCCGGATGCGCCACAGCCAAGGTGAAGGTTGCGGACGGAGGCGAACTGAGTAGCCAGGACGTTGAGCGAGTCGGCGTAGCCGCGCAAACACTCGCGGACCTCTACGGAGAAAGAGCCAGAGTCCGTGTCGACGCGAACGCCGCCTGGGGTGTTCAGCAGGCCGCAGAATCATTGGCGTTGCTGGACGCGGCTGCAATGCCCGTGGGCGGGCTCGAATACGCGGAACAGCCATGCCGGACCGCTAAAGAGCTTGCGGAGCTACGCGGACTCACCCGAGTTCCTATCGCTGCAGACGAATCCATCCGGCGCGCAACCGACCCTGAAGACGTAGTCAGGTTGAAGGCGGCCGACGTTGTGGTCCTGAAAGTCGCCCCATTGGGCGGGGTGGATGCTGCTGTTCACCTCAGTCAAAAGTTGGGGCTGCCCCCGGTTGTCTCATCTGCCTTGGACTCATCCATTGGGATCGCATCAGGCGTGGCCCTCGCTGCAACGCTCCCGAAGCTCCCGCACGCCTGCGGACTCAATACGGGCTCGCTGCTTGCCGCCGACGTCATTGATGACCCCCTGGTCTCACTGGCGGGGTCCTGCAACCCGGGATACCTCAGCGCAGACCGCGCCGCTCAGGTCGCCACAGGGGAGCTTTCCGCCCATTCTGGTGCGGCGGAGCCTGAACTGATTCAGCGCTGGATAGAGCGGCTGGATGCAATGGCGGTGGCCATTTTGGCTCAAGAGGGAAGGAACAGTCATGATTGAGCCCATGACAGCCCAGAATGACCCCGCATCCGTTCGCACTGCAAGCCTCATCGTGAGTTCCCTTATTGCGTGCGGCGTAGAGAAGGTGGCGTATTGCTCCGGTTCAAGGAACGCCCCGTTTGCCTACGCGCTCACGCGCTTGGAACGCGACGGTCTGATCGAGGTGTTCACCTTCGGCGAGGAACGGGTTGCAGGTTTCTGGGCGGTTGGGGCACTTCAAGGCTCCGCGAAGAAGCAGGGAAGCGTCGCTGTCATCACCACTTCGGGGACGGCGGTTGCCGAACTTCACCCGGCGATTGAGGAAGCAAAATACCTGGGCCTGCCACTGATTGTCGTGACTGCCGACAGGCCCTTCGAGTTACGCGGGGTAGGTGCCAACCAGACCACGCAGCAGGTTGGCATTTACGGTCAGTCTGTCGTTGCCGAGACGGAGATTCCCGCCATCCAGGATCCAGACGAACCCGCGATTGTTCGGGCAATCACAGGACAGGTTCGTAGGCTCACGGCCCGCGCAAGCGGGCATGGAGGCCTGCCGGGACCCGTCCACCTGAACGTTGCGTTCCGCGACCCGCTGGTTCCATCCCTCGGCTCGGGCTCTGGGGAGAGCGAACCGATCCCGCAGCTACCGCAACTGGGGCCTTCCTTGAACCACACGGCAGAGATCTCTTGGTCTCAGGTCGTGGACCCGTCTTTGCGAACCATGATTGTGGCAGGGGACGGGCCGGGCCAACACGACCAGTCCCACATGCGCAAGATTGCCGAATACGCGGATCACCTGGGGATCCCCATCCTGGCCGAACCGTCTTCGGGTCTTTGCGACTTGCCGTCGTGGTTGCCGCACGGTCCCCTGGTGGCGGAGCGACTTTCCCGAAACCTGCTTGAGAAGAAATCGGCAACTCTGGAACAGGTGATTGTGCTTGGTCGCCCGACCCTGTCCCGTGAGGTCACGGAACTCCTTAGCCTCATGGGTGCACTGGGCACCGCAAAGATAATCGTGAGTGCATCGGATCAGTGGCAAGACTCATCTGGGACCGCTACCGCGGTTGTCCCGGACCTGTTGCCGGACGAGCAACCTCTGGAAGACGGGCTGGCCGAATCCCGTCGCGTTTGGTTGCAGCAGTGCCGGCAGGTTGCAGCCGAAATGGAGATGATCGTCCGCAAACATTCCAGGGGACTGAACCACCTGGGGGTCGCCCGGATGATCTGGCGCCACTCGGAGCAACAGAACCTTTGGTTGGCAGCGTCAAACGTGATTCGCTCTTTTGACCTGGGAGCCAGTGCCCCGGGACTGCAAAGAGTCTTTTCGAATCGTGGCCTGGCTGGGATTGACGGGACCATTTCTTCTGCGTTGGGCTTGGCGGCTGAGACAGGGCGACCCGTGCGGGCTGTCCTTGGAGACCTTAGTTTCGTTTACGACCTCCCTGCTCTGGCGGCACGTCCCGGCGGTGATCCCGACGTCCAGATCCTGGTTTTTGACGACGGTGGAGGCACCATTTTCCACTCGCTTGAACACGGAAACGTGGCTGACGAAAACACCTACCAGAAGTATTTTGGGATCAGGCAGGAAATAGACATTGTCGGCGTTGCGCAGGCCTGCGGGTGGCACGCGGGTTCTGTGGAGACCATCGAAGAACTCCGTGATGCGGTCATGCGTCCAGTGAGCGGGCGGTCGCTGGTCCGGATTCCCCTGGGTTTCCCGACCGAGCAGTTTCGGCTGGTTCGCGAACTTGGCGCCCAATCCTGACTCCTACTACGTCAGTGGTTCACGTTCACACAAGCGCCTTAAGCTTGCTCACAGGCAGGGTGCGTAGGCTCCCGCGACAGGAGGTGGCCAGTGACTAAACCCCAAGATCCCATGGCTACAGGCGGTCAGGATTCTCAGGATCCCCAGGTTCCGATGGTTCCGGGAGCACAGGATCCTCAAATTCCGTTCCAACCGGGGCTCTCGCGGCGCGCCGTGCAACGCGGAACCTACCAGGCCCCCGCCCCGGTATCGCGGTGGTCTCCAGATCACCCGGGGCAATCTATTAGCGGGCAAACCCCAAGCGTGGGGGAACCCCGACAGGTGCCCTCGACTGTCTGGGCCGAATCGGTTTACGTTCTCGAAGATGTCCCGGTCCCGCCAGGGCCGCCTGTGCCTGCGGGCTTGCCTGCTTCCCCGGAGCCGCCGGCTCCTGCAGAGCAACCCGCTCACCCCAGGCAACAAGCAACTCCACAGGCGACCCCAGGCCCGGTTCCGGGCGCGGGCGGGTACAGGGCCTACGTCGCGGCGACATCGCCCTCGGTCCCAGAGAAGAAACCGCAGGACCGGTCTCGCAGAGGTCCCGGATGGCTTGCGCTCTTCGTTTCCATGGTGCTCGCAGTGGTGCTCGGAGCCGGAGTCGCCCTGACAGTGGTCGGCGTCGGGGACTCCAACAACAAGGTTGCCGGCCCGGAGCTGTCGACGGGGCAGTCTGCGTCTGCGCAGGAATCGAACAGCCAGGAAGTGGTGCCACCGGTGACAGAGGGGGTTGTAGCCCCCGACTGGCAGGCGGTCGCAAATGCCGTGCGCCCCGCCACCGTCTCGATCATGGTTGAAGGCACGAACGCCTCCGCGACGGGTTCCGGGGTTGTATACGACTCCCAGGCCCGCGTGATCACCAACCACCACGTCGTCGAGCCCGCGCTCACCTCGGGCAACATCACTGTTACCACCCACGATGGGCGGATCTACGAGGCTGTTGTAGTCGGCACCGACCAGACCACAGACCTGGCAGTTCTTCAGCTCCAGGGCGAGCCCGATCTACCTGCTGCGAGGTTCGCCACTTCGGAAGTACTGGAGGTCGGCCAGCCCGTGATGGCAGTGGGTTCGCCACTGGGACTGGCGGACACGGTCACCACCGGGATCATCTCGGCACTCGACCGGCCGGTGACGGTTGAGGCTAGCGGTGGCGTTGACCCCGCGAACCCTCAGGCAGGAGCACAGACTGAACTGGTCGTGACTAACGCGATCCAGATCGATGCCTCCATCAACCCGGGCAACTCGGGAGGTCCACTGTTTGACTCAAGCGGTGGCGTTATCGGCATCAACTCGTCCATCGCTTCGAACAGTTCAAGCGCTGACACGGCAGGATCGATCGGGCTGGGCTTTGCCATTCCCGTTGACCTAGTGAAGTCGGTTGCGGACCAGATCATAAGTACCGGGAGTGTCCAGCATGCTCTACTTGGTGTGGAGATCAAGTCCGGAGTAGTTGTCCGAGGGAGCTCAACGCAACTTGGCGCTGAGATCGCAACGGTGATGGATGGGGGAGCTGCAGCTCAGGCGGGCTTGCAGCCGGGGGATGTCATTGTCGGGATCGACGGCCACTCAGTGACCTCCGGCCCCGCGTTGACAGGTTTTGTCAGGCGCTACACGGCCGGAAACTCGGTCACGCTTGACGTTGTTCGGGACGGCACCGACATGCAGGTCACTGCGGAACTTCAGTCGCGCTAAACCTATTCGACACCCAGCACTTCAAGGAGCGGGCGCATCTTCGCCCTGGTTTCGGCAAGCTCCATGTCGGGGTTTGAGTCGGGCATGATGCCCCCACCTGCGAAGATTCGGATCTGGGTGCGATCCTGCGACAGCTGACCGCATCTCAGGGCGATCGCGAACTCTCCGTCCCCGGAGGCGTCGACCCACCCCACGGGGCCCGTGTAGCGGCCGCGCTGTGTGCCTTCGATCCCTTCAAGGATGTCGAACGCCAGTTTGGTTGGGGTTCCGCAGACCGCGGCAGTCGGGTGCAAAGCTTCCGCGATTTCGAGAACGTCAGCGTCCTTCACGACGCCGGTTACCTTTGTCGAAAGGTGGGTGACGTTTGGCAGGTCAAGCAGGCCCGGCTCAGTGGGGACACTCAGGGTTTCAGACAGTGGTGCCACGGCCCTGGCGACGGATTCAACAGCCAGGTGGTGTTCGGTGCGGTTCTTCATCGAGTTGAGTAGCAGGTCGCCGCGTCCCGGAGCGGCCGTTCCGGCAAGCACCCTGGAGGTGAAGAGGTTCTGGTCGAGTGACGCCAACATTTCAGGGGTGGCTCCAACCAGACCTTCGACCGCGTAAACCCAGGTGGTCGGGTAGGACTTCTTTAGTTCTTCAGCCAGGAACCTGGGGTCGATGGGTGAAGCAGCAGACACTGGGATGTCGCGGGTCAGGACCACTTTTGAGGCGGCACCCGAACGGAGCATCAGGATCAAGCGCCCCACGGCTTCTTTCCACTTCGATTGGGTCATCCGACCGGGATCAGTCCACATCCCGTAGGGCTTCGATACGGGCTCGCGGGATTTCTCTACGGGCAGTTCTGGGTCTGCTGGCTTTGTATCCAGGGCGGTTGACACCAGCCAGCAGGAGGGCTTGGATCCGGAGATCCGGACTGCCGCGAACTCAGGCACTATCAGCACGCCGGGGGTCGAATCAGCGAAACCGAAAGAAGCCAAAGCAATCGGCCATCTCGGCGCTTCAACCTGCTCCCCATCAGCGGCTTCTATGTCTACAAGGGCGTCCTTAACCACCGCTTTCCAGACTCGCGAAGCGTCGCGCATAGCGTGGGAGCCACTGAAGTTCAGGCGCAGGGTTTCACCCCACCCCACGATCTCGATCCGGTCCCCCAACCAGCAGTTGAACGCGTCTTGCGTTGGGGCTAGTGAAACCAGATTCTGGGGAAGACTCTGGACCTGGCGGGCAAGGACGTGAAGCGGGCCTGCCACCTCGGGAAGATTGCTCATCGTCGCCTTCCTGGTGTGAGACTACATGCACTAAAGCTAGCCGCTCTCACTCACTTCGGCCAAGCCGCTCAGACAATGCTGGCGGGGCTGAGCGGTAGGCACTAGGGGGATAATCAAGGAATGAACCAATCTTCGACAAGGGCGGGCCTCGATAAGGACCCGGAAGAGATCGCGGCCATGTTTGACCAGGTCGCGTCCCGGTACGACCTGACCAATGACCTGATCTCTCTGGGGCAGGTCTACCTGTGGCGGCGCGTTTTGAACCAGGCAGCGGGGATCAGGAAGGGCACGTCGGTGCTTGACGTTGCGGCGGGGACGGGAACCTCGTCGGCCGCGCTCATGGCCGCGGGTGCGGCCGTGACCGCCGTGGACCTTTCTCGCGGCATGGTCGCAGCAGGCAAAGAACGACACCCAGAGGTGGACTTCGTGCTTGGGAGCGCGACAGAGTTGCCATTTCCCTCGGACGCGTTCGATGTGGCCACGATTAGCTTTGGTCTGCGCAACATCTCGGACCCGGGGAGGGCTTTGGAAGAAATGGCGCGTGTCGTGAAACCGGGCGGGAAAGTGGTGGTTCTGGAGTTCTCAAAGTCACCGCGGCTGATCCGGCCGTTCCATGACGCGTACCTGCGGTTTGTTGCCCCCTTCCTGGCACGGCTCGCCTCACCTGCCGGCGCCGCCTACGACTACCTGTCAGAATCAATCTTCGATTGGCATGACCAGGCCGAACTCTCAAGGCTCATGGCCGAAACTGGACTCACCAACGTTCAGTACCGCAACCTCACGTTCGGAGCCGTAGCGATTCACAGGGGAGTCAAGCCGTAACGTCGCCGCAGGAAATAGACAACCAAGGCGTTCTGTATTTGCCCTCTTCTGGGCGCGACCGAAAGCGGCAAACCCGCCTGTTTGCACGCTTCAGGGTGGATCTGGATAAGGTTGCGACAGGCCCGCTTTTGTGGGTCTTGCGGGACATTGGTTGGAGTGGAGATACTCGTGAACGCTGACGGCGCCTCAATGATCGAGGCCGACGCAGTCATCGTTGGCGCCGGTCCAGGTGGAGCTTCCGCGGCCTACCACCTAGCCACTCTTGGCTTTGACGTTGTCGTCCTAGAGAAAGCGACTTTTCCCCGCGACAAAGTCTGCGGTGACGGACTGACTCCCGCTGCCGTCCAAGAGATCCAACTGATGGGCATCGACACGACCGGCTGGGTTCGAAACAGGGGTCTACACGTCGTTGGTGGGGGCCATGAGGTCTACTTCGATTGGCCCGAGCAAGCTTCGCTACCCCCTTACGGGATGACGGTCGCCAGGCTTGACCTGGACCAGGCCCTGATCCGCAAAGCGCAGGCGGCCGGAGCACGTCTTTTCGAAGGCCACCGCGTCACGGGCGCCCTGCGCTCAGACACAGGCAGGGTGACGGGTGTAACGGCGCAGGTCGGACGGGGAGCCGCCGCCAAAGAAGTCTGGGTGCACGGGCGGCTGGTCGTCGATGCGGGCGGTGTTTCGGCAAGGCTCGCAACTTCCCTTGGACTGGAAAAGAAAAAATCGCGCCCCATGGGGGTTGCGGCACGCACCTACTTCAAGAGCCCCAGGGGTGACGAACCCTGGATGGAATCGCACCTGGAACTCTGGAGCGGGAAACCAGGCGAATCGGAACTGCTACCCGGCTACGGGTGGATCTTCCCGCTTGGGAACGGCATCGTGAATGTGGGGCTCGGATCCGTTTCCTCGGATGCAACTGCGACCTCCCTGCCCTACAGGGACGTCTTTTCCAAGTGGACTTCGAGCCTGCCGAAGGAGTGGGGACTCACTCCCGAAAACCAGATTGGGCCCCTGCGCAGTGCGGCACTTCCCATGTCTTTCAACCGCGGCCCGCACTACACGAATGGTTTGGCTCTGGTTGGCGATGCCGGCGGGATGGTTTCACCGTTCAACGGTGAGGGCATCGCTCCCGCGATGAAAGCAGGCCGTCTCTTAGCCGATGCCGCAGCCAGCGCTTTTGGAAGAACCAGCGAAGCTGGCTTCGATTTGGCGATGAGCGCCTATCCTGAACAGATGCAGCAGATTTACGGGGGCTATTACTCTTTGGGGCGCGTCTTCGTCGCCCTTATCGAGAACCCAAAGATCATGCGCATCTGCACCTACTATGGCCTTCCACGCAAACGACTAATGAAGTTCGTGAACAAGCTTCTCTCAGACGGTTTTGAGCGTTCGGGAGGCGACTTTGACGACAGGGTCATCACAGCCCTTACGAAGGTGGTTCGACCAGTATGAAGACAACGTGCCGGAGGCATAGATGACTAACCCCTACGTTCCGCTCCTGATCATGGGGGCCGTGGCGCTCGCGATCTCGCTGGGCGGGCTGGCTGCGTCGGCTATCTTGGGCCCCAAGCAAAAGAACTTGGTCATGGCCCAGAACTACGAGTGCGGGATTGACCCCGGACCCGTCAGGATTGAAGATGGGCGTTTTCCGATCAAGTACTACCTGGTCGCAATGACGTTCATTGTTTTCGACATCGAGGTCGTGTTCATGTATCCGTGGGCGGTCTCCTTCAACCTTCTGGGGTTGTTCGGGTTACTCTCCATCCTTTTGTTCATCGCCCTGATCACGGTGCCCTACATTTACGAACTGCGCCGCAAGGGCTTGGACTGGACTTAGAAGGGACACGCAATGGGTATCGAAGAAAAGCTCCCAAGCGGAGTCGGCCTGGCCAGCATGGAAAAAGTGCTGGGACTTGCTAGGAAACACAGCCAGTTCCCGGTCACCATGGGGCTCGCGTGCTGTGCAATCGAGATGATGGCCGCAGGAACGCCCCGCTTTGACATGGCACGTTTTGGGCTAGAGGTCTTCCGTGCCTCACCACGTCACGCGGACCTGATGATTGTCTCGGGGCGCGTCAGCCAGAAGATGGCTCCGATCGTCCGCCGCGTCTACGACTCGATGCCAGAGCCGAAATGGGTCATCTCCATGGGGGCCTGCGCTTCTTCTGGCGGAATGTTCAATAACTATGCCGTCGTGCAAGGGTGCGACCACATTGTTCCCGTTGACGTCTACCTCCCCGGTTGCCCGCCGCGTCCAGAGGCCCTGATTCACGCCGTTCTGGTGTTGCGCGAACAAATCGGGAACGAACCTCTTGGTGAGCACCGCGAAGAGATTGCGCGCAAGGCCGAGGCCGCCGCGCTTGCGGCAACGCCCACGCACCAGATGAAAGGACTGCTGGCATGACCGATGTCGAAAACTACGTTGGTCCCGATGCGGACGGGGAAATGCAGCTTCCCGACAACCGCTTCGCCCAGCCGGAGGTCATCACGGTGCGCCACGGCGCTTTCGGCGTCATGGATGACGGTGACACCACGGGTTTCGGCGGATTGGTAGAGACCTTCACACTGCCCGGCGCTTCGCCTCGTCCCTACGGATCCTGGTTTGACGAGGCCGTTGACGTCCTCGAAGAACTAATCCGGGATGCGGACTTGCGTGTCGAAGACGTGATAGAGAAAGTGGTCGTGAACCCGTCCGGCGAGCTGATCATTTATGTTGCCCGCGAGCACCTGCCTTTCGTCGCACGCCAGTTGCGGGACGATCAGGACCTCCGTTTTGAGATGTGCATGGGGGTTTCCGCGGTCAACTATCCGGGGGACGTGGGGCGCGAACTACACGGCCTGTACCCGTTCCACTCTTACACTCATAACCGGACGATTTTCCTTGAGGTGGCGGCACCCGACCACGACCCCCGCATTCCCTCGATCGTTCACGTCTACCCCAGCAATGACTGGCCGGAACGTGAAGCCTGGGATCTCATGGGAATCATTTTTGATGGGCATCCCAGCCTCACCCGGATTGAGATGCCTCAGGACTGGGTGGGCCACCCGCAACGCAAGGACTACCCGCTGGGGGGCATCCCGATCGAATACCGTCGTGCAACGGTGCCCCCGGTTGACCCGCGGAGGTCTTACAACTGATGTCGAAAGTGAAGCAGAAGATTTTTGCCACGCCGGGCGGCGAAGACCCCAGTCTCGATGACTTCCCTGAGGTCATAGCCCAGGGTGGCGACTGGGAAGACGTCGTTGAAGAGATCCGTCGAATCTCTTCAGAACGTATCGTCCTCAACATGGGGCCCGTCCACCCCTCCACCCACGGGGTTATCCGCCTGATCCTTGAGCTGGATGGTGAGATGGTCCGCGAAACCCGTGTCGACATCGGCTACTTGCACACGGGTATTGAGAAGAACATGGAGTTCCGGAACTGGACTCAGGGGTCCACGTTTGTGACCCGCATGGACTACGTTGCCCCGTTCTTCCAAGAGGTCGCGTACTCCCTGGCTGTTGAGAGACTGCTTGGGGTGACGGAACAAATCCCAAGGCGCGCCACCCTGATCCGTGTCCTGCTTATGGAGCTGAACCGCATCGCCTCGCACATCGTGGCTATCGGTACCGGCGGGAACGAACTTGGTGCGACCACCATGATGACGATCTCGTTCCGCGGTCGCGAAGAGATATTGCGGATTTTCGAACGCATCACGGGCCTTCGCATGAACCACGGGTTCGTCCGTCCGGGCGGGATTCCTTTGGACATGCCCCCCGGCACGGTTGACTACATCCGGAAGCTACTTCCGAATGTGCGACGTGACATTGGCGAGCTGCAGGACCTGACCCTCCAGAACCCGATTTTCAAGAAGAGGTTCATTGGGGTTGGGCACCTTTCCATGAGCGCCATGATGGCGCTCGGTGTCACCGGCCCGATGCTCCGCGCTGGCGGCCTGCCAGCCGACCTGCGGAAGGACGCCCCGTACTGCGGGTACGAAACCTACGAGTTCGATGTCCCGACCTACGATGATTCGGACGCTTACAACCGGACTCTGGTGCGTTTTGACGAGTGCTACCAGTCCCTGCGGATCATTGAGCAGGTCCTGGCACGCCTTGAAAAGACCGAGGGCGAACCTGTGATGATCCAGGACAAGGCGATTGCCTGGCCGGGGCACTTGACCTTGGGTCCTGATGGGCAGGGCAACAACCCGGAGTACATTGAGAAGATCATGGCTCAGTCAATGGAGGCTTTGATCCACCACTTCAAGCTGGCAACGGAGGGTTTCAAAGTCCCCGCTGGGCAGACTTATCAACAGGTTGAACACCCTAAGGGCGTACTTGGGACCCACCTGGTTTCGTCCGGCGGGACCCGGCCGTTCAGGGCGCACTTCCGCGACCCGTCGTTCAACAACCTGCAGGCTTTGTCGATGGCGACCGAGGGGGGACAGCTGGCTGACGTAGTGGTGACGCTGGCTTCCTTCGACCCGGTCGCGGGAGGTGTGGACCGATGACCTTCTCACCCGAAGTTGAAGCACGTTTGCGTGCTCAGGCCGGCGAAATCATCGCCAGATATCCAAAAGGCCACGAGCGTTCAGCGTTGCTCCCAATGCTGCACCTGATGCAGTCTGAGCAAAGCTACGTGAGCCGTGATGGGATCGCGCTTTGCTCCGAACTGCTCGGGATCTCCCAGCCCCAGGTTTCCGCGGTTGCAACGTTCTACACCCAGTTCAAGCGTCACCCGAACGGGGAGTACAACGTGGGTGTTTGCACCAACGCGCTTTGCGGCGTCATGGGCGGCGAGCAGATCTTCGAGGAACTGTCCGAGTACCTCGAGATAGGGCATGACGAGACCACGGCTGACGGCAAAATCACCCTGGAAGCGCTCGAGTGCAACGCGGCCTGTGATTACGCGCCAGTGATCATGGTGAACTGGGAGTTCTTCGACAACCAGACACCAGAATCAGCGAGGCAGCTTGTTGACGACCTCAGGGACGGCACGCCGGTCCATCCGACGCGCGGACCGAACAAGCTTTGCACTTTCAAAGAGGTTAGCCATGTCCTGGCAGGTTTCCCAGATGGGCTGGCGAATCAGGGTCCCAGCGGCGGCGTCCCGACTTTCCGTGGCCTGACAGTCGCAGCCGAACACGGTTGGCACGCCCCGGTGGCGGTCGAGCCTAAGAAGACCACAAGCACCAGAAGGACCAAGAAGGAGGAGAAGGACTGATGCAGTTCACTAAAGCCGATCCTCTGACCCCGGCACTCACCAAAAACTGGGAGAAGCCGAAATCCTGGACCCTTAAGGAAGCCTTGGCTAACGGCGCTTACGAAGGCCTCAAAAAAGCCAAGGCAATGGAGCGGGCCGAGATCACTGAGACCGTGAAAGCCGCCGGCATCCGCGGCCGCGGTGGCGCTGGTTTCCCCGCGGGCATGAAGTGGTCCTTCCTTCCTCCGGATGACGGTAAGCCTCGCTACCTGGTGGTGAATGCCGACGAATCCGAACCCGGAACCTGCAAGGACATGCCGCTGATCATGGCGGATCCGCACCTATTGATTGAAGGTGTTGCAATCGCGGCCAGGGCCATCCGCTGCGACCACGCTTTTGTCTACCTGCGTGGCGAAGTCGTGCATGTCTACCGGCGCCTGATGGAAGCAATCAACGAGGCCACGGCAGCCGGCCTGCTTGGCGATCTGAAGGTCACAGCCCACGCGGGTGCCGGAGCCTACATCTGCGGCGAAGAAACCGCCCTGCTGGATTCGCTTGAAGGTCTGCGCGGTCACCCCAGGCTCAAGCCGCCGTTCCCGGCTGTTGAGGGGCTTTACGCACGCCCCACTGTCGTGAACAACGTCGAAACTATTTCTGACGTTGCGCTTGTCATGCGAAACTCCGCTCCCTGGTACGCCTCCATGGGCACGGAACGTTCAAAAGGTTGTGGCCTGTTCTCCGTCTCCGGACACGTGAACAATCCCGGCCAGTTCGAGGCCCCGTTCGGGGTCACGATGCGGGAGCTCTTGGAGTTTGCCGGGGGAGTGCGCGACGGTCACGAACTGAAGTTCTGGACGCCCGGTGGGTCCTCGACCCCTCTATTCACCGAGAAAGACTTGGACGTTCCCCTGGACTACGAAGGGGTCGCTGCCGCCGGTTCCATGCTTGGCACCCGCGCCCTCCAGGTCTTTGACGAAACAACCTCGGTCGTTCGGGTCATCCGGATGTGGACGGAGTTCTACCAGCACGAATCTTGCGGCAAGTGCACGCCCTGCCGTGAGGGGACCTACTGGATGAAACAAATAATGCTTCGTCTTGAAGCAGGCCGCGGTAAAGAGGGCGACATCGACATGCTGGTCGACATCGCGAACAACATTTTCGGCCGCTCGTTCTGCGCGCTCGGTGATGCCGCCGCCACCCCTGTTCTTTCCGGTATCAGCCTTTTCAGGGATGAGTTCGAAGCGGGTCTCACCACGCCGGCTACTGAGCTGTTCCCACCTGAAAAGTCGACAATCTTTGCTAAGGGAGGCACGCAATGAGCGCCCCTAAGGATCAGGTGACCCTGATGATCGATGGCACCCAGGTCCAGGCGGACCCGGGAACACTGATCATCCGCGCCGCTGAACAGGTTGGGATCCGGATCCCCCGTTTCTGCGACCATCCGTTGCTGAAACCTGTCGCAGCTTGCCGCCAGTGCTTGGTCGAGGTTGGCACGCCTGACCGCGAAGGTAACCTGCGGATGATGCCGAAGCCGCAGCCTTCCTGCGCGATCGCTGTTTCCGAGGGCATGGTTGTGAAGACCCAGTACACCTCTGAAGTTGCGCAGAAAGCGCAAGAGGGCGTGATGGAGTTTCTGCTCATCAACCACCCTCTGGACTGCCCTATCTGTGACAAGGGCGGCGAGTGCCCCCTGCAGAACCAGGCGATGAGCGATGGGCGCGACGACAGTCGTTTCATTGATGCGAAACGTGTTTACCGCAAGCCCATGCGACTCACCACCCAGATCATGCTGGACCGTGAGCGTTGCATCCTCTGCCAGCGTTGCGTGAGATTTGCGAACGAGATCCCCGGCGATCCCTTCATCGCACTTCAAGGGCGCGGTGGGGGAAGCAGCCCAACCGACCCGCACTACTTCATGGGCGAGCAGGTGGGATCCTTCGACGCCGAGGTCCTTGACTACTACGTCGATGGCGTGTCCGGTCCTGAGCTCACCGACATTTCTGGGCCCTACGGTCGCGAAGGCATTGTTTCTTCTGTCTACTCTGGCCCGCTCAAGACGTCTCAGAAAGACCAGGCCGGACGCACATTTGGTTCGTACTTCTCTGGCAACATCATTCAGATTTGCCCAGTTGGAGCCCTGACCTCGACCGACTACCGTTTCCAAGCCAGGCCCTTCGACCTGGTGTCAACTCCATCGATTGCTGAACATGATGCTTCGGGTAGCGCGGTCCGCATCGACATTCGCCGCGGCGAGGTGAAGCGGAAGCTCAGTGAGAACGACCCGGAAGTGAACCAGGAATGGATCACCGACAAGGACCGTTTCGCCTACCCCTGGTACCGCCAGGATGACAGGCTCACATTGCCGCTGGTCCGCGTCGATGGTGAGCTAGTCCCGACCTCTTGGTCTGACGCGATCGACCAGGCGGCCCGCGGTCTTGCCACTGCGAAAGACAGCGGCATCGGACTTCTTCCCGGCGGGCGTCCGGCGTTCGAGGATGCTTGGGCATGGTCAAAGTTCGCGCGCACGATCCTAAACACGAACAACATCGACGCGCGCTGGCGGGTGACCAACTCTGCGGACGAGGAACAGGACTTCCTGGGTGCAGTCGTTGCGGGACGTGGTCTTGGCACGACCTACACCGACCTTGACGAAGCCGGCCAGGTGTTGCTGGTCGCTTTTGAACCCGAAGATGAGTGCGGCAGCGTGTTCCTTCGTCTCCGCAAGGCGTTCACGGCCGGCACCACCTCTGTCGCGACGATCGCCCCGTGGCTCAGCTACGGCAACGCGAAGCTGGATGCCCAGTTGCTGCAGGCGCGCCCCGATGATGAGGTGGCCGTCGTTGACAGCATCAAGCAGAAGGGCCAAAACGCTGAGTTGTTCGCGAGTCTCAGCGAATCAGGCGTGATCCTGGTGGGCGAACGTGCGGTCCGCACGCCAGGATTGCTTTCCGCCGTGCTTCGGCTGGCGGAAAGAACAGGTGCTCAGCTTGCTTGGATACCTCGTCGGGCCGGCGACAGGGGCGCGGCAGATGCCGGTCTGCTCCCCGGCTTGTTGCCGTTCGGTCGCCCCGTCGAAGACCGGGAGGCACGGGATTCGCTCCGATGGGGGGACCTGCCGGGCGATCCTGGAATGGACACTCGTGCCATCCTGGAAGCGGCTCAGAACGGCCAGCTGGGTGCTCTGGTAACCGGAGGCCTGGACCTGAGGGACTGGGACGACCCGGAAGCTGCCAAGAAAGCAATCGAAGCGGCACCGTTCGTGGTTGCTTTAGAGGTTCGCCGTTCGGACATCACTGAGATGGCTGATGTCGTCTTGCCTGTCGCCCCGCCCGCTGAAAAGAACGGAACGTTCATCAACTGGGAAGGGCGTTTGCGTCCCTTCGGTCAGGCGATCGCATCCAGGGCACTGCCTGAACGCGAGGTTCTTGGAATGATCGCCGCTGAAATGGGGCGTGACTTGGGCGTCGACTCGCTGCAACGCATCTACGCCGAGGTGAACCCGCTGATGATTTGGCGAGGACGCCGCAGACCGGCCCCGAAGGTCAGCGCAAAGAAGCAGAAGGGTTCGGCAGAAGACTTTCAGTTGGTGTCTCACAAGGTCATGGTTGACCTCGGTCGCATGATCGACGGCGCCACTGATCTGCGGCTGGCTGCACGTAACCCGGTTGCGTTGGTTTCTGCAAACTCGCTCAGCAAGCTTGGGCTCAAGGCTGATGACAGGGTCAAGATCGCGGGTCCGCGCGGAAGCATGGAGCTGCCGGTCGAGACTGCTGATCTTCCCGACTCTCTTGTTTGGGTTCCTGAGTGCTCGACTGGCGAAGGCATCAACGTCGACCTGGGGCAGCCGGGCTCCCCAGTCTCCATCACTCCAGTTAGGGAGGTGACCCCGTGACCCAGGCAATCCTTTCCGCTGGTGTCCCGGACTACCAGCCAGCAGATTTCTCAGATGACACGTGGTGGCTGACGCTGATCAAAGCAGTGTTCATTGTCGTGTTCCTGATCGTCTCCGTCATCATGGCGCTCTGGGTGGAGCGCCGTGGCCTAGGGCTGATCCAGACTCGTAAGGGCCCGAACGTGGCGGGGCCGTGGGGGCTGTTCCAAGCCCTGGCTGACGCTGGAAAGATGCTCTTCAAGGAAGAGATCTGGACGAAGCGTTCCGACAAGTTCCTGTACTTCCTGGCCCCAACCATCATGGCTCTGACCGCGTTTTCGGTTATGGCCGTGATCCCGTTTGGCCCCAACGTTTCCATGTTCGGCCACAGCACTCCGCTCCAGGTTGCAGACATGCCTGTCGCGGCCCTTTACATCTTGGCGATCACGTCGCTCGGTGTTTACGGAGTTGTGCTGGGCGGCTGGTCGGCGCGCTCGACGTTGCCCCTTTACGGTGCAGTCCGCTCCTCGGCCCAAATGGTTTCTTACGAACTGGCCATGGGGATGTCGCTGGTCTCTGTTTTCCTGGTTTCCGGCTCAATGTCGACCTCGGAGATCGTCGCTTCCCAGGGACGCATTTGGTGGGCGTTCGCACTGTTCCCCGCCTTCGTCATCTACCTGATCTCAATGGTCGGTGAAGTGAACCGGCTCCCCTTCGACCTTCCAGAAGCCGAGGGCGAACTGGTCGCGGGCCACATGACCGAGTACTCCTCGATGAAGTTCGGCTGGTACTACCTGGCGGAGTACATCAACATGCTGAACGTGTCCGCGGTCGCCGCCACCATGTTCCTTGGCGGTTGGCACGCTCCTTGGCCGTTTAGCCACTGGGACGCCGTGAACGGCGGCTGGTGGGGGATGCTCTGGCTGACCCTCAAGATCTGGTTCTTCATGTGGCTAATGATCTGGACGCGTGGCACGCTGCTCCGGTTCCGCTACGACCAGTTCATGAACCTCGGGTGGAAGGGGCTCATGCCGATCGCCTTGGGCTGGATTGTGGTCGTTGCGCTCTTGCGTGGCGTTCAATCCTGGCTCCCGGAATCAACCACCCTGGTCATCGCGCTGATTATGGGGCTGATAGTCCTGGTTGCGGTAGTCGTGTACCTGATCGGGGAGCCCGAACAGGATGAAGAAATCGACGCTGACGAACCCTTCGACGCCTTCGCCGGCGGATACCCAGCGCCGCCTATTTTGGGGCAAGTCTTACCCCCATCCCCTCGTGCCGGCCGGAGCAAGGTAAGCACCGCGACTGGCAGTGAGACTCCCCAGATCGAGGAGAACAGTAATGAGTGAAGAATCCAAAGAGCAGGAAGTCCGCGGCGTAACTGAAGACGCTCTGGAACTCACTGGAGACCTCGACCGTGAAGAGCTAGCTGTCGACCCGGACCCCGAACCTGTCGTTCCCACGATGCGTTATGAACAGGATGAAAAGGGCGTCATCGGGCAGGCTCTTGCACCGGCAGCGGGCTACGGTGTCACCTTCTCTTCGATGTTCCGTCCCTCGGTCACGGAGCAATACCCGTTCGAGCCCGCTCACGTGGCGCCCCGTTTCCACGGCCGTCACCAACTCAACCGGTACCAGGATGGGCTAGAGAAGTGCATCGGTTGCGAGCTGTGCGCTTGGGCATGCCCGGCGGACGCCATCTTTGTTGAAGCCGCCTCTAACACTGAAGAGAACCAGGTGTCGCCAGGGGAGCGGTACGGCAAGGTCTACCAAATAAACTACCTGCGGTGCATATTCTGCGGGTTCTGCATTGAAGCCTGCCCGACTCGCGCACTCACCATGGGTGGCGACTTCGAACTTGCCGAGTACACGCGCCTCGACGATATCTACGACAAGGACATGCTGCTGGCGCCCCTTCCCGAACAGGCCGTGGCCGCGCCCCACCCAATGGTCGAGGGCATGAGTGACATCGACTACTACGAGGGCAAGGTGAAAGGGTCAACGGAAGCCCAGATCGAGTGGGTGCGTGAGCACCGCCCGGACGACCCCTCGCTCAAGACCGCGCGGCCCACACAGCCGGAAGAAACGGAGGAGTCTGCTGATGACTGATCCATTCGCAGCTGCTTGGCCTGAGATGTCGGGCTACGGGGAAGCGATCCTGTTTTGGACCACCGCTTCCCTGATGGTCCTGGCGGCTCTGGGTCTGCTGGTTTTCAAAAAGGCCGCCTACGCGGTGTTGTCTATGGTCGGCGTGATGGTCGGCATGGCGGTTCTGTTCTTCGCGCTGCAGGCTCCTTTTAACGGAATGGTGCAGATCATTGTCTACACCGGCGCGATCCTGATGCTGTTCCTGTTCGTGATCATGATGATCGGACTAGGGGCAACGGACGGGTACTCCCGCCAACGCCGCGGCTACATCATCGCCGCCCTCCTTGGCGGTGCTGGTCTTGCGGCACTACTGATCTCGGCAGTGATGGTGTCGAAGGTCTCCGGGCCTGGACGGTTTGATTGGGACCCGTATTCGAACGTGCCGGTCACATCCCTAGCCGCGCGGCTCTTCCAGGAGCACTGGCTGACCATCCAGGTGGTGGCCATCCTCCTGATTACCGCTGCGGTAGGGGCCGTTCTGCTGACCCATTCCGACCGGCTTGGACCCAAACTCAGCCAGAGGTCCGTGGCCCGGGCCCGCATGGAAGGTTTTGGTCGCCGCGGACACCACGTCGGGCAGCTCCCGGCGCCCGGTGTCTATGCAACTAGTAACTCAGTTGATAACCCCGCGATCGCGGGAGACACCCTGCAGGCGGCACCCGGTTCAGTGCCTCGCGTGCTGGCTGTCAAGGGTCTCGATAAGCCTCTTGGGCAGGTCAGCCCCGGCGTCGCGGAATCACTACAGCTTGCCCGAACCGAAGGTCGCGAGCAGAGCTCGTGGGGCACGCCCAAAGTCTCCCAGGCCAAGGCGTGGGGCATGGCGGGGGCCAGCGCGCCGACAGGATTGCAGCAAGTTCGCGCCAGCGACATTGAGGGGGAGAAGTGAGCCTCGCGTACTACATTGCTTTAGCCCTAGTCCTATTCTCGATAGGGGCGGTTACCGTCATCGTCCGGCGTTCCGTCTTGATCTCGTTGCTTGGTGTCGAACTGATGCTGAACGCAGCCAACCTAGTTTTCATCACCTTCGCCCGCGTTCTTGGCGATGTGGAGGGTCAGGTGACGGCGTTCTTCGTGATGATCGTTGCGGCCGCCGAAGTTGTTGTCGGCCTGTCGATTGTCGTCGTCATTTACAAGTCCAGGGCAACGACCGACGTTGACCAAGTCACGGCACTACGGCACTAGGAGGATAAGTGAACACAATACTGATGTCCTCAGCTGAGTGGACCGAGCCGGTAGGCACGGTCGCACCTTCCGGGCCCGCTTCTTTAGCCTGGCTTCTTTTCGTTGTTCCCGCGGTCGCGGCGGCACTGTTGCTGTTGCTCGGCAAGAAGGCTGACGGGTGGGGTCACTGGCTTGTAGTTGCCTCTTCCTGGTTCTCCTTCGCCCTTGGCGTGCTGATTCTGATCCAGATGTTGCAGGCACCGTCTTCGGAGCGTCGCTTCCAGCAGACCCTCTTTGAGTGGATCCCAGCGGGATCTTTCAACGTCCAGTTTGGGCTTCTGATAGACCCCCTCTCCATGACCTTCATCATGCTGGTCACCTTGGTGGGGTCCCTGATCATGGTCTACTCCGTGGGCTACATGGAACACGACCCTGGAAAGCGTCGTTTCTTCGCTTACATGGCGATGTTCATTGCCTCGATGCTGATCCTGGTTGTTGGCGATTCTTACACCGCAATGTTCCTTGGGTGGGAGGGCGTAGGCCTCTGTTCATACCTGTTGATCGGGTTCTGGAACCAGGTCCCAGCGAATGCAACCGCGGCGAAGAAGGCCTTTGTCATGAACCGGGTCGGCGATGCCGGCTTCCTGATCGCAATGATGGCGATGGTTGCCTACTTCAGCTCGACCGACTTCGCAGTCGTGAACGCAGAAGTCGGTGGAGTCGGGCAGACTGGCGCGACCATCATCGGCCTGTTCCTGCTGCTTGCTGCCACAGGTAAGTCCGCGCAGTACCCGTTGCAGGCGTGGCTCGGCGATGCCATGGCGGGCCCAACCCCAGTGTCCGCCCTAATCCACGCGGCAACCATGGTGACGGCCGGCGTTTACCTGGTGGTCCGCTCGGGAATCATCTTCCTTGCAGCACCAATCGCAATGACCGCAGTTGCAATCGTCGGTGCAGTCACGTTGCTACTGGGCGCGATCATCGGTATGGCTAAGGACGACATCAAGAAGGCGCTTGCTGCCTCCACCATGTCTCAGGTTGGCTACATGATGCTCGGTGCGGGCCTTGGTCCCATCGGCTGGACTTTTGCGATCTTCCACCTGCTGGTTCACGGTTTCTTCAAGTCGCTAATGTTCCTTGGTGCAGGATCGGTGATGCACGCAATGAACGACCAGGTGAACATGCGTCGCTTCGGTGCCCTGAAGAAGTACATGACGGTCACTTGGCTGACCTTTATGGCGGGCTGGCTTGCGATCCTGGGCGTTGCCCCCTTCTCGGGGTACTGGTCGAAGGACCGCATTATCGAAGCCGCGTTCGCCACGGGGAACTTCGGAACCGCTGATGCTCCTTGGATCGGTTGGGTGTTTGGCTTCGTTGCAATGTTTGCTGCGGGACTCACCTCCTTCTACATGTCGCGCGTCTTCTTCATGACGTTCAGTGGCAAGGCCCGCTGGACAAACGAAATGGAGGGCGGCCCGGTCCACCCCCACGAGTCGAAGCGGATCATGACGGTTCCTATGGTTATCCTGGCCGTCTTCGCGATCAGCCTTGGTGGCTTGCTCGCGTTCAACGACACGTTCATCAACTGGCTGACCCCTGCAGTTGGCTCGACACCACACGCCGAACCACTGTTGCCCGTCATCTGGATCCAGATCATCACCTTGACGCTGGTAGTAATCGCAGCATTTGTTGCGTGGTGGATGTACGCGAAGAACCCTGTGTCGAAGACGGTCCCCGCTGGGAACGCCCTCACCCGGGCGGCGCGCCACGACTTCTACCAGGACGAGTTCAACGAGATGGTGTTCATGGCACCCAGTGTCGCCGTGATGGAGGGCGTCACCGAAGTCGACAAACACGGCATCGACGGCGCAGTGAACGGGATCGGAAAGCTGACGGCGTGGCTCGGTCGCGTCGCAGCCTGGACCGAAACTGGGTACGTGCGCAGCTACGCCGGTTACATGCTGGGGGGCTTAGTGCTTCTTCTGGCCATCATTCTGGGATTCCAGCTCTAGGCCTATAGGAAAAGTCATGCAGATTATGAATGTCATTCCGGGCCTAACGGGCTCGATCCTTACGGAAACGACCACGGCAACCGGCCCTTGGCTGTCGTTGCTGGTCGCCTTCCCCGCACTGGTAGCGGCCCTGATTTGGTTGGTGAAACCACTGCGAGCCGTTGGGCGGCAGGTCGCCTTCTGGGCTTCCGTAGCGATGCTTGTCGCAATGGTCCTGGTGGCGATCTTCTTCGATTGGAGTCAGGCGGGGACCACACAGCTGGTCGAAACGTACAGCTGGATCCCGCAGGCGGGCATCACGTGGTCGCTTGGGGTCAACGCCCTTGGCCTAGTGATGTTGTTACTAACCGCGCTACTGGTGGTCCTGGTGCTTGCCGACGCTAAGGGTGAAGACAAGAACCCCGAGCGTTCGGCGGGGTACGCCGCTTGGATCCTGTTGCTCTACGCGTTCATCGTGATGATTTTTGCGGCGTACGACCTGGTTGTCTTCTACATCGCGTTTGAAGCGATGCTTATCCCGCTGTTCTTCATGATCGGGCGCTTCGGAAACGGTAAGAACCGTCGCAAAGCGGCCATGAAGTTCTTGATCTACTCCCTGTTCGGCGGGTTGGTCATGCTAGGCGGTGTCATCGTCATCCTGGCTTCTGTGGGGGCGTCAACAGGTGCCACGTTCCGCTTCGACGAGCTTGCGCAGACGCTACCTTCCCTGTCGGTGGGAGTACAGATGGCGGTTGCCATCCCGCTACTGATTGCGTTCGCGATCAAGGCACCCATGGTGCCACTTCACACGTGGCTCCCGGACACAGCGGCGGCGGCAAGGCCTGGCACGTCAGTGCTTCTGGTTGGCATCCTGGACAAGGTCGGAACTTACGGGATGATCCTGTTCCTGGTCTACATGCTGCCGAACGCAGCTGCGGGCGTGCGCCCGACGGTGCTGGTCCTGGCGGTCATTTCGATTCTGTGGGGAGGCTTCGCGGCCAACGGTCAGAAGAACCTGCTGCGGCTGGTCTCCTTCACGTCCGTCTCGCACTTCGGGTTCATTGTCCTGGGTATCTTCATCGGCTCTCAGATCGCGCTGTCGGGTGCAATGTTCTTCATGGTTGCTCACGGCTTGTCGATAGCGGCACTGTTCCTGATCTCTGGCTGGCTGATCGAGCGTGGCGGCACGGCATCGGTCCGTGGTTATGGCGGAATGCAGCAGGTCGTTCCGGTGCTTGCGGGGACCTGGCTGTTTGCAGGCTTCGCGTCCATTGCTCTTCCGGGTCTTTCCGGGTTCGTCCCCGAATACCTGGTCCTGATGGGCACCTACAAGATTTCACCTGCTCTTGCGATCTTCGCAGTGTTTGGAGTCATCCTGGCGGCCCTCTACATCCTGATGCCCTACCAGCGGATCTTTACCGGTCGTATCAACCCAGAGATGGCCGATTTGCCGGACCTGGACGCACGTGAGAAGTGGGTTATCACCCCAATCCTGGTGGGGACCGTGGTCCTTGGTATCTGGGCGGCGCCACTGTTGACACCACTCAATCAAATCTCGGAGCAGTCGCCTCTGCTTGATACGGCGAGCGCTGCTGTGGTTGACAGTGGCAGCGAGGGCGGCGAAAGCGTTGTGCTTGAAGACGATTCGAGCGAAGGGAGCGACTAGTGAACCAGATAGTCCCCGGTGCAGTTAATTTCGTAGCACCGTCCATAGACTGGTGGCCGCTTGTCCCACTGATGGTTGTGCTCGGTGGCGGTGTTGTGGGTGTCCTCATTGAGGCCTTCGTGCCGGTGAAACGCCGACGCATCGTCAACATCCTTTGGACCATCGTGGTCCTGCTCGCAGGCTTTGTCCTGGCGTCTCTTCAGTGGGCGACCGCGCTGACAGCTCCATCCCTTGACGGCGAATACGTGAACGACACCCTTGCGGTTGGCCTGCAAATCCTGATCACGTTCCTAGCTATTTTTGCGGTGTTGGTCATGGCGGATCGCAGCATGGCTCGCGACGGAGCTTTCGCAGCCCAACCGTCAGACCGCCCCGACTCCAGCGAGGAATCGCTGTCCGCTGCTAAGAAGTACCAGCGAAGCGAAATGTTCCCACTGGTGCTGTTCAGCGTCGGTGGCATGATGCTGTTCCCCGCATCAGACTCGCTACTCACCATGTTTGTCGCGTTGGAAGTCATGTCGTTGCCCCTTTACATCCTGGCGGCAACCGCAAGGCATCGCAGGCAGATGAGTCACGAGGCGGCCATCAAGTACTTCATTCTGGGATCCTTCTCAGCAGCACTGTTCCTGATGGGTTCTGCGCTGCTGTACGGGTACTCGGGTGGAAGCCTGCGCCTTGGCGCGATCGCGGAAGCAATCCCGTTTGTAAACAACATGGACTGGCTGCTGCTGGTGGGCGTCTTCCTGGTGATGGCGGGACTCTTGTTCAAGGTTGCGGTTTTCCCGTTCCACGAGTGGGCTCCCGACGTTTACGCGGGCGCCCCTACTCCTGTCACGGGCTTCATGGCGGCCGGAGTCAAGATCGCTGCGTTCGGTGCCCTGCTGCGCTTCTACGTGACCGTTGCTGGCCATCTCCGCTGGGACATGGGCCTAATCTTCGCGCTGATGGCTGCTGCCACGATCATTTTCGGTACGGTTGGCGGGCTTGTCCAGAAGAACATGAAGAGGCTCCTGGCGTACTCCTCGATCGCGCACGCTGGCTTCCTCATGATCGCCGTGCTTTCGCTGGTGCCCGGCTCGGCTGGGGCGATGACGTTCTACCTGCTTGCCTACGGGCTTGCAACGATCGGAGCGTTCGCGGTCATCACGTTGGTTCGTAAAGAGGACGGCAGGCGTGGCGTCGGTAGTGAAGCCACGAGGATTAGTGACTGGAACGGGCTTGCGAAACGCTCCCCGTTCCTGGCAGTGTCCATGCTGATTTTCTTACTTTCCTTCGCCGGGATCCCCTTGACTTCCGGTTTCGTCGGGAAGTTTGTCGTTTTTGCCACGGGTATAGAGGGCGGCCTTGGCTGGCTGGTTGCCATTGCGCTTGCGGCCTCTGCCGTCACCGCAGTGTTCTACTTCCGGATCGTTGTCGCGATGTTTATGAAGGAGCCTGCACCATCGGTTCAGGTGGTTGAGTCCGAGGGCGCATCAACCGTGGTGATTGGTGTCACCGCGGCGGCGACGCTCATCTTGGGTATCTTGCCTGGGCCGATCTTGGCCTTCGTGGAACAGATCTTTATTCTTATTCCGTGAGTGCTATCCCATCCCGTAGTGACGAGCCAACACTGGAACGCGTCGTTGAGAGTTCCTTGGAGACGGTCGAAGACCTGCTTCTGGGTTCCATCGTGGGGTTTGGTGACCTAGTTGACCGCCTCACTTCACACTTAGCCGAGGCCGGAGGTAAGCGTCTTCGTCCGTTGCTGACTCTAATTTCAGCTCAGTTGGGGGCACCTCATCGGGCCGCCTCTGAGGCGGTGATTGATGCTGCAACGGCTGTTGAGCTCACCCACCTTGCCTCCCTGTATCACGACGATGTCATGGACTCCGCCCCGTCGCGTCGCGGGGTGGATTCCGCACAGATTATCTGGGGAAACAACCGGGCGATCTTGGCGGGTGACCTGCTGTTTGCGCGCGCTTCCCGGCTCATTGCCGGACTGGGGCCTGAGTCCGTTGAATACCACGCCCGAATGTTTGAGCGTCTGTGTATGGGTCAGCTGAACGAGACCTTTGGGCCGGGACCTGATGCAGACCCTGTGGAGTTCTACCTTCAGGTCCTGGCGGACAAAACTGGGTCCCTGGTGGCTGCTGCCGCTCACCTTGGTGCCCTCCACGCGGGGGCTGGCAAAGAGGTGGCGGGCATGGTTGAAGCTTTCGGTGAGAACGTAGGGGTTGCGTTCCAGTTGGCGGACGACGTGCTGGACTTGGCGTCGCCCGCTGAGGTGACTGGCAAGACTCCAGGAACCGACCTGCGTGAGGGCGTCAACACGATGCCTGTCCTGCTATTGAAGGAAGCCGAGCGCGTTGGGACTTTGGATCCTGAGGGCAGGCGCATTCTGGAGCTGTTGGACCAGGACCTCGCGTCTGACGAGGCACTGGAAGAAGTTGTAGAGGCTCTGCGCGCCCATCCTGTGTTGGAGCAGACTCGGGATCTTGCCCGTGCCTGGGCTCAGAAGGCCGTGGATGCGCTTGAAGGCCTTCCTGAGTCGGACGCAAAAGACTCCCTGGAAGCGTTTGCGATGATGATGGTGGATAGGGCCGCCTAACCCGCCCCGTTTCCCGGTTTGGCCACGGCCAAGCCGGGAAGGCGGACACGGGCGAGCGGCAACACGGTATCGGCCTGAGATAGGTCGCACGTCCTACACACCCCGCCCGCGGCTAGGATTAAGCCAGTTTGCAAAAAGACACCATCGAAAGAACACAGTGACTGAACCCATTCGAGTTGCGGTTGTTGGGGCGGGCCCGGCAGGCATTTACGCTTCAGACATTCTGGCAAAGTCAGACCTTGACGTTTCCATCGACCTGTTCGAGCGCCTACCCGCTCCTTACGGACTTGTTCGCTACGGAGTAGCCCCCGACCATCCGCGGATCAAGCAGATAATCGTTGCCCTCTACAAGATCCTGCAGCGCGGGGACATCCGCCTGTTCGGGAACGTAGAGATCGGCCACGACGTCAGCGTTGAAGAGCTACAGGACCGCTACGACGCGGTGATCTTTGCGACCGGAGCCGACAGGGACGCCGTGCTTGACATTCCGGGCGCGGATTTGCCTCAGTCGTACGGCGCAGCCGACTTCGTGTCCTGGTACGACGGTCACCCCGACTACCCCAGAGAGTGGCCTCTGCAAGCTGAGGACGTCGCGATTTTTGGGGCCGGGAACGTTGCCCTGGACGTGGCGCGGGTCCTCGGACGACACACAACCGAAATGATTTCGACAGAGATCCCCGCGAACGTCGCGCAAACCCTCGACGCCAATCCCGTTAAGAACATTCACGTTTTTGGTAGACGTGGCCCCGCCCAGGTCAAGTTCACGCCCCTGGAGTTGCGCGAACTTGGGCGGGTGGCTGACGTTGACGTTGTTGTGTCCGAGGAAGACTTCGACTTCGACAAGGGCTCCGACAAGGCTATGCGCGAGTCCAACCAGCAACGTCAGGTCGTGAAGATCCTGACGTCATACGCTTCCCAGGATCCCGAGGATCTGAAGGCGTCCCGGCGGATATACCTTCACATGTTCGAGGCTCCCAGCGAGATAGTCGCTGACGAGCAGGGCGACGTTTCCGCAGTGGTCACAGAGCGCACAGAGCTCACAGGGGACGGTAGCGTGCGAGGCACGGGGGAACTGACCACCTGGCCCGTGCAGGCCGTCTACAGGGCCGTTGGCTACTACTCCTCGCCCATTGACGGCGTGCCGTTTGACAGGGAGAAGGGCGTGATCCCGAACGTTCAGGGACGCGTGGTCGCCGAACCTGGGAGCGCTCAAACCCTGCCTGGCATTTACGCAACGGGTTGGGTAAAACGCGGTCCTGTGGGACTGATCGGCTCCACGAAGTCCGATGCGCAGGAGACCATCGCTCACCTGGTGCATGATGCGCAGTCGGGGCGGCTCTCGACAAGTATTGACCAGCCCATCGAGCTGCTGCTTGAAGAGCGCGGCGTCCCGTTCACCACCTGGCAGGGGTGGGAAATGCTGGACGCGTACGAACGGGCTCTAGGGGAGGCCTACGGCCCAACTCAGTCTGGGGACAGTCGTGAGCGTGTCAAAGTAGTGTCGCGTGCAGCCATGACCGACATTTCACGGGGTGCCTTAGCAGCCGAGGACGTGGAGGCGCAGGCCGGCGAAGATGCTGCAAAGCGCGACTTGATCGGCAAGCCTGGTGAGCTCGGGAAGCCTCACGCCCGGGAGCGGTTCAAGGACTTCACCGGCCCCACGGACTATGAGGTAGCAAAGGACTAGCCCGCGAGTCGTCCTACGCTACCTGTAGTTCACGAACTGGAGCGCGGCATCATAGTCTCCGCTCTTCAGCATGGTGATGACAGCCTGAAGGTCGTCGCGTTTCTTAGAAGTCACGCGAATCTCGTCGCCCTGGATCTGGGCCCGCACGCCCTTTGGTCCTTCATCGCGAATCGCTTTGGTGATCTTTTTCGCGACGTCTTGCGCGATGCCTTCCTTCAGTGGAAGCACTAGTCGGTAAATCTTGCCGGAAGGCTGAGGCTCGCGGTCCTTTGTATCCAGGACTTTCAGGGAGACCCCGCGGCGGATCAGTTTGCTTTGGAGCACGTCCAGGATTGCCAGAACTCTTTCTGCGGTGTTGGCTTCCAGGATGATGGTGTCGCCGCTCAGCTGGACCTTGGGATCGACGCCTTTGAAGTCGTAGCGTTGGTTCACTTCTTTGGCTGCTTGGTTCACCGCGTTGTCAAGTTCCTGACGGTCCAGTTTCGAAACGATGTCGAATGAAGAGTCTGCCATGGGGTTCCTTCCGCTCTGCTCAACTCCAGGCGTGGTGCCTGGAGTCGCTTCATCTCTAATACTGCGTCTCCCGCCACACGTTGCAAAACTGAATTGAAGTGGGGGGCGATCCTCTGTTATTCTTCCACGGCACCCACAAGGTGCAACTGGCGGATTGCCCGAGTGGCCAAAGGGAGCTGACTGTAAATCAGCCGCGGAATGCTTCGCAGGTTCAAATCCTGCATCCGCCACCAGTGTGATGTGGCGAGACATAGTTCCTCTGTGTCTCGCCACTTTTTGTTGATTCGA
>CAYFRO010000007.1:0-35248 GCA_964345565.1 uncultured Actinomyces sp.
TCCCCAGCTAGGTCTGGGACCCGCGGAACCGCGACCGCAAACTGGCTTCTATCTACAAGGAGCTAGCCGAAAAGCTAGACATCGAAATGTTCGAGCACGAGCGCGGCCACTCCTGGCGGACGACAAACAACACTCTGCTGTACGACGCACTCCCGGAAGCAACCAGAACGCGCCTCTTCGGCCACACCGCCGCCGTCAACAGACACCACTACACAGCGGTCACCGACACCCACACTGTCGTGTCGGCGGCGGCAAAAATCTACGAGTGACGCCCAAACAAATGTCACCGCAAATGTCACCGCAAGCATCGGGATATCGCGGGAATCCGCGGGAACTCACGGGCACTGCCAACAGCCCACAAAGCGCTCCACAGCAGGCGAAACCCGCGATATTCCGCGGATCGCCGCACGGCCAAACCACGAGTCAAGGGGTCGCAGGTTCAAATCCTGTCAGCCCGACGTTTTCCCAGGTGGGGGTAGGTTTCTCACCTGGGACTTTTGGTTTTCGGGGCTGGTGTCACCCGCTCCTGCACCGGTCCGGAACGTGGCTACTGACTGCCGACAGTGAGCAGACGTTCCTGCCGGTTGCCCGTGCCCCGAAATCCTAAGAGTGCTCCTGGGGTATGAAGAGTGCATCCGGGGACGCCTCCCCACGTGCACCCTTACTACCCCCGATGCACTCTCATCTCGCAGAGGCCACCCGGGGAGCACTCTCACGACCCGAAACACACCCCCAGCAGCCAGGCAACAGGCCCCCACATGCACCCTTACTACCCCCGATACACCGTGGACTGATGCAACCTCTATGCACCTGTCTCTTCACGCGGTGCTTGCGGTCCAGGCTCTTCGCGCCAGGTTCTTCGGTCTGTGTTTGCGGGCAGGGCTTTTCCGAAGTGCTTGTGCGAAGCGGGCAAGGACCCAGTCGAGTTGCGACTGGGCGCCCGTTCACTTAACCTGATATGTTCGCCTACTGGCGAGCAATAACTGAAAAGAGGAGACACTATTTCCGATAACACCCCCAAAGGGGCCAGAGAAGCGGCACTAAAGGGAATCTGGGAGGAAAACGGCAAAGTCCTTTACGAGGACGTAACGCCTCACTTCATCGAGCTGTTCCGGGCCGTTGCAGAGACAGAACGCCCTGTGTTAGTGCTACACGAAGGGGAGCTACTGACATGCCTGGTCCCGGCAGTGGACTTTCTTGACCTCAATGCTTACCTCTTCGAGAACAAGGGCGTCGAACGCATCTCGTTCAAGGACAAAGTGGTCGACGCTGTTGAGGTCTTCGCAACGGGGCCAGAGGACGACCCGCAACACGAGTTCTTATACGTGGGCCTGCAGACGCTGATGGGCATGTTCGCCTTCTTCTCCGTCGATCACCCAGGGGTCCCGGAGGTGGTCGTTTGCGGAAGCAGCGTCATTGACGCTCTCGCTGAGTTTTCAACCGCTGTGGCTGATGCTGAAGTAGTCAGGCGCATCGATGAAACGGATCAGGACTTGTCTTTCATGGTCCCGCTCCCCGACGAAATGGTCGAGGGCTTGGAACTGTCACCGGGGGCGGATGGCATGACCGTCGTGCCGATGTGCCACATGGGGTTCATCGTCGACTATGAGCACCTGAAGGACCAGGCGGCGGCAGACCCAACGGGCAGGAAACAGGCAGAACTTGACGCTTTGGTTACTGCAGTCAGGGAGATGCTGACGGGCGAACTTGAGGGTGAGCCGTTCATCCCAACCGCGTAGCACGCCTCCACCCGGCGATGCAGTAGCACGCTTCCACCCAGCCCGTAGCAAGGGGAGGTCCCGGAGCACAACCGCTCCGGGACCTCCTAGCCTCTGTTGGAATTTCTTCTCTCTTGTAGCTCCTCTGCTGTAGCTTCTCTGTTGTAGCGCCAGCTCACAACCGGGCCAAAACTGGGATGAAGGAATGGATGGGGCATGAACTTTGACAAGCGGGTGCAGTGGCCGACCAGGTCACGCAAGGTCCTTGGAGAGGGAGCCATTTCCTCTTTCGTTGAAGAAGTTGTCGAAGCGCCCACCGGAGAAATCCTGGCCCGCCAGTTCCTAACCCACCCAGGCGCCGTTGCCGTCGTGGCCTGGGACGAAACAAACGACACGATTGCGGTGGTCCGTCAGTACCGACATCCCGTGCGAATGGAGCTGGTGGAAATCCCCGCAGGCCTTCTTGACATTGAAGGAGAGCCGTACCAGAAAGCTGCTGCCAGAGAACTGGCTGAAGAAGCCCAGCTGCAGGCAGCACACTGGAACGTGCTGGTCGACATCTTCACCACCCCGGGCGCAAACGCCGAGACACTCCGGGTGTTCCTGGCACGCGGCCTCAAGCCAGCACCACTCCCCGAAGGCTTCGAAGCCGACGGAGAAGAAGCAGTAATGGAAGTCGGGTTCATTCCCCGAGAGCACCTGATTAGGGCAATCCTGGAAGGTAAATGCCAAAGCCCCTCGCTGGTTGCAGGCGTCTTGGCGCTACAGACAGCGATCCTGGGCGGAACCCTGGACAAACTCAGGCCCGCAGACACCCCGTGGAACGCCCGGAAGTAAACGCGAAGGGTTACTGCTTTCGGGAGCGCGAAAGCCGTAAGCTCTAAGGGTGAAAGAGCACCCCTCCACTCCCCCGCTGTCCGTCCAAGCCGCCGAAGCACCCTCACCCGAAGCATTCATTGCCTACGCCCTTGAGCGTCTCTACCAGGGGTGGGCGCAAAGCGACCCTGACCGCGTCTCCGATCTGATGGAGCGACACGGGGTGCCGGGACACAAGGACGGCGTAGCCGCGCGGATAGCGGCGAAAGTTGACAAGGCCATCACCGGGCTGTTGGCAGCAGACGCGGACCTCGCAAAAGAAGTTGAAGATCTGTTGGATGCGCGGGACGCGACGACGGGGCTTGCAGCGTCTCAAGTCGTTAGCTCAAGCAAACTGAACAAGTTGCTTGCTACGGCCCTGCAACCCGCCCAGACCGTCTTTGACCCAGCTTGTGGCTACGGCGGTTCTCTGGTTTCCGTGGCGTCAAAGACCAGCCACGTGCTTGGCATGGACACGAACCCAGAAGCGTGCTTTGTTGCGAGCCTTCGCCTTGCCATGGCTGGCGTTTCGGACTCGGAGATAGAGGTTCGAAACTCTCTGCTGAGCCCGCCGGATCAGAAGTTTGACCTGGTGGTGTGCCAGCCTCCTTTGAACGCTGGGCTCAGAGCCGACCAAGTGAGTCCGACACTGCTAAGCGAGATTCCCGACGCAGGGCGGTCTGTCAGCGGGAATGCAGCATGGTTGACACTGGTTGCAGCGTCCACGAAACCGGACGGACAGGCAGCAATAGTGATGCCGCCAGCTTCCACCTCGAACCGCACCCAGCTTGCGGCCGTCCGACGTCATCTTCTTGATCAAGGGCGTGTGCAGGCAGTAGTTGCACTGCCGCCAGGGTTCATCCTGGGCTCTGAAAGCGGCGCGTTCCTATGGGTGCTCTCGGGCCAAGCAGACCCCCGCAAAGATGGGCGCGTGCTCATGGTCTCCGCGGCTGCCCTGCTGGCAAAAGAGTCGGGGACAGAACAGGTCGGGGAACTACTACGCACCTGGGCAAAGGACGCGGTGCTTGGCGAAGCTCCAGACTGGGTTGCGGGACTGGTGCCGGCCGACGACCTGTACACCAAGGGGTACGCTCCGCAACTGCACTTGGCCCTACCACCAGAAGAAGCCCAGAGTCGCCCCACGGCCCCCGGGCGTCTGCTCACCTCACTCACCCTGCAAAACTTCAAGAGCGTCCAGAAAGAACAAACGATCCCCCTGCGTCCGCTAACCCTGCTCTACGGTCAAAACTCCGCAGGCAAGTCTTCGCTGATCCAAGCACTGCTGCTATTGCGGCAGTCGATCCTAGCTGGCCGGTTTAAGCCCGACGGGGCAGAGGACCTTGGCAGCCTTGCCGGGCTACTCCACGGTCACGACCTAAATGCCGTCATGAAGCTCGGGGTCACATTCGCGTCGGGTCCCACGCTGGACTCCCGCGTTGGCCTGCCGGACCCCACCCAGACGCGGCGTTTCCAGCTCGCACTGAAAGAACCACAAACACCGGAAACCGGGATGCCGACAGAGCTGACCCTGGGACTGGGAAAGCATGACTTCGATTTCGACTATTCCTCGCCCGACTACATCCTGGGATTGGGTCAGTTCAAGCACGTCGTCCAACTGATGGAGTCGAAAAAGTCGCTCTATGGGGAGCGCCGCGTCGCAAGAAACTTCGACGCGGACCCCTTCGACGGACTGGGCCCAGGTAGCCTGCCGCCCGTCAGTTTCGTCCCGGACGGCATCGGTGTCGGCGGACTCGACAAGGACTTCCTAGCTGAGATCCAATACCGCACCTCTGGCTCTGCCTTCCATACCTGGGCTTTGGACCAGCTGGCTGACGTTTCAGCGCTCTTCGCAGCAATCTCGGACGAGGCCCGGCTGCTCGCCGACCGCATGGTCTACCTTGGTCCGCTGCGGCAAGCACCCAGGCGTTCAACAACGCGAGCAACCGCCGACGGCAGTTTCGACACACCTTTTCACCTGCTCGATAATCCCTCTGAACAAGTGGAGATCTCCAAGCAACTCAACAGGCTGGGCATCAACTACGACCTGTCCGTCGTGAATCCCGTTGCACCCCAGCTCCGCGAAACGCTGGGGGAAGTCGCTTCTTTGTTGCTAACCGACCGGCGTAGCGGTGTCGTGCTGACGCCTGCGGACGTTGGCTTCGGGATCTCCCAAGTCCTCCCAATCGTGACAGAGCTCTCAGCCCGACGATCCAGCGTGATCATGGTTGAGCAACCTGAGATTCACCTGCACCCCGCAATGCAAGCAGAACTCGCGGACCTTCTCATTGAGTCCGTGGACCCAGCAGTGAGAGCCAACCAGGTGATCGTAGAGACGCACAGTGAGACGCTCATACTTCGTATCCAAAGGCGCATTCGCGAGCAACTGATCTCCGCCGAAGACGTGTTAGTGCTGTACGTCGACCAAGACAGCGAAGGTCGCGCCCACATCGAAGAGCTGCGTCTGGGGGCTGATGGCCAGTTCCTGGACCACTGGCCCGGTGGTTTCTTCGACGAGCAGTTCTCAGAACTATTTGGAGACTAGCGGTGCTTTTCAACGTTCACGTCAGCCCCAATGCAATCCTGCAGACCGCGAAGTCCAAGGTGGGTTTTGACGCTCCCGCACTGCAGGCACAGCTGGTGGACCTTCTGCGCCGTCACGGCCTGTTGCGGTTCACCTCAAAGGCTGAAGCTGACCGGTGGCTGAACTCAGTCAAATCGCCGGAACTCAGCCCCGGAGAGCAAAAGAAATGGCAGGAACTAGTCCTCTCCATGTACCACAAAGGGCGTGTCGTCGCGGCGGACCCGGCGTGGGCTGAAGACCCGGAATCTGCGAAGAGCCCCGCCGACCTTCAGGGGCTCAGAAGGGGCGCGCCGATCATATCGGTGACCAGTAGTGCTACCTACTCCAGGATCTTTCCCGACGCAGAAACCGGAATGACGGAGGCCTTCCCTGGGCTGGAAGTGGGCGTCGCCGGTTCGATCTCGGAGTCAAAACTCTACCGGCAACGCTCAGACCTCCTTGAGAAGGGCTCGTTCCCTGAAGGCGTCTCACGCGACACGGTCTGGCTGAACCTCTTCGCGCCGTTCGCCGCAGTTTCCTCTGAGGTGGTCGTTTTCGACAAGTACCTGTTCTCCAGACTGACGGAACGTCCATGGGACGAACACGTTGGGTGGATGCTCAAGAATCTCGAGCGCCACGCAAAGCAGGGAGTGAGCGTGAAACTGATCGGCTCGAGGGGGCTGCCCGGCCAGTACGGCAATGAGAGCATCCCATCAAATGCCGACGCGGCCGAGGAGGTGCTCAGGAATAGCCTCCCCAACCACTTCGACCGGTTAGGAAGCGTGGAGCTACTCCTTGCCGAGTCGGTGAAGGCATCGCACATGCACCACGACCGACACATTCGCTTCAGCGCGGGCGCAGGCTTTGAGATCCCCTCTGGGTTCGACAGGCTGTCCTACCAAAACGTTCGGGAGGGCTTCGGATTCACGTACCGGTGGGCGCCAGACTCCCTCCGCACGCTGGAAGAACGCGAACGAGATGTACTGAAGGGTAGCGGCACGCGTAGGGTCAAACTCTTCTTTTAGCGTTTGCTGCGAAGCCGGCGTTTAGCCCGTTCTTTGCCCTCTTTACGGTCAACTGAGAGGTCGTAGCCTGAGTAGCGCAACCACACAACCGCCGAGATCGCCACGACGACCACCAGTATCACCCCGTAAAAGATGAAGTTTCCGAAGGACCCGATTCGGTCGATCATCCAGTCGAAGTTCATCCCGAAGTAACTGGTGATGAACGTTATCGGGATGAAAACGGCTGCAAGGGCGGTAAGGGCGTTGATCTGGTTACCCTGCCAGGTGGCCGTCTGAGCCTGCAAATCCCGTGCCACGTTGTGGATACTACCGTCCACTGAGTCAATCACTAGCTGCGTGCTGTCAACGATCGCTGCGTACTGGTGGAGAAGCTGAAGGTCGTCGGGAACCGCGCCACGGACCTGCGGCGGGTCGATGAGCGCCGCGCGGAGGTTCACCAGGTAAGTCGGAAACCGTAGCCCAATCGAATAGAAGATGGCCTGGTATTCCGAGAGTTCCCCGTTCAAGCTGGAGTCGGGGCGAGTCCGCTCCAGGACGGCCAAGTTCAGCTCCCCAACCCGCACAGCCAGTTCAGTAAGCCCCCGTTGGACGGTCACCATCATCAGTTCTAGGACATCGGCGAGCAAGCGTGCTCCGGACCTTCGGGCGCTTGGGAAACGCTCCAGAATCTGCTCGCGCACGAAAGCCATCCCCACATCGCCAGACTCCCTGATTGTCACGAGCCGTTCAGCGTTCCAGTTGAAGCGAACTTGTGACGCCCGTGTCCCGTCCCCGTCGTCAACCCACGCGGCGCCCCTAACTCCCTGCGGAGACACGATAAAACTGAGGTCCAGCCGCGAACGTAACGCCTCCATCGCAGCTTCTGCATCAACCCCGAGCGCTTCGACTAAGGCTATTGCTTGCGGGTCCTCCGTTCCGTCAGCCTGGATGTCAATCCAGGAGGTCCCATGGGTCGTCCGCGCTAGCTCAAGGGCCTCCGTAGCGGACGAATCACTGAATCGTTCACCGTCAAAAACCGTTACCTGCATACCCCCACTGTAGGTGAGCCTAGATAAACAGGACGAAACCGAAGCCCAGCGCGACAGCGATGCCAATCATTAGCAGTCCTGGCACCATGAACGGGTGGTTGAAGATGTACTTCCCGATCTGAGTAGAACCGGTGTCATCCATCTCGACTGCGGCCAGCAAAGTGGGGTAGGTCGGCAGGATAAACAGCGCTGAGACCGCGGGGAACGCCGCAATCGCTGCCCCGCCGGAAACGCCGACTCCAAGTGCTAAGGGCATCAGCGCGCGGGTGGTCGCTGCTTGCGAGTACATAAGGGCCGCACCAAGCATCAGCACCACTGCAAGCAGCCACGGCATCGCATCCAGGATGCCGCTCGAGAACCGCGAGATGGTGTCCATGTTGGCTTCCACGAAGGTCATGCCCATCCAGGCAACGCCAAGCACACAGATCGCAGCAGACATGCCTGACTTGAAGGTCGATGCGTCCAAGACGTCCGGAACCTTCAGCTTCGACATCATGACTATGATCATCGCGACTGCGAGCATCGTCGAGATGATGGCTCCATCGCGCCCCATTATCGGGTCCTTAATGATCTGTAGTTTGTCGGAAATAAGGGTTGCGTAGGTGGTTACGAACACCAGTCCGATCAGGAAGATCAACACCGAGAGCTTTGCCTTACGTGGGATCTCACGCGCAACAATGGGCTCCGGAGGTGCCACCAGGCCCTCCTTCAGCCTCTCCTGATAGATGGGGATTTGGCTGAGCTTAGGAGCGTGCCTAGCCTTGTCAATCAATCCCATGACAGCCGGTGTGATTAGCACGGAAAGAAGCGTGGCGGGGATCGCGACCAGGAGGAGGTCGACGTACTCGTAACCGGTTTCGTATTCCACCAGCATCGCAGAAAACACAACAACCGCAGCAGAGATCGGTGAGGCCGTGATCGCCATCTGGGAAGCGACGACCCCCAGCGACAAAGGCCTTCGTGGTGGGATGTCAGCTTCTTTAGCAACCTCGACGATCACGGGCATAGTCGAGTAGGCAGTGTGACCGGTGCCGGCCATCAGAGTCATCACGTAGGTGACGATGGGCGCAAGGAAGTTCAGCTGCTTTGGGTTCTTTTTCAGTAGCTTTGTTGCGAGGTAGATCAGGTAGTCCATGCCCCCGGCAACCTGCATCGCAGCGATCGCAGCAATCACACTCATGATGATGGAAACGACGTCCAGGGGCAGGTCAGCTGGCGCGGCGCCCAGCAACGCCAGTCCAATGACTCCTAGACCACCGGCGAAGCCGATTGCGATCCCGCCGTAGTGGGCACCAAGGAAAATGGCTGCCAATAGGACTAAGAACTGCGCGAGCATCATCATTTCGGCACCGGATCTTCCTCGATCAGTGGAGCGTTTTCAAGGACTCGCGGTCGTGTCCCCTTGCCGCCCCGTCCTGTCAGCCTACAGTGACACACCTCTCTCTGCCAGCGGAATGGGGCCCCTATTTCGCTATCTATCGTCCGCCCAACGCTCCACGAAAACGGCGACGGTTCGCGGCGTGACCCGGAAGGTGGCGGAGTCGGGCAGCCACTTAGACGCTTTCACTATCTGGTCCGCGCCGCCTGCCTGAACGTCGCTGAGGCTGAACTTTCGGCCCCGGAGTTCGTCCACCTGCCTTTGAACCAAGTGAGGAGAAGCATTGAAGACCACCAAGACAGCGCTGTCGTTTCCGGGGGCCACCTCCGCTCCGGGAAGGGCCCGCCCATCCACCAGCATGCAGATCAACCCGGGTTCGTCCGTAGTCTCCAGAGCGGGGAAACTGACAGCCATCCGAATGAGATCAGCGCTTCCCAGAGTTAGCAGCGGGTGCGCTTTGCGGAGTCGAAGCAGGTCCAGGTGCATCGCCTTTGAAAGCTGAATCGTCTGTTTGCTTGGACGGATCCCGGGTAGACGTAGCAAAGGAGCCATACTCCCCCAAGCCGCTTCGTTGGATGCCTTGGGTGGCAGGCCCCGGCCGAACTGGTGCCAATCCCCAGTCCAGTCGATCGCGTTGAACCAGTCCCCCGAGTTGTACGAGTCTCGGTCCAGCGACTTCGAACGAAGAAGCTCGGTGCCGGCAGCCCAGAACGCCGGGGCCTGGCCCAGCGTAACGAGCGCGTTCGCAAGCACCTGCATCCTGACCCGGGTTTCCTGCTTGGAATGCCGGGGTAGTTTCCAAACCCCCGAATCGAAAAGAGTCTCGTTGTCATGGGCCTCTACGTAGTTGACACACTCCTGTGGCTCCAAGCAAAAAACGTCCCGGCTGACGCCTTCTATCCCACTGTCCTTCAACGCTCCGATCAGGCCGGCCCGGATCAGCTTCAAACCTGAGATAGCTGCGCGGTTTTCCCATTCCGGTTCCAGGTCGCCTCGGGACCCGGCCCTAGTGTCGGTGCCAAGGCCAGAGGCGAATCCCTGGTGTTTTGCTTGGTCCAGGTCCATTGGCGCTCCCCCGCGGACCGCATCCCGCAGGCGATCGTTAAAGACTCCGATCCCCGTTCCACCGATGTTCGCTTGGCTCGCCTGAAAAAACAGTGCATCGTCCGCGACTTCTCCGAAGTTCCAGCCCTCGCCGTACAGGTAGATCTGGCGTCCGTCAACGCCGTCCTTTTCTGCTGTGAGCCGGTCAAGCGCGCCTCGTACCCTCTTCAGATTGTCCAGGGAGTGGTGGCCCATAAGGTCAAAACGGAACCCGTCGATGCGGTAATCGCGGGCAGCACTCACCACCGTGTCGACCATGAGTTTTTCTGCCATCAGGCGCTCGGTTGCGATGTTGGCGCAGCAGGTCGAGGTTTCCAAGTCCCCGTTTGGGCTCCTGCGGTGGTAGTAGCCCGGGACCACTTTGTCTAGGACGGACATGGACCCCATGCCACTGCCTGTCGTGTGATTGAAAACCACGTCCTGGACGACTCGAAGGCCCAGGTTGTGGAGGGACTCCACCATGCTGCGATACTCCGCAACCCGCCGACCGCCATGCTGATTCCCTGGTAAAGCGTAGGCGCCCTCAGGGCACATCCAGTCGTAGGGCTCGTAGCCCCAGTTGAAGGCGTCGGTGTCGACTACCTCTTCGACAGCCCGACTAGGCAGCTCAGAATCAGGTCCCCAACGCACAAGGGCAGCCAGGCTCTTCTGATTTTCGGGGACCAGCGTGATCCCATCAATGCTGGGGACTTTCTGAACCGAGCGGTCCTCGGGGATCACACTGCTAGCGATGTCAAAAGTTGGTAGCAGGTGCAAGGTGGTAAGTCCGGCTTCGACCAGCTCTTTTAGGGCCGTGGTGCCGGCAGTGTCTTCCAGGGTGAAAGCCCTGTACGTCCCCCGCAACTCCTGGGGAACGCTTTTGTCCCACGCAGAAAAGTCGCGGACATGCAGCTCGTAGATGCTCTGTGCTGCCTGGTTCAAAAGGGCCGGGGGCACGGCACTGCCCCACCCCTCCGGCTTCCATTGCGGACTCTGCAGGTCAAGGACAACTGAGCGAGTCGAGTCAACCGTGAGTCCGACCGAGTAGGGATCCGTGACCCGGTTTGTGACGAACTCTCCCTGGCAAGGCGCGAAGACGCTTATCTCCCAGAGATACTCGGCACCGTCCCAATCGGGCGCGCCCGCGACACTCCAGACCCCGTGCTTGTCCCGCGTGGCAGGAAGCTCCATGGGGTCGTCCCCTTGGTTAAAAAGCAACAGCGAAACCCGGGAGGCCGTGGGGGCCCAGACCTTCAACGTGGGCGTGCCCTCTTGCCAAACGACACCCAACTTCTGCCTTGCCGCCCCCGCGTACAGGTCGTCGAGGACCGGCCCAACCTGGACTCCCGTAGACCACGCGACCTCACTCCCCTGAAGACCCTGCAAGACCAGCGAGCCTTTCAGCAGTGCTTCCAGGCGTTCCTTTGAACAGAAGCCGCCGTCCTCGCAACTCAAACGGAGGCCGACGTAGGGTTCGAGCTTTGTGCGCCAGTCAAGATCCTGCAGTTCGGGTGTCAGGCGGAACCGGGTCAAAGCCAGGTCGGGGTGACCCTGCAACCGGAAAGACTCGGCCCGGTCCGCCAAGCTCAGCGGGAGCGCAAAAACAACCTTGCTAAGCCAGATAGCTGAAGCTCCCTTGAGCACGCTGTCCCCTAGTCTTCTTCAGCTACGAGTTCCGCAAAAGCCTGAACCTTCGCCTGATACTCCTGAACATCTTCCGGCCCCATCGGCATTGGCCACGAGTCAGCGCGGAAGTAGGCATCTGTGCCGCCATCCAGGAAGATCACGGAACCGCACAGGAAGTTGGCCGCGGGGGAAAGCATGAAGATCACCCACTTCGCCACGTCCTCGGGTTTCCCGAACTCGCGGACGGGGATCGGGAAGGCCTTGATGGCAGGCGCTAACTTGGGGTCATTCAGTTGTACTTCGACCATCGGCGTGCGAATGGCACCCGGAGCGATCGCGTTCACGCGTATCCCCCGTCCCGCCCATTCCTGATCCACCCCGATGGTGCGGATCCAGTGAGAGACAGCCGTCTTTGAGCCCGCGTAAGCCAAAGTGGGCGCAGCCTCCGGCCCAGCCTCCGCGATCAACTCCATGACCTTATCGGTGTTCCGTTCGCGGAACGCGGCAACGATCTCTGGTGGAATCCCAGGGACCGTCGTTGTTGAGTTCGAGGAAAAGATGACAACCTTAGCGTTTCCTGCCGCGGCGAGTAGCTCGTGGATTCCCTCGAGAATCTCGACAATGCCGCAGTAGTTGACCTCGGCAATAATCTTCTCTTTTCCAGGTATGGGACCGAGCCCGGCAGCGAGCACCGCGCCGTCCAGTCGGCCACCGGCTTTCTCGTAGATCTGCTCCAGCGCGTGCTGGCGACCCTCTTTCGTTGAGAGGTCCGCAGTGACGTCGCCTCCACGCAGGTCAACTCCAATCACGCGGTGACCTTCCCAAATGAGTTGTTCGGCAGTTGACCTTCCCATCCCTGAACCGGAACCGGTTACAACGTAAACGCCCATCCTGATCCTCCTTGACCAAGTGTCAGTGAAAACTATCTACATTAAGGTGGTGCTCCGTCTTGCCCTACTCGACTTTTCAAAACGAATCGCCACGGTAATAGGCTAGGCCATCGCGCCCCAGAATTGTTGGGGCCGACAAAGGGTGCACGGCCCAGTTTCGTTAGCTGTCGCCACCAGCTGCAAGACGCATAAGGTCGGTGTCGAAGTCAAGTTCCTCCCGCCCTTGAACAGCGCCCGCAGTCGACCCGAACTCGCGGTTGTAGCGCGCCCAAGAAGCTCCCGAGATAGCCTGCGGGGCACCGGATGCCACCAGCTCGGCTAGCTCCACGCCCGCGCGTTTGATACGGCTAGCGAACCCTGGGTCCGACCAGTCTTCTGCGGTCGCAAAAAGAGAAGTCGGGACGGGCAAAGCCCTCAAGAAAGCAAAGAGCGGGCGCATCTGTTCGTCAACGACCATTGCGTGCCGCGAAGTGCCGGCCGTAGCGGCCAGGATCACAGGCTTAGCCACTATCAAGTCGTTCTCGAGAGTGTCGATAAACGTCTTAAAAAGGCCGGAAACTCCAGCCTTGTAGACCGGTGTCGCCACGACAAGAGCGTCAGCACGTGCCATCTTTTCCATCAGGGATTGAACTTCTGGCAATGGGGTTGCTGACAAAAGGGAGGACATGATCTGGGAAGCCAGCGGAGCCAAGTCCACGCACTCAAGCCTTGCTTCTTTACCCAGGCTTTGGAGGTGTTCGATTGCGGCTACGCCCGAGCGTTCTGCCAGTATCTTGGTTGAAGAAGGGTCAGAAACACCCGCGTTCAATGCAAGGAGTGTGAAGGGGCTCGAGGTCTCGCTACGCACGTCAGTCATGCCTTAAGTCCTATCGTACGTAACACCGGCCAGCTAGGGGCGTTCGCTTCGAGCCCACACCTACCGCACCCCAGGAGGCGTTCAGCTGGCCTGTGCGTGCCTCACAACCCGTTCCACAACCTGTTCGACCGTGAGATCTGAAGAGTCGATGACACTGACCCCCTCGGCTGGCTCCATGAACTGCGAGACTTCTAGGTCCTTGCGGTCCCGGTTCCTCAACATCCGGCGGGTCCGCTCGTAAAGCTCGGGAGTCACCGTTCCGTAGAGTTCCAACGTTCGGCGACGAATCCGGGCACGAGGATCGGCCAGGAGCAACACGCGAACGTCAGCATCCGGGCAGACGACGGTGGTTATGTCGCGCCCCTCGGCGACCATCCCCAGACCGCTCTCTTTCGCAGCCAGCATTTGGCGGCGCTGCTCCGTGGCCATCCAGGCGCGGACCGGAAGCAGTGCAGCAATCGTAGAGACATTTTCAGACACCAGCTCGCTGCGTATTTTTGTTGTCACGTCCTCTGGGCCCAGCAGGAATCGAGGTTCGGTGGGAGTGCCCTCAAACCGAAAGTCCATGCCCTCGGCAACCTCGAGCACAGCCTCAACATCGTCCAGTGGGACGCCCTCGCTCAGGCACGCAAGAGTCAGTGCGCGGTACATGGCACCCGTGTCCAGGAAAGCAATCGCGAGCCTTTGTGCAACGCGCTTGGAAACGGTTGACTTGCCCGACCCTGCGGGACCGTCAATCGCAACTAGCAACCCGTCGTTGCTTCGCTCTTGGTGAGTGTCGCTCATTTCCTGCCTCCGTCAGCGACGCGCCAGCCGCGCGTGCTTAGTTCCTGCGCCGCGGCCTGCGCAACTCCGGGAAAGACCTGGATGCGCGCGAGGCCCACGGGCTGGCCTGCTGAATGGTCCAAACTAAGGTCCTCGATGTTGACCCCAGCTTCACCGAGGTCTGAGAAGAGTCTACCGAGCTGTCCGGGCTTATCGGGAATCAAGACCTCAAGGGTTGCAAAACGCCTGGGCGTTGCCCCGTGTTTTCCGGGAATCCTCCCGACCCCAAGGTTGCCTCTGCCAATGATCTTGCTGATGGCAGCTGTCGCGCCCGGCGCCAAAGGCATGCCGGGCGTCGTCCCTGGATCACCAAGCTTGTTCGTGAGGTCTTCCAATGGTTCCAGGATCGTTTGCAGCACGCGGGCGACCGGCTTCGAGTTGCCCGCGATTATCCTGGTCCAAAGGTCGGGGTCAGATGCGGCGATCCGGGTCGTGTCGCGCAGCCCCTGACCTGCCAGCATCAACGCTTCAGGGCCGGCGTCAACTAACGACCCTGCAAGCAAGCTGGAGATGAGTTGCGGTACGTGACTAATGGCGGCTACCGCCTGGTCATGCTCTTCAGGAGTCAGCGTTAGCGTCACAGCTCCCAGGTCGGTCGCCAGGTTCCGGACCGCCAGTTGGGCCTGCGGCTTTGACCACTGCGTTGGGACGATCACCCAGGGCCGGCCATAAAACAGGTCCGCGTGCGCACTAGATGCCCCTGAGCGAGCCCGCCCAGCCATCGGATGGGAACCAACGAAACGGGTAAGCGAGGACTGCCCAGGCGCCAACTCCTCCACATCCGCAACTACGGCGTCCTTCACCGATGCAACGTCCGTGACGACAGCTTCCGGGTACGTGTGGAGCGCCTCCGCAACGAGCGAACCCGCAACATCGGGGGGAGCCGCGATGATCACCATCGCGGGCGCGCCTGGCCCGGGCAGTGTCCCTGCACCCATGTCAATCGCCAAAGCTAGCGACGTGGGCGAAAGGTCCTGCAGCCACACCTCAACCCCGCGGCCACGAAGCGCAAGCGCGATAGAAGTCCCGATAAGTCCTGTTCCAATAATCAAAACCGGGCCACGCGTCGCGGTAGGTTCACCACTCACACTACAGACCCACCTGGTCGTAGAGTTCCTGCAGTTGGGTGCCCTTTACGCGGCGTAAGTCGCCCGGCTTTAAGCGATCCAGTTTGACCGGTCCGAACTTGGTCCTGATCAGTTCGGTGACGGGTAAGCCGACCTGTGCCAGCATGCGCCGGACCATGCGGTTGCGGCCCTCATGGACCTTAACCTCCACTGCGGAGATGTCCCCCAGCGTGTCCTTCACTGTGAACGCGTCGGCCTTCACCGGTCCGTCCTCGAGCTCCACGCCAGCGAGCAACTTCTTCCGGATCCACGGCTTGATCTCTCCGTGAACCCTGGCCACGTAGGTTTTTTCGACCTCATATGACGGGTGCATCAACCTATGCGCTAGCTCACCATCATTCGTGAGAAGAAGCAGGCCCTGCGTATCAATGTCGAGTCTGCCGACGTTGTAGAGCCGTTCAGGGTAGTCGACAAGCAGGTCGGAAATGCAAGGGCGACCGTCCGGATCCGACATGGTCGACACGACGCCTTCGGGCTTGTTGAGGGCTAAGACAACGTGCTTGGCGGGGGCCGTTAGGATCCTTGAGCCATCCACGTGCACAACCTGGGTTTCTGGGTCGACGCGAGTGCCGAGCTTGGTAACGACCTGGCCGTCAACTGTAACGCGGCCGTCTTTGATAAGTTCTTCACTGGCACGCCGGGAGGCGACTCCCGCCTGCGCCAGAACTTTTTGCAGGCGTTCGCCCGCGGGAACGTGGGGATCATTCTTCATTTGCTTGCCCTTCTAGATCCAAAAAGTCTAAGTCAGTTTCCGGGCCTGGCATAAACGGCGCTAGCGGAGGCAGGTCGGAAATGCTGCTGAAGCCCATTCGTTCCAGGAACAAGGCTGTGGTTCCGAAAAGGTGGGCTCCGGTGGCTGTCTGCCCCAGTTCCTGGATTAGGCCGCGAAGTTGCAGAGTGCGCAAGGTGGCATCTACGTTCACCCCGCGAACCCGAGCGATTTGGGTTCGCGTCACGGGTTGGCGGTAGGCAACGACGGCTAGCGTCTCAAGTGCGGCTTGGCTGAGGGAGGACGTTTCAGCTCCCACGACGAAGTCGGCAACCCAAGGGGAGAACTCGGGCCTTGAGTAGATGCGCCAGCGGTCCTCAACCGGTCGGAGTTCGAAACCTCTTCGTTTCCCCCCGGTCTCCCCGTCGTAGTCAGCCTGAAGGGTCTTTAGCGCAGAGCTGACCTGTGAGGGCTTCATCCCTGTCGCCGCTGCAAGGGCGTCGACAGAGACCGGTTCTGGCGCAACCATGAGGATCGCTTCAAGCGCTCCCCCAAGGTCTTCGGCCGCCAGGGACAGTTCCGCGTGTCGGTCGCTGTCAAGAGTCGTCACGGTTTGTCCCCAGATTGAAGCCAGGTCACGGTCAGTTGTCCCATGGGGCAGTCTTGGACAAGGTCGACCTCGAGGCGACGGTAGAGCTCAAGCAGGCCAAGAAACCGGACCACGATGACAGCTACAGAGTCTGCATCTGCAATCAGTTCAGTAAAGGTTGCAGTTCCATGCCTAGCCAGGAAGTCAGTCAAAACGCGAAGCTCCTGGGCCAAAGACGTAGCGGGCCTGGCAACGTGGTCGGCTAGATCGGGCCTGGGCGCTTCAGTAAACAGCTGGGCTGCTATCTTCGCAAGCTGGGCTGGCGTTGTTGTCCACGAAAGAGGTGGTAGCACGGCTTTGAAGGCTTCTTCCAGCGGGACAACCCGAGCAACGCGCCCGGAGTAGCGGACCCATTCTTGTTGAAGAACACCGGACGCCAGCTTAAAGCCCCGGTACTGCAGCAGGCGAGCAAAGAGCAGGTCGCGTGCCTCAAGGTCTTCATCGCTAGGAGACTCTCCAGGGGGCTGAGGAAGCAGAGCGGCAGCCTTCATGTCCAGTAGCGTTGCTGCGACCACCAAAAAGTCTGTTGCACTCGAGAGGTTAGGGTCCCGCTTCATGTAGGCCAGAAACTCTTCGGTGACGTCAGCCAGTGCGACTTCTGTGACGTCCAGGTCCTTCCTTGCGATCAGCCGCAACAGTAGGTCGAAAGGACCTTGAAAGTTCCCCAGGTCGACATCGAAACCGGCTAGCGTCTGCGGGCCAAACGTCTGCTGGCTGGTATCTAGGGTGGCCTCGGCCAATCCTTTGTCGGGCCTCGCAGTTGCTACCCGTGACACTCCTACGGAGCCTCCCCACGTGCGATCACTTCGCGGGCCAAGCGCCTGTACGCCTGGGCGCCCGAGTGTTTGGGTGCGTACGACAAAATGGGCTCTGTCGCAACGGACGCGTCTGGGAACTTGACCGTTCGGCGAATCTCCGTGTCGTACACCAGGTCTCCGAAGGCTTCCTGGAGCCTTTCCAAAACCTCTTTTGAGTGTAGGGTTCTGCCATCCACAAGAGTCGGGACGATGCCGTCCATCTTGAGCCTGGGGTTGATCCGGTCCCTGACTGTCTCGATTGTCTCTACAAGAAGTGCGACGCCACGCAGAGCAAAGAACTCTGTTGCTACCGGCACCAGCACTCCGTGAGCTGCGGTCAGCGCGTTGACTGTTAGGAGTCCAAGGGAAGGCTGGCAGTCGATGATGATGACGTCGTAGTCGTCCACCAGTGGCCGCAGGACGCGTGCCAGCGCCGACTCCCGAGCGACCTCGTTCACCAGCTGAACTTCGGCAGCCGAGAGATCAATGTTTGCGGGAAGCACATCGAGGTCGAGGACGTTGGTCTTGCAAACTGCATCGCGCGGGTCCAGCTTGGGGTTCAGCAGGACCTCGTAGACCGTCGTATCCATGTCGAGAGCGTTTACACCGAGCCCCACGGAAGCAGCACCCTGCGGGTCAAAGTCGACGACCAGGACTCTTCGCCCGTATTCGGCCAGTGCTGCGCCCAGGTTGATTGCGGTGGTTGTCTTGCCGACTCCACCCTTCTGGTTGCAGACGGCAATAATGCGCGCCGGGCCGTGACCCGCCAGCGGTTCAGGGACGGGGAACCCATCGGGCTCCTCTACTCCCACAAGTTCAAGCTGGTACTCGCTACTCACTGTTCCACCTTATCGGCTTCAGTGCTCCTTCGAAGTCAGACCTTCCGTTCAATGTGTTTTTACGTGGCACGTGGGTGCGTCGAGCGATAGACCTCACCAAGCAGTTGCGGAGAGAGTTTGGTGTAGATCTGCGTCGTGGAAACGGAGGCATGCCCAAGCAACTCTTGGACTTCACGGATAGACGCGCCCCCCTCCAGAAGGTGGGTGGCGAAGGAATGCCTCAGGGTGTGTGGGGAGACGCGCCCCTCTAGCCCCGCCCGCGCCGCGGCCCGATTGATGCTCTCCCACGCGGACTGACGCGACAACGGGCGGCCACGCAGGTTCAAGAACAGACTCGTGTTACCCGGTCCTCTTGCAGCCAAAATCGGCCTAGAACGCGCCAGATAGGCGCCGAGCGCGCGCACAGCGTAGCCTCCCAGCGGGACCAGCCGTTCTTTGCCCCCTTTTCCAAGTAGGCGAACAACGGCCAAATCCCCATCGAAGTCCAGGTCGTCCAAGCTTAGGGACACGGCCTCGCTAACCCTCGCCCCCGATCCGTAAAGGAACTCAAGAAGAGCCGCGTCACGCAGCGAAGCGGGATCCGAGTCAGGTCCGACCGATTCAAGCAGGCGTTTGACGTCTTCGATACTGAGGGCCTTGGGCAGACTTTCCCCACTCTTGGGTCCACTCACAGCGGCTGCGGGGTTCTTTTGGGTAACGCCTTCCTGCAACGCCCACCTGTGGAATGAACGAACGGCAGCAAGAGCCCGTCTTATCGATGAAGATGCAAGAGGAACTCTCTCCGGAGAGCCCTTAGACAGCGAGAGCAGGAACGCATCGATCGCATCGGCACCCACCAGGTCCCAATCGCCCCCAAAGCCGGGGACGTTCGCTTCCAAGAAGGTGGTGTACCGGGTCAAGTCGCGCCTGTAGTTGCTGACGGTGTGTCGCGAAGCACCCCTCATCACACTCAGGTCGGCCAGGAACTGGTCGACGGTCGCTTCTACGCTGCCGTTCTCCATCCCCTAATCTTGTCGCACTCGGGGCCTCGGGACGGGGCATAATCAGCGGACCCTTCCGGCTGTTTGCTTGTCGAGGCTAAAACGCCCCAACCAGGAAAAGGGGTTGGGTAAGAACCTTAGCTAGACTGACGCCACCAGCGGATACTAAGAAGTGGTGGGTCAAGATGTCTTTTCGGTGGACAGATAACGACGACAAAGCGGTGAAGACCGCGAAGGTGCTTGCAGCCGACATGGTTGAAAACGCCGGGTCAGGGCATCCTGGAACACCCATTTCCCTTGCGGCTGCGGCCTATCTGATCTACCAGCGGTACCTCCGTTTTGACCCTACCGACCCCTTCTGGCTTGGCAGGGACCGGTTCGTCCTTTCGGCTGGGCACGCTTCCGCGCTTCAATACGTTCAGCTGTACATGGCCGGGTCGGGCCTGGAACTGGATGATTTGAAGGCGTTCCGCACGTTCGGTTCGGTGACGCCCGGTCACCCGGAGTACGGTCACACAAAGGGCGTCGAAGTCACGACGGGCCCCCTGGGCTCTGGGTTTGCTGCAGCGGTTGGTATGGCCATGGCTGCGCGTTACGAACACGGCATGTTGGATCCGAACACTCCCCTGGGTGAGTCCCCGTTCGACCACGTCGTTTACACCGTTGTTGGGGATGGCTGTCTTCAAGAAGGGGTCAGCTCAGAGGCAGCATCGCTGGCAGGCACCCAGAACCTTGGCAACCTGATCGCGATCTACGACGACAACCGAATCAGCATCGAAGATGACACCTCAATCACCTTCAACGAAGACGTGTTGGCTCGCTTCGAAGCCTGCGGTTGGCACACCCAGAAGGTTGACTGGAGGCAGGCCGACGGGAGCTATCGCGAGGACGTGCCGTCACTGGCAGCTGCGCTCGACGCGGCACTCGCTGAAAAGACGCGCCCGTCCCTGATTGCTCTGTCGACCATCATTGGTTGGCCCACGCCCGGTAAGTCAGACACGGGCGGAATCCACGGCGCAAAACTGGGCTCGCCCGCTCTGGAGGGGCTCAAGACTGCGCTCGGCGCTGACCCCCAGCTGATGTTTGATGTTGACGAGGCCCTTATTGACTTCACTCGTGCCCAGGTTGCGGAGCGTGTTGCTGTGGACATCGAGGCCTGGGATGAGGCCCTCCGCGTCTGGTCTGCTAAGAACCGGGACAAGGTGCACCTGCTGAACCGGATCCGCTCCGGAGCACTCCCTGAGGGGCTCACTGCAGCCTTACCCAGCTTCGAAGCTGGAACGGACATTTCTACTAGGGCGGCTTCAGGCAAGGTAATCAACGCGGTTGCGGGGGTAATGCCCGAGTTTTGGGGCGGTAGCGCAGACCTAGCTGGGTCGAACAACACGATCATCGATGGTGCACCCTCGTTCTTCCCTGCGGAGAGGTCCTCGAAAGTGTTCGTCGGAAACGAGTTCGGGCGAAACCTGCACTTCGGCATTCGCGAGCACGCCATGGGCGCGATCATGAACGGCATTGCTGTCGACGGCCTGACCCGCGTTTACGGCGCCACGTTCTTCGTGTTCGCCGATTACATGCGCGGGGCCGTTCGCCTTGCTGCGCTCATGGATCTTCCCGTCACCTACGTGTGGACACACGACTCGATTGGGGTTGGCGAGGACGGGCCGACCCACCAGCCGGTGGAGCACCTCACGGCGTACCGCGCCATCCCCGGACTGGCGGTAGTTCGTCCCGGAGACGGTGACGAAACCACGTATGCCTGGCTTGGGATCTTAGAGAACCGCGCTCCGGCTGCTTTGATTCTGTCTCGCCAGAACCTGCCAAACCCCGGGCGCGGGGAAGGGACGGGACTCGCTTCGGCAGAGGGTGTCTTGCGAGGTGGCTACGTCTTGAAGGACAGCGAAGGAACTCCGGACGTGATCCTGATGGCCTCCGGGTCGGAACTGTCGCTGGCACTGGAGGCTGCGGAGACCTTGTCCGCAACGGGCGTGGCGGTGCGGGTTGTGTCGATGCCCTGTATGGAGTGGTTCGAGGCCCAGCCTAAGGAGTACAGGGACTCGGTCCTTCTGCCAGAGGTCACGAACCGCGTCTCGGTTGAAGCGGGGCTTGCGATGCCGTGGCAGAAGTATCTGGGCGACGCGGGTAGCGCTGTTTCGATCGAAACCTTTGGCGGTGTCGGTTCCCCTAAAGAGCTTTTCCAGCATTTTGGCGTGACGGCTGACGCGGTGGTTGCAGCGGCTCAAAGGGGTCTGCCAAGCTAAAGCGGCTCCCCCTCCATCCGGTTTGGCCGCGGGTTACGCCCCGGAACGCCCTCTAGAGTTCGGGCTGCAGGTCGGAAAGGCTTCTCAGCACCAGCGCCTCCGCGCCATCCGCTCGGAAACCCGCGACATGCGGCGTGATCACACAGTTCGGCGCGTCCCAAAGCGGTGAGTCCTCGGGAAGCGGTTCCTCCGGAGTCACGTCAAGCGCCGCTCCCCCAAGCCTCCCGGCCTTCAACGCCTCTACCAGAGCATCCGCGTCAACCGTGACCCCCCGACCGACGTTACACACCAGTGCGCGGGGCGGCAGCAAAGCCAGCTTGCGGGCGTCCAAGACACCTTCCGTTTCCGTGGTTGCAGGAAGAATCATGACAAGGATGTCCGTGTCCGGAAGAAGCCCCTCAATGTCTTCCCCTGCAACGACCCGGTAGCCGCCCCGGACGCCCGCACTTTGCGCCACGCCTTTTACGTTTGCTCCGAGCGCGGTCAAGATCGGTGCGAGGTGCTGCCCGATCGAGCCGAACCCCCAAATCAAGACGTTCGCATCGATCAAAGTTGAAACACGGTCTGGGTCGTGTAGGGGCTTCGGCCCGCGTTTTTCCGAAAGCCACAAGTGGCGTTCCTGTGCCTCAAAATACTCGGGGAGCTGACGTACCAGCGACAGCAACAAAGCAACCGTGTGCTCACTGACCGTCCGGTCGTGCAAGCCGCGCCCGGGGACCAGCGTCGCGCCCTTCGGGAGGCCAGCGGCCAGGAACGCGTCGACACCTGCAGAAAGAGACTGTACAAGCCTCAGGTTCGGCATTCTCTTTAGAGAACTCAGCGAGGCGGGATGTCCCCAACCGATAACGACATCAGCGTCTAGGTGCTGGGTTGGGATGGCCTCCGCTTCGCGAAAGCGCACCAGTTCGGTGCCCGCAGGCCAGGAAAGGTCTAGATCTGTCTTGTCTGTAAGGAGAATCTTCATACCTCGAAGCCTAGAAGGCTCGAGGCGCGGACAAAAGGGGCTAGAAACCGTAGCGGAGCATCAGGCCGTAGGCGACTATAGCCACAGCCCAGAACACTAGAACCCCAACCGTGATGCGGTTCAAGTTCTTTTCAGCCACGCCCGAGGAACCAGCGGCCGAGGAGATGCCGCCACCAAACATGTCAGACAGGCCACCACCGCGTCCCTTGTGCATCAGCACGGTAAGGATCAGCAGCAAACTGGCGATGACGATGATGGTGATCATCGCGATGCGAATTCCTAGCACGGGTACCCCATCCTGTTCTGCAAAAGCAGACTAATTCTTATGCGCCGAGGCGCTAACCAACAATACTCTACAGGCCAGCGGGCCCGATCTCCGTTAGGAAGACCGGGCCCGGGCTGTGAGATCTGCGGCCCTATCTAGTTGTCAAAGTCGCAGATCTTGGCGAACTCGTCGGCGTCTAGCGAAGCGCCACCGACCAGGGCGCCATCAACGTTCGGCTCTGCCATGATCTCTTTGACGTTCGCGGACTTGACGCTCCCCCCGTAAAGGATACGGATCGCGTCTGCTGTCTCTTTGTCAAACATGGTGGCCAAAAGCTCGCGGATCGCGGCCGAGACCTCTTCCGCGTCAGCCGGCGTTGCGACCTCGCCCGTGCCGATTGCCCAAACGGGCTCGTAGGCGATAACAACCTTCTTGGCGTCGTCCTTCGTGTAACCGGCCAAAGCGCCCTTCAGCTGGCTGACCACGTGATCCACGTGCTGCCCGTTCTTGCGAACTTCCAGTACTTCTCCGCAGCAAATGATCGGGGTCATGCCCTTGGCCAGGACGGCTTTACCTTTCTGCCCGACCAGGTCATCAGATTCGCCATGGTACTCGCGCCGTTCAGAGTGACCGACGACGACATACTTGACGCCCAGCTTGTCCAGCATGGTCGCCGAGATCTCTCCGGTGTAAGCGCCGGATTCGTAGACGGCAACGTCCTGAGCGCCCAGGGCGATTTCGAGCCCGTCACCCTCGATCACCGTCTGCACTGAACGCAGGTCAGTGTAGGGCGGTATGACGACGACGTCGGTCTTCGAGTAGTCAAAGTCCATGTCGTCGAGCTCGGTAGCCAGCTTGTTTACGAGGGAGACGGCCTGGACGTGGTCCATGTTCATCTTCCAGTTGCCGGCGATTAGGGGAATGCGTGCCATTTGTTAGTCCTCCAGAACTGCGATACCGGGAAGCGTCTTGCCCTCGAGGAGTTCCAGGGAAGCGCCGCCGCCTGTTGAAATGTGAGAGAAGGTGTCCTCGTCAAAACCCAAGACACGTACTGCAGCGGCAGAGTCACCGCCACCAACGACGCTGAACGCTTCACTCTCAGAAAGCGCGCCAGCGACCCCCTTGGTGCCGTCTGCAAACGCGGCGAACTCGAACACGCCCATGGGGCCGTTCCAGGCAACCGTCTTTGCATCCAGAATGTAGCGGGTGAACAGCTCAACCGTCTTCGGGCCGATGTCGAGGCCCATGTCATCGGCGGGGATATCAGCCACAGAAACGACGGTCGCCGGTGCGTTAGCCGAGAACTCGGGGGCAACCACCACGTCGACCGGCAAAACCAAGTCGACGTCGTTTTCCTTCGCCGTCTTCATGTAGCCGCGAACAACGTCCAACTGGTCTTCTTCCAGAAGGGACTTCCCGACCTCATACCCCTCGGCTTTCAAGAAGGTGAAGGCCATGCCGCCGCCGATCAAGATCGCGTCGGCCTTGGTCAGCAGGTTGGCGATGACGCCGAGCTTGTCAGAGACTTTTGAACCGCCCAAAACAACAACGTAGGGGCGCGCAGGGTCCGAAGTGACCTTTGAAAGGGACTCGATTTCTTTGAAGACCAACTCCCCCGCCGCACTCGGAAGCAACTCTGCAACGTCGTACGTGGAAGCCTGCTTGCGGTGAACGACGCCGAAACCGTCCGAAACGAAGGCGTCAGCAAGTGCCGCGTATTCGGCAGCAAGCTCGGCGCGCTCTGCGTCGTCCTTCGATGTTTCGCGGGGGTCAAAGCGCACGTTTTCAAGTAGCGCTACGGAGCCCGGCTCAAGTCCTTCGGCGACGGCCTTCGCGGAGTCTCCGGTGACGTCGTCGGCTAGCACAACGTCTTGGCCTAGTAGCTCAGAAAGGCGCGCTGCCACGGGTGCAAGCGAGTATTCGGGGTTGGCTTTCCCGCCCGGGCGTCCCAGGTGCGCGGCAACAAGCACGGCGGCGCCGGCATCGAGCAGTCGGCGAATGGTGGGCAGTGCGGCTTTGATGCGACCGTCGTCGGTGATCTCGCCGTCTTTGATTGGGACGTTGAAGTCGGAGCGGACCAGGACCCGCTTCCCTTTCAAGTCGCCAAGGGAGTCAATGGTTCGAAGCAAGGGGCTCTCCTAATGGTGCTGGATCTTGTGGGTTGAAACTTAGGGTGACAACGGTGCGCCCGCACTCGCTTTTGGCGGGTGCGGGCGCAACCTATCGTGTCAAGCTAGCGCTCTATTAGAGGCGCTCGCCGATGTACTGGGTCAGGTCAACCAGGCGGTTGGAGTAGCCCCACTCGTTGTCGTACCAAGAGACAACCTTGACCTCGTTATCAATGACCTTGGTCAGGCCAGAGTCGAAGATCGAGGAGGCAGGGTCGCCCTCAATGTCCTTGGACACCAGGGGCTCTTCCGAGTAGACCAGGATGCCCTTGAGCTCCGGGGTCTCCGATGCTGCACGCACCGCGTTGTTGACTTCCTGAGCGGTGACGGGCTTCGCCGAGACGAAGGTCAGGTCCGTGACCGAGCCTGTCGGGACCGGAACGCGCAGGGCGTAGCCGTCCATCTTGCCTGCCAGTTCGGGCAGGACCAGGGCAACAGCCTTCGCTGCACCGGTCGACGTGGGAACGATGTTCAGTGCGGCTGCGCGGGCGCGACGCAGGTCCTTGTGGGGTGCGTCGAGCAGGCGCTGGTCACCCGTGTAAGCGTGGATCGTGGTCATGAGGCCACGCTCAATGCCAAACGCATCGTTCAGGACCTTAGCCAGCGGGGCTAGGCAGTTGGTGGTGCAGGAGGCGTTAGAGACGATGTTGTCGGTCTCCGGGTTGTAGTCCTGCTCGTTGACGCCAACAACAAAGGTTGCGTCCGCGTTCTTGGCGGGGGCCGAGATGATGACCTTCTTGGCGCCCCCGTCGATGTGGGCCTTTGCGAGATTCGCATCGGTGAAGAAGCCGGTCGACTCGATAACGATGTCGACGTTGTTTTCTGCCCAGGGGATGTTCTTCGGGTCGCGCTCGGCGTAGACCTTGAACTCGTGACCGTCAACCGTGATGGAATCATCTGTGTAGGTGACGTCGGCGTCAAGGTTGCCAAGAACCGAGTCGTGCTTCAGCAAGTGAGCCAAAGTCTTGGGATCGGTAAGGTCGTTGACTGCAACGACTTCGATGTTCGCACCCTGCACCTTGATGGCGCGGTAGAAGTTCCGGCCAATGCGGCCGAAGCCGTTAATGCCTACGCGAATGGTCACTATGTCCTCCTGGTGTGCCAGCGGCACTTCGGTTTCCTGATTGCACGACTTTGTCGAGCAAGCCGCTCACGCGCGGCTAAGCGCTCCCATTTTACACCCGCGTGGGCGCAAATGCACCTGCCTTCCCTACGTGCCGAGCAGGAAGTAAAGGGCTACTCGTCTAGCAAATCCGCTGTGATGGCGGCCGCAGTTCCAGGGATGCCACGTTCTTCGGCAACCTTGTCAGCTAAGGCGAGGAGCCGACGGATCCGGCCCGCGACAGCGTCCTTTGTCAGCGGAGGGTCCGACTTTTGCCCAAGCTCTTCGAGCGAGTCCTGCTTGTGCTTGACCCGAAGCTCTCCGGCCTCGCGGAGATGGGCGGGCACGTCGTTCCCGAGAATTTCGAAGGCTCGTTCAACCTTTGCCCCCGCTGCAACCGCAGCCTGGGCGGAACGCCGAAGGTTCGCGTCGTCAAAGTTGGCCAGGCGGTTGGCGCTACCACGAGCTTCACGCTTCTCTTTCTGCACCATCCACTTCGCGTGCGTGCTGTTTGCCTCAAGGGCTTCGAGCAGAGTCGCAATCGCATCCGCGTCCCGAACCGTAACTCGAGCCGTTCCGCGAACGTCGCGGCTCTTGGCAACGGCACCCAGCCTGCGAGCACAACCCACCAGCGCCAGGGCGGTTTCCGGGCCGGGGCACGTGACCTCAAGCGCAGAGGACCGGCCGGGTTCCACAAGGGAGCCCCGCGCCAGGAACGCTCCACGCCACGCCGCCGCCGCCTCACCCGGTCCCCCACCGACAATGGCAGGAGGGAGGCCTCGCAGCGGACGCCCTGCAGAGTCGATCAGCCCGGTTGCCCGGGCAAGAACGTCCGCGTCCTTCACGACGCGTACAACGTAGCGGTCCCCTTTGCGCAGTGCCCCACCGGAGACAATGATGACCTGGCACTCGGCCCTATAGAGCTTCTCAAGAAATGTCTGGAGACGCTTCGCGACAATCTCATTGTCAACTTCAGCCTCGACTAGGATCCGACCGCCGACAATGTGCAGGCCCCCGGCGAAACGCAACAGCACCGAGCATTCCGCCCGTGCTTCCGCGACAGAGCGCGGCGCTTGGCGCGCGAGCTCTTCTTTCAGCTCACCGGTAAGGGACAATCTTTCCTCCGTCTACTTGTATTCAAGCTCTTCGTTGGTAGCCAGCGGTTGCTAAGCCAGCCACTCTTCCGACTTGCCAACCTCGGCAAGATACCCGTCGAACGCGTCACGCAACGCCGCTGCCAATCGTAGCGAGTCGTGAACGGCAGGGTCTGTCGCCGAGTGCACTTGTCGCAACAAAACTCGCGCCCCAAGTTCTGCGCTTACCTCCATGAGTTCATCAACGTCATCAACCGACGTCGGGTCGGCGATCACAACATCCAACTTCAGGTCGGGAGCCGCGTCGCGGACGGCTCGAACCAGATCTGCTGACGACATCGCCTGCGTCTCGGATTCCTGCAGAATCAAGTTTAGGACAAGTGCGCGGTGCGCCTCCGTGGTGACGATCGCCCGCCTCAGCTCATCGATCATCAGGTGGGGAATGACCGAGGTAAACCAGGAGCCCGGTCCAAGAACGATCCAGTCGGCGCTACTGATCGCATCGATCGCGTCGGGCGGCACGGGCGCGTCAGTAGGTTCCACCCTTAGATCTAGAATCTCACCTTCCGCAAGAGCAACCGAGGCCTGACCCCGGACCAGCTTGGTTTCGTCTCCGACAGCCACGTCAGCTTCAATGTGAAGCGGGGTCAAGCTCATCGGAAGGACGCGGCCGTGAGAATCAAGCAGGCGCGCTACACCATCCAGTCCCGCGACGGGATCGTCGAACATCTGCCACAAACCCAAGATCAACAAGTTGCCGAGGGCGTGGTCGTTCAGCGCACCGTCTGTGACCAACCTTTGCTGCATTAGGTCCCGCCACGTCAGCCCCCAGTCGGACTCATCACAGAGGGCCACCAGTGCCATCCGCAGATCCCCTGGGGGAAGGGCGTCTGCTTCCGCGCGGATCCGCCCCGAAGAACCTCCGTCATCGGCGACGGTCACGACCGCGGTCAGTCCGTGGGTGATGTGTCTAAGAGAACGCAGTGTCGCTGAGAGCCCATGGCCTCCCCCGAACGCAACTACTTTGAGTCCCGGCTCCGTGGCGGGTGTGCGGCTGGCTAGTTCACTCATTTCTTCCCCGAATCGCGATGGCGAACGTGCACGCCGACGCCGGCATCACGCAGGTTACTAGCGATTTTTTCGGCGATCGCAACGCTCCTGTGTCGACCGCCGGTACAGCCAACAGCGACCGTGACCTGTTGCTTCAGTTCCTGCCGATATCCCGGCAGAGTATCTAGGATCAGCTGCGAGTACGTGTCGACCAAGTCCGATACCCCGTCCCTACTGAGGACAAACTCGGCAACGCCGGGGTCCCGCCCTGAAAGATCGCGTAGTTCTTCAACCCAGTACGGGTTCTCAACAAAACGCACGTCAAGAACGTGGTCCGCATCAAGAGGCATGCCGTGTTTGAACCCGAACGACTGCACGGTGACCTTGGTTTCGGCCGTCTCGTGTCCGACAATGACGTCGCGCATGTGGCGCGCCAGGTCGTGGACCGACATCCGGGTTGTGTCTATGACCTCGTCCGCACGATCCCTAAGTGGCGCAAGGAGATGGCGTTCAGCGGCAAGGCCATCCAGCAGAGTACCGCTACCCTGCAGCGGGTGGCGCCGCCGATTAGCTTCGTACCGGCTCACCAGGCACTGGTCTTCCGCGTCCAGGAAGATGATGCGGTAAGGAACTCGGTGCTCACGCAGCTCAACCAAAGTGTCCTCAAGCGTGTGGAAGAATTCCCTGCCCCGAACGTCCACGACCGCCGCCAGTTTGTTGACTCCTTCACCGTGGCTGGTCATCATGCCGGCCAACGTCAGCAGCATGGCGGGCGGCAGGTTGTCGACCACGTACCAGCCGTGATCTTCGAGCGCGTTAGCCGCCTGCGACCGTCCAGCGCCGGACCTACCGGTTACGATCAAGATCTCGTTCGGTGAAACGGGGACCTGAGGGGAGCCTTCGCTAGCGACTATGTCCTTCAGCGCAGGTATCCCCTTCGGCGCGGTAAGCGGCCTTGGATCTCGACGCTTTCTATTTTGGCTCATGTCTTAAGCATGCCACCCCTTGGCAGTGCGGGTGCTGACTCTGCTACCCGCTGACGAAAACCTAGCGGGTTCGCACTGTTTCTTCCGTGTCAGGCCCCACTTCTTCTGCATGGAGGTGGTCGAACACCTTTTTTGCGTAAGCGGGACCAAAGCCAGGAACCTGCTGAATTTCCTCAACGGACGCTGCCCGAAGTCGCTTGACAGACCCAAACTTTCGCAAGAGAGCCTTCTGCCGGGCTGGGCCAAGCCCTGGAACCTGGTCCAAGACGGAGCTGGTCTGTGCCTTCGTCCGTTTCTTACGGTGCGCGCTAATCGCAAAACGGTGTGATTCATCGCGCAAGTGCTGTAGCAGGTAGAGGGCGGGTGATGTTCGAGGAAGGATCACGGGAAACTCCTCTAAGGGGAGCCAAACCTCCTCGAGTCGCTTAGCAAGGCCGATGACGGGCACATCAGCCCCCACATCCGCCAAAGCGCGGCGCGCAGCACTCACCTGCGCAGGCCCACCGTCCACCACTACCAGTTCCGGATCGTATGCAAAGGCCCTGGGCTTGCCCGTCTCCGGGTCGATTGCACCCGAAGTGAAGCGGTCCTGGTCCTGGCTCTGCCTTGCCCCTATACGTTTGAACCTTCGCCTCAACACTTCAGCCATCGCTGCGGTGTCGTCTTGCGGCGCCCCCTCCTCGCCCTGGATGTTGAAAGTTCGGTAGGCGTTCTTACGCGGGAGGCCGTCCTCGAACACCACCATGGAAGCGACTTTCTGTTCGCCTCCCGTGTGGGAGATGTCGAAGCATTCGATCCGAAGTGGCGCCGACTCAAGATCCAATGCCTCCATCAGCCCCTCAAGAGCAAGCGCACGCTGCGTTAGGTCTCCTGCTTTCTTCGTCTTGTGAAGCTTGAGAGCCTGTTCCGCGTTGGCGCGCACGGTCTCCATGAGATGAGCTTTCTTGCCTCGGCGAGGCTGGGAGATTGTCACCGCTCCCTGTGCAAGCTCACGCAGGACCTCCTGAAGTTCCCTGGCCGAGGCCGGCAGAGTTGAAACCAGGACATGGGGAGGAATCGCCTCGGTGCGCATGTGGGTGACGTCGTCGACGGATTTTGCGGGAGTCACGCGCGCTCTGGATGCGCCCCCAAGCTGGGCGCGCTCAAGGTAGACCTGCTCCAGCAGATCCCTCATCAGCTGCGCTTCGCTGCGATCGTCCGCGCGCTCGATTACCCAGCCGCGCGTTCCTCGGACCCTTCCGCCGCGAACGTAGAACGCGTGAACCGCGGCTTCCAGGTCGTCGGTGACCATTGCGAAAAAATCCGCGTCGACGTCAGAGGGGAGGGCGAGCCTGTTCTTTTCAGCGACTTTAACTAACGCATCCAGCTCGTCACGGCGCCTCGCTGCCAATTCAAAGTCGAGGTCCGCCGCCGCTTCTTTCATCTGCGTGTCCAGCTCATTGATGAACCGCCCCGTGTCACCGTCCATGAACTCGCAAAACTCTTCTGCAATCTGGCGGTGTTCTTCCTCACTGACCCGACCAACGCAGGGAGCGCTACACCGCCCAATGTACCCAAGCAGACAGGGCCGTCCCTGGGCCTGGGCTCGGCGGAATACGCCTGCACTGCAGGAACGCATCGGGAACACCGGCAGCATCAGGTCGATAGTTTCGCGAATCGCCCACACTTTCGTGTAGGGCCCAAAGTAGCGGGTGCCCTTCTTCTTTGCGTCACGGGAAATGGAGACACGAGGAAACTTCTCCCCCATCGAAACCGCCAGGTAGGGGTAGGACTTATCGTCGCGATACATGACGTTGAAGTACGGATCGAATTGCTTGATCCACTGGAACTCAAGCGTTAGGGCTTCGATCTCCGACCCGACAACGGTCCACTGCACAGACCTGGCTTGGCTGACCATCTGCGCCGTCCGCGGATGCAGAACCTCGGGATCTTGAAAATAGCTGGTGAGCCTGGCCCGCAGGCTTTTCGCTTTCCCCACGTAGATGACGCGTCCCTGTTCGTCCCGAAAACGATAGACCCCGGGGCTACGGGGAATGTCCGAGGTGGCTGGCCTCCAATCCGGCCCTTTCGACACGCTGTCCCCCTCTTCTCGCCCTGGTACAGGGCAAATCTATCGTCTTCGCGCCCGCGTGCTGTGAGCAAGACCTCCGCTACCAGAAGAACACGGCCCCCGATTGTCTTTCAAAGTTTGTAAGATCTGGTGGAAGTTGCAGCCCAGGCACCACTGAAATGGGGAATCATGGCCAGGAAACGCAGAAGCAAGGTTGTCACCGAGGAAGAAATCGAGTTTGAGTTAGAGCTCGGCGAAGTTCTCCTTGAGCCAGGGGCCCCTTCCCTAACTCCCGAGCAGGCTCGCTACATTCCACCCGTAACGCAGCGCATGACAATACCCGGAATGTACAAGCACCGGGCGAAGATGCGCCCTGGGAGTGTCATCGCTGAACGTCGAAGCGAGCTTGGGGGATGGAGGCCCGTCACGACCGAAGAGTTCCTTGCCGAGGTGGAGGTCTACGCCCGCGGACTGATCGGGATGGGGGTACGCCGTGGGGACGCCGTTGCGCTTCTTGCATCCAACTCGTACCAGTGGATGGCACTGGACCTCGCCATCTTGTCTGTCGGCGGTGTCAGTGTGCCCATTTACGAATCTGACTCCGCAAGGCAAATCAGGCACATCCTGACCGACGCAAAGGCTCCCCTAGCTATCGCCCAAACCAACCAGCAGGCCGACCTGATCGAGTCGGTCGCGCCCCCTACGCTCCAAGAAATCATCTGCTTGGACCAGGGAGGCGAACGAGTCCTGCAGGAGCGCGCCCGCAGGGTGGCCCCGATAGCAGTCAGTGATGTCCAAAAGCAGATGCGCATTGATGACGTCGCGACCATTATCTACACGTCCGGAACCACAGGGACTCCCAAGGGCGTCGTTCTTTCGCACCGTAACTTCGTCGCGACCACAGCAGCGGTCCAGTCCGAGGTCTACGACATAGCTCAGGATCCGCAGGGCCGACTGTTGCTGTTCCTGCCCCTGGCCCACGTACTGGCCCGTTTTGTGATGCACGGTCTGGCTACGGGTGGTGGAAGGGTGGGCTTCTCCCCCGACACCAGGAACCTGGTTGGGGACATCGGGTCGTTCCAGCCAACCGTTCTCCTGGTCGTTCCGCGGGTGCTCGAAAAGGTCTGCAACGCAGCGCAGGCAAAAGCGGGACGTGGAATCAAAGCAAAGCTGTTCGGCTTCGCTGCAAAGAAGGCGCGACAGCTCGGCGCAGCGCGCGAAGCAAACCCGGGTGCAAGGCCCTCAATCCCATGGACGGTTGCGGACAAACTAGTCCTAAAGAAGGTGCGGGCCGCCTTGGGACCGAACCTGAAATACGTCGTGTCCGGAGGGGCACCTTTGGCCACCGACCTGGCGCAATTCTTCCGCGGTATCGGGCTAACCCTGATGCAGGGGTACGGTCTCTCAGAATCCACGGGGCCCGTGACAGTGCAGCGCCCAAGCTACACCCCCAGCGGGACAGTGGGGCCTGCCCTCCCCTTCAACGAAGTGGTGATCGCAGGTGACGGCGAGGTCCTTCTAAGGGGTGAGTCCGTGTTTTTGGGGTACCACAACCTGCCCGCGGAAACAGAGGCCTCGTTCACGGACGGTTGGTTCAAGACCGGGGACATCGGAGAACTCGACCAAGACGGTCAGCTCCGAATCACGGGACGTAAGAAGGGCATCATCGTCACCGCTGGAGGGAAAAACGTTTCACCCGAAGCTCTCGAGGACCGCTTGACCACCCATCCCCTGATCGGGCACGTCATTGTCGTGGGTGACGCGAAACCCTACATTTCCGCCCTGATCACGCTGGATCCAGAAATGCTACCGCTATGGCTTTCTAACAAGGGCTTGGAAATTGTTGACCCCGTCGCAGCAGCCGAACTGCCGGAAGTCCGGCATTCACTTCTGAAGGCGATCCGGCGTGCGAACTCTCACGTTTCGCGAGCTGAGTCCATCCGCAAGTTTGGGATCCTGAACGCGACCTTCAGCGTCGAAAATGGGTACCTCACCCCCTCATTGAAACTCAAGCGGAACGAAGTCTTACAGAACTTCTCTGATGAAGTCGAGGCACTGTACAACGGCGAAGGAGAAAACGTCCGGCCCGTATAGGCCACGTTTCGACGCAGTTTCGCCGGTGCCGTATGGTTGCGTCGAAGCAAGCGAAAACCAAGTACAAGCGGTCAGTCGGGGGTCTCTAGGTGTATCAACGTAGCGATGGAAGTTGGGAGTGCCCAGCGGTAGTAAGGGTAAGTTCGGATCTCAACGTTCCAAAGCTCATCTTCGACCGCGCGAAACGAACCCCCGACCAGATCGTCATTGAGCGTCGTATTGGCGGACAGTGGCACGAAGTGCGGGCCGACGAGTTTGCGAACCACATTCAAGACGTCGCAAGAGGCCTTTACGGGCTGGGAGTGCGCCCGGGAGACCGGGTGGCGATCCTTGCACCCACCAGCTACGAGTGGGCGGCCACCGACATTGCGATTTTAAGCCTGGGCGGCATAACCGTCCCCATCTACGAAACCGACTCCGCTTCCCAGATTGGCCACATCCTGAAAGATGCTGGGGTCTCGCTCGTCGTCACACAGTCCTCATTGCAGGCTGAAATGGTGAAGACAGTGAAACCCCGAAAAATCCACGAGATCATTGCCCTCGACGGGGGCGGGGAACTCAGGATAATCGCGGCGGGGAAAGAGGTCCCGCCCGCCACGGTGGACCAGCTTCGGGACCAGGTGACGCTGAGGGACGTAGCAACACTGGTTTACACCTCGGGCACTACTGGAAAACCCAAGGGCGTCGTGCTCACACAGAGCAACTTCGTCGAGTCGGTGCTACAGGCCTACGACATCTTGCCCGACCAGATCGGGGACCCGAAGGGTCGAACTCTGCTTTTTCTTCCCGTGGCGCACGTCTTGGCTCGATTTGTGATGTACGGGATCCTGATCGGTGAAGGAAGACTCGGGTTCTCGCCAGACATCCGGAACCTGACGAACGACATCGAAACGTTTAGCCCAACACTGATGCTGGCTGTGCCACGCGTTCTTGAGAAGGTCTACAACACTGCGGCCCAAAGAGCGGGTGGAGGCGTGAAACGCCGACTCTTTTCGTGGAGCGCAAAGCAGGCCAGGGAACTGTCTCAAGCAACGGCCTTTCCAAGACATGACGAGGGCAAAGCCGCCCCTACCTTCCCTGGTTCAGCCCAGCATGGGCCGACTGCAAAGATCTCGGCAGGTCCCTCGGCCCGACTCCGAGTGAACCACAGGGTGGCCAACTCACTGGTGCTACGTAAGGTCCGCGGCATCTTGGGCCCGAACCTGCACACCATCATTTGTGGCGGTGCACCGCTTTCCACGGACCTGGCGAACTTCTATAGGGGGCTGGGGATTGACCTGCTCCAGGGCTACGGTCTCACCGAAACAACGGGACCCATCACAGTTCAGCGCCCCGGAGACAACCCGCCGGACTCGGTTGGCTATCTGTGGCCCGGGAACTCCATGAAGCTTGCAGAGGACGGGGAACTTCTGCTTCGTGGCGTTTCCGTCTCCTCTGGCTACCATGACCTCCCAGGCCCCACGGCAGAAGCGTTCGAAGACGGATGGTTCCACACGGGGGATTTAGCATCAATCGATGAAGAGGGGCGGCTCAGCATCACCGGACGCAAAAAAGAACTCGTCGTAACGGCCGGTGGCAAGAATGTTTCTCCCGAGGTCCTGCAAGAGTCGCTTTCTACCCACCCCCTAATCTCGCAGGTGGTGGTAGTTGGCGACGACAAACCCTACATCGGAGCCCTGGTGACACTGGATCCCGAAATGCTTCCGGGGTGGCTTCGTAACAAGGGGCTCCACGTTGTTGGAATCCAAAGGGCGATGGAAATGCCTGAGGTTAGGGAATCCATTGAGCGTGCGATCCGTCGTGCCAACCGCGCGGTGTCAAGGGCTGAGTCAATCCGGCGATACAGGTTCCTGCCTGTCGAGTTCAAAGTAGAGAACGGGTACCTGACCTCTTCGATGAAGTTGAAGCGCCGGAAGGTGTTGCACGACTTCAAGGAAGAGATCGACCAGCTATACGACTTCACTGAGGAAGAGCTCTCAGCCGTCGGCGGGTCACTGCAGGCCGATGCTCGCAACGGGTCTGAGAAGTCGGGTGACGCGGCTTAGGACGCCGCCGCTTCGTCTACACCGAGGATTTCGGCAAGGTACTGACCCGTCCAGGACCCCGGCGTGGCCGCGACCTGCTCAGGTGTCCCCTGCGCGATGACCCTTCCCCCACGGTCTCCCCCACCTGGCCCCATGTCGATCACCCAGTCTGCACTCTTGATCACATCCAGGTTGTGCTCGATGACCAAGACCGTGTTGCCGGAATTGACGAGTTTCTGAAGCAC
>CAYFRO010000007.1:35258-46672 GCA_964345565.1 uncultured Actinomyces sp.
GTGTTGCCCTTGTCCACCAGGCCCTGCAGCACTAGCAACAGCTTGCGGATGTCCTCAAAGTGGAGGCCAGTGGTCGGCTCATCAAGCACGTAGATGGTGCGCCCGTTCGACCGGCGATGCAGTTCGGATGCGAGTTTAACGCGCTGGGCCTCCCCACCGGACAGCGTGGTTGCCGACTGGCCAAGCCTCACGTACCCCAGCCCCACTTCAACAAGAGTGTTCAGATGACGTGCGATCCGCGGAATAGCTTGGAAAAACTCTGCGGCTTCCGAGATCGGCATGTCCAGGATGTCCGCAACCGACTTGCCCCGGTAAAGAATCTCAAGAGTTTCACGGTTGTACCTGCTGCCATGGCAGACCTCGCACGGGACGTAGACATCCGGGAGGAAGTTCATCTCAATCTTGATCGTCCCGTCACCCTTACAAGCTTCGCAGCGCCCGCCCTTCACGTTGAAGGAAAAGCGCCCCGGGGCATAGCCGCGAACCTTGGCCTCGTTCGTGTCTGCAAAGAGGCCTCGGATGTGGTCCCAAACACCCGTGTAGGTTGCGGGGTTCGACCTTGGGGTGCGCCCAATCGGCGACTGGTCGACGTGCACGACCTTGTCCAGGTGCTCGCTCCCGGTGACCGAATGGTGCCGCCCGGGGATTTGACGCGCCTTGTTCAGGCGGTTCGCCAAGGATCGATAGAGGATCTGGTTCACAAGCGTTGACTTTCCAGACCCCGAGACCCCTGTGATTGCAGTGAAGGTGCCCAGCGGGAAATCTACGGTGATCCCCTGAAGGTTGTTTTCCCGCGCCCCCTTCACAGTCAGGTGGCGTTTCGGGTCTGTAGCCCGCCGCTCTTCGGGGACAGCGATCGTTTTCTTGCCCGACAGATACTGGCCCGTGATGGAGTCTTTCTTCTCCAGAAGTCCCGGGAGGGGGCCGGAATAGACGATTTCGCCGCCTGCCTCACCAGCCCCGGGACCAATGTCCACGACCCAGTCGGCTGAGTCCATGGTCTCTTCATCGTGCTCGACGACGATGAGGGTGTTGCCAAGATCGCGAAGGTGCTCCAGGGTTCCAATGAGCCGCTTGTTATCGCGCTGATGCAAACCGATCGACGGTTCGTCCAGAACGTAGAGGACACCCACCAGTCCGGAACCAATCTGGGTTGCAAGACGAATACGCTGGGCCTCCCCACCGGACAGGGTGCCGGCGCTTCGCGCCAACGTCAGGTAGTCGAGTCCCACGTCGACCAGGAACTTTAGCCGAGCGTTGATCTCTTGCAGGATTGGTTTCGCAATCTGCGCGTCGCGTCCTTCAAGCTCAAGACCCGCGATGAAGTCCCGGGTCTCCCCTATCGAGGCTTCGGACACCTCGGCAATGTTCTTCCCAGAGACCCGGACCGCAAGGACTTCCGGCCGCAGGCGAGCCCCGTGACAAGACGGGCAGGGAACTTCGCGAAGGTAGCCTTGCAACCGGTCTTTAACGAACGAGGACTCAGATTCTTTCAGTCTGCGCTCCACGAAGGCGACCGCGCCTTCAAACCCAGTTGAGTAGGCCCGTTCCCGACCCCACCGGTTCCGGTACCGAACGTGAATCTTGTGGTCTAGGCCGTGGAGCACCGCATCCTGGACTTCTTCGGGAAGGTCCTTCCACGGGGTTTTCATGTCGAAGCCCATTTTCTTTGCGAGGCTTTCGAGCGTGCGCTGGTAGTACTTGTTGTTCGCTCGCCAGACAACAACCGCTCCGTCAGCCAGGGAAACTTCCTGGTCCGGGATAATCAGGTCGGCATCCACCTCCTGTTTCGCTCCCAAACCGGAGCATTCCGGACAGGAACCGTAGGGCGCGTTGAATGAGAACGTACGAGGTTCGATCTCATCCAGCAGAAGCGGATGGTCGTTTGGGCAAGCCCGTTTTTCGGAGTAGCGTCTGCGGCGTCCAGCAGCGTCCGGTTGGGCGTCGACCAGGTCGATCGTGACCAGTCCTTCAGCGAGCTCAAGCGCAGTCTCCACGGAATCCGTGAGCCTCCCCTTGATCCCGTCCTTCACGACCAACCGGTCGATAACGATGTCGATCTCATGCTTGAGCTTCTTTTCAAGGGTGGGCGGGTTGTCGAGACGCACCGCCTGCCCGTCGACAATGGCCCGCGCGTACCCCTTGCTTTGGAGCTCAGCGAACAGCTCCGAGTATTCGCCCTTCCGCCCGCGGACAACCGGGGCAAGAACCTGAAACCTGGTGCCTGGTTCCATTTCGAGGACGCGGTCAACAATCTGCTGCGGGGTCTGCGCAGTGATCTGCTCCCCACACGTTGGACAGAACGCGGTTCCTGCGCGCGCGAACAAAAGGCGCAGGTAGTCGTGGATTTCAGTGATGGTCCCAACCGTTGAACGGGGGTTCCGCGAGGTGGACTTTTGGTCGATTGAGACCGCGGGCGACAGGCCCTCGATAAAGTCAACGTCCGGTTTGTCCATGCGGCCCAGGAACTGGCGGGCGTACGAGGAAAGGGATTCGACGTAGCGGCGTTGCCCCTCGGCAAAGATGGTGTCGAAAGCCAGAGAGGACTTCCCAGAACCAGAAAGACCAGTGAACACGATCATCTTGTCGCGCGGCAGTTCGATGCTGACGTCCTTCAGGTTGTGCACCCGGGCACCGCGGACAACTAGTTCATCTTTCACTGTCCCAAGCTTAGCGGCTGGACCAAGGCACTAGCACAGGTGTTCGATCACAGCGAAGCTGGCCCTAGCCCAGCCTGTCCAAGAGCGCCTTCGCGACCTCATCGGGGGCTTCCACGGCCATGAGGTGCGCGACGCCAGGGACGACCCGTAGCTCCGCGTTCGGCAAGGCTTCAACCAGCTGCGCGCCCGCGTCCGGCCCCATGCCCCCGTCGTTTTCGCCAACGACAACCAAGACCGGGACCGTGGTCGACCGAAGTTCTGCTCGCAGGTCGGTCCCCGCGATGATCAGGCAGCATTCGGCGTAGCCTTCAGGACTGGTGTCGACGAACGTGTCACGCGTCTGCTGGACCGCAGCACTTCCCTCCCCCTGCCGGAAGCCCTCGGAGAACCATCGCCCCATCGTTGGGTCCGCCAGTGGCTCCAAACCCTGGGTCAGCACCAGGTTCGCACGTTCAGCCCACGACGCAGGCGGCGGAAGGACAGGAGCTGAACCGAACACCACCAGCGACTCTGGGGTTTCCGGGTGATTCTCTGCGTAAGCCAGAGCAACGGTGCCGCCAAGCGATAGACCTCCAAGGATGAAGGGCTGTCCAACCAGGCCTAAGTCCGTCAAGCCTCGATGCAAAGACTCTGCGATAGCCTGGGCACCGACCCCACCGTGAACGGCCTGTTCGACGTCCACGTCTAGAAGTCCCGAGTTCCCGTGGCCTGGAAGCTCCCACAGGACCACGTTGAGGTTTTCCGGCAACAGGGGCAAAACGTGCTGCCACATGTTCCTGTCTGCACCAAGAGCGTGACCAAGCACAAGGGTGCGACCAGCATTGGCGCGGCCAGGTGCACCGTAGAAGGCCAGCTCGCTGCTGGGTGTTTCGAGTCGCTCAAGCTCCATGACTATCTCCAATCTGCCCTTTTGGGTTCTTGTCCTCACCGGCAAGGGCTTTCTTTGCTTCGCTCTCCCTGGCTTGTTGTGCGTCGCCCGCCGACTCCACTTTGGGATGGAACGCTTTGGAGGGCTCGTCGCGCCACTTTTGCGTGATGTGGAAGGAAATCACGACAAGGGACGACGCGAATAGGCCGACCAGAAGGATCAGCACCCAAAGCCTGTGGCCCGGCCACTCCAAGGCAAAGAAGTCTCGAACCGGCGGGATGACTAACCCGATAACGGCTCCTGCGGCCATGGCGACGACCAGAGAGACCCGCCAGACGTTCCAGGGCCTCGCCAACAGGATCAGCAGCGTGAGAGCGGCGATGATCATGGTTAGGGTGGCGCCGGTGTGGCCGCCCAGTGTGCCCTGGCCCGCGATCAGGTAGCTGGTTAGAGCGGCGGCACCCAACAGGATCCCCGACGGGACTGCGATCAGCAGGGTGCGTTTCAAAAAGCCAGGTCGGTACCGCGATAGGTTCGGGGCAAGCGCCAAGAAAAAGCCGGGGACACCAATGGTGAAAGTCGCAATGTAGGTGAGGTGCCTCGGCAGGAATGGATAGGCCCATCCGAAGCTCGCGACCAGCACGGCCAACATAATCGCGTAAGTGGTCTTTGAAAGGAACAGCGCAGACACTCGTTCCATGTTCGCGATGATGCGTCGTCCCTCGGCCACCACCCCCGGCAATACAGAAAACTCACCGTTCACCAGCACTATGCGGGAGACGGTTTTGGTCGCTGGGGCAGCGTTGCCCATTGCGATCCCAAGGTCCGCTGTCTTCAGAGCCAAAGCGTCGTTCACACCGTCCCCAGTCATTGCGACGGTGTGGCCATGTTTCTGAAGTGCGACCACCAAGGCTTGTTTTTGGGCGGGGGTTACGCGCCCAAACACGTCTGTTTCCTGCGCGGCCTTTTCGAACTCAGGAGACCCGATCTTGGGCAGGGTCCGCGCGTCAAGGACGTGGGGGTCTCCACCGTCTGGAGAACGAAGGCCCACCTCCTTAGCGATGGCTCCTACCGTTTCTGGTGCGTCCCCCGAAATGATCTTCACGGCGACGCCCTGATCCTCGAAATATCCCAAGGTCTTCTTGGCATCGGGACGAATGTCCTCCTCCAAAACAACCACAAGCGCCGCCGTCACATCTTTCGGCACGACCTCGCCCTGGTAGGGGCCGCGGTAGTACACGAGGACAGTCGTGCGACGTCCGTGCTTGGAAGCGTCCGCAACAATGTCGCGTGCCCACTGGTTCTTCGGTAGGTCCCCGGCAAGGAGGATTTCGGGAGCACCAAACAGCCAGTTCAGAGGTTTCCCGTCTTCCTCGGTCTTGTAGGCAGACCACTTGCGCGCCGAGTTGAAAGGGACCAGGTTGTCGTCGCCGTGCTTGGGGACCTGGGCGTCCTTCACCAGTTGCATCGTCGCCACCGCGGTCGCGTTTGTTGCGTCCGAAACCAGGACCTTCAGCGCGGACTCAGCCTGAGCCCGAGTGGGTTCGCCCGGCTCCGCTTTAGGTGGCCCATCCAGTTCACGGCCCCTGATGTCACCGGTCGTTATGGTGCCCGTTTTGTCTAGGCAGAGGACATCGACACGAGCCAGAATCTCAACGGCAGGCAGTTCTTGAACAAGCACGTTCTTGCGGGCCAGAGTTGCCGCAGCGATTCCGAAGTTCATTGAGGTCAGCAAGACCAATCCCTGTGGAATCATGCCGACCACACCTGCCACTGTTAGAACGACAGCAGTGCGCCAATCGTCACCGGTGCGCATCTGGGACCAGAACAAGACGATGGCGATGACTGGAATGATCCAGGTGATCCATGTCAGGACCTTGTCGATTGAGTCCTGGATCTCAGAGTGCACCCTAGAGAACTGTTTGGCTTCCTTGGTGATCTTTTGAGCCCACGAGTCCTCTCCGATCACTTTGACAAGCATCGTGCCACTGCCACCGACTATAGAGGTGCCAGAGAGCAGCTTGTCCCCAGGTTTCTTCCGAACGGGCTTCGACTCTCCCGTGAGCGCGGCTTCGTCGACGGACATGCCGTGAGAAGTCAGGACGGTCCCGTCCGCGGGAACCTGGTCTCCTAGTTTTAGGGAGATGACGTCGTCAATCACGAGGTCTTCAGTGGGGACCTCTTGCTCTTTCCCATCCCTGTACACGGTGATGGTGGGCGCGGTCAGCACCGCCAGCTTATCCAGGGCCCGTTTCGAACGCAGCTCCGAGAAGATCCCGATGATCAGGTTCAGGACCAGCACAAACCCAAAGACAGCGTCGCGCCAGTCCCCAACCGCGAGCACGGCAATCATGGCCGTGATCAGAATGCCGTTGAAAACGGTGACAAGGTTGGTGCGAAGAATCGCTTTTAGGGGTCTGGACGTCGACTGGTCGACCTTGTTGGACTGGCCTTCCCTGTGCCTTTGAGCCACCTGCTCACTGGTGAGCCCAACCTCCTGGACGGCGTCCGCAGTCAAAGCTACCCCTCCCTAGGCTGGTCTCCCGCCTCCAAGTCCGGTCCAGGTCCGCTTTGAACCTGCAGTCTCTGACGCCTTCGGCTGCCAACCAAGGACGCAAGAACCGTAAGCACCAGTGTCCCAGAAATGATGGCGAGGGACGCTCCGATCCCTATTTCGGGAACCAACAGGCCCTCCCCGCCGTTGACGAATGGAAGGTTGTTCTCATGGAGGGCGTGCAGGACCAGCTTTACGCCAATGAAAGCCAGGATCAGGGCGAGACCGTAGTGAAGGTAGATGAGCCTGCCCAGAAGCCCGTCGATCAGGAAGTAGAGCTGGCGCAACCCCATCAGCGCGAAAGCGTTTGCGGCGAAGATCAGGTAGGGCTCGCTGGTCAAACCAAAGATCGCAGGGACCGAGTCGAAGGCGAACATGATGTCCGCAGAGCCCAGAGCGATCACGCAGATGAATAGAGGGGTGATGTAGGTTTTCCCGGCGTGGCGCCACAGGAACCTTTCGCCTTTGAACCCATCCGCCACAGGGACAACCTTGCGGATCCAGCGGGTCATCCTGGTCTCTTCGTATTCGGCCTCGGCCTCCTCTTCTACGTCCGATTGAACGCCGGCGCGGGCCTGGGTGAACGCGGTCCAAAGCAGCCAGGCGCCGAAAATGTAGAAGATCCAAGAGAAACGCTCAACCAGTGCGGCGCCCGCCAAGATGAAGATCAGGCGCAGAACCAAGGCGATGATGACGCCAGAGAGGAGCGCCTTCTGCTGGCTTTCACGCGGAACTCGGAATGCTCCCATGATAATGACGAAGACGAAGAGGTTGTCGATCGACAGTGCGGCCTCGGTTGCGTAGCCGGCAAAGTACTGTCCCGCGAACGTGGAGCCGTGGACTATCCAGACGAAGGCCCCGAAAAGCATGGCGAGACTGACGTAGCCTGCGCTCCATCTCGCGGCTTCCTTCATTGAGGGGGCGTGCGGGGTGCGCACGTGGCCGACGATGTCGATGGTGATGATGACGATGACGATGGCTGATAGGACCAGCCACGACCAGGGGCCTATTTCCAAGGGTTTCCTCCGCGCAGTGCTGACGAGACATCGAGGTCTTATCCACCCGGATCTTCTCTGGGTGTCAGCGCCGGGCGTTAGCCGTGGTGACGACGCTGAGCTGCAGGATTACTCCCCTCGCCCGCCAAGCCTATAACGGGGGCTGGAATCGGCAATGGGAGGGAGGCGTAAACTCCACCACACCGCCCCAGACGCCCCGGTTCGGCCGCGGGTTACACCCCGGTTGGGCCGCGGGTTACGACCGATAAAGACCCATTTGGCCGGTCTCACGGTCCTAACTCGCGGCCAAACCGTTCCAGCGGCGCCCGCTCCGGGCGGACGGCGTCTACTTGCGGGCGGACTGCATTCCTCGGAGTTCCCGCTTCAAGTCCTTGATTTCGTCTCGAAGCCTGGCCGCAACCTCGAAACGTAGCTCTTCAGCCGCCAGGAGCATCTGCTCTGTCAGCTCCTGGATCAACGCAATCAGATCGCTTTCGGCCTGGGGCAACGCACCGCGATCCCTAACCGGCGGTAGCAGGGAGTCCTTGACGGCCTGCCTGGGTTTCGACTTCCTGTACCCCCCGGCCAAAAGCTCCTCGGTATCGATGACCTCGCGAGCCAGCATGTCCGTAACATCCGCGATTTTCTTGCGCAGAGGTTGCGGGTCGATCCCGCGTTCCTTGTTATAGGCCTCTTGCTTTTCGCGGCGCCTGTTGGTCTCATCCAGTGCCGCCTTCATTGAGTCAGTGATGGTATCCGCGTACATGTGCACTTCACCCGAGACGTTACGGGCTGCACGGCCAATCGTTTGAATCAGTGACCGGGTGGAGCGCAGGAACCCTTCCTTGTCAGCGTCCAGGATGGAAACCAGCGAGACCTCGGGTAAGTCCAGTCCCTCGCGGAGCAGGTTGATGCCGACGAGGACGTCAAACTTTCCCTGGCGTAGCTCACGCAACAGTTCGACCCGCCTCAGTGTGTCGACATCCGAGTGGAGATACTCAACGCGAACACCGCGCTCCGCCAAGTAAACGGTGAGGTCCTCCGCCATCTTCTTGGTCAGTGTTGTCACCAACACTCGCTCATCACGCTCAACCCGCAGCCGAATCTGCTCAAGCAGGTCATCGATCTGGCCCTCGACCGGCTTCACCACGACCTTCGGGTCGACCAGGCCGGTTGGACGGATGATCTGCTCGACCGGGTTTGGGTCTCGCTCCAGTTCGTAGGGCCCGGGGGTGGCGGAGAGGTAGACGGTCTGTCCGATCCGCTCAAGGAACTCTTCCCACTTAAGCGGACGGTTATCCATGGCAGACGGGAGCCGGAAACCGTGCTCGACAAGGGTGCGCTTCCGGGACATATCGCCCTCGTACATTGCCCCAATCTGCGGGACGGTCACGTGAGACTCATCAATGATCAGAACGAAATCCTCGGGGAAAAAGTCGAGGAGGGTATGAGGCGGACTCCCCTCCTCGCGTCCGTCAATGTGGCGAGAATAGTTCTCGATTCCAGCGCAAGTGCCTATCTCGCGCATCATTTCCAAGTCGTAAGTCGTCCGCATCCGCAAACGCTGGGCTTCGAGCAGCTTCCCGCGTTTCTCCAGCCACGCGACCCGTTCCTCGAGTTCTTGTTCGATGCCCTCAATAGCCTTCGCCATGCGGACTTCACCAGCAACGTAGTGTGTCGCGGGGAAAATGTGAATCGCATCAACCTCTTCGATGACATCCCCGGTCATCGGGTGGAGCAGAGCGAGGGAATCGATCTCATCGCCAAACATTTCGATGCGGATCGCGAGCTCCTCGTACACAGGAATGATCTCGATCGTGTCCCCACGCACCCGGAACGTTCCGCGCGTGAACGCAATGTCGTTGCGGACATACTGCATGTCGACGAACGCGCGAAGCAGATCGTCCCTGCCGATCTCCTGGCCGACCTCAAGGGACATCATCCGCGCAACGTACTCCTCGGGAGTTCCAAGGCCGTAGATGCAAGACACGGAGGCGACGACGACAGTGTCCGCCCGCGTCAAAAGAGAGTTGGTGGCCGAGTGGCGAAGCCTTTCGACCTCATCGTTTATGGACGAATCCTTTTCGATGAAGGTGTCGGTTTGGGGAACGTAGGCTTCCGGCTGATAGTAGTCGTAGTAGGACACGAAATACTCAACAGCGTTGTCTGGAAGCAGGGACCGAAACTCGGAGGCCAACTGAGCTGCCAGGGTCTTGTTAGGTGCCATCACCAGAGCCGGCCGTTGAATCTGTTCGATCAGCCAGGCGGCGGTCGCGGACTTCCCAGTCCCGGTGGCGCCCAGCAGGACGATGTCCTGCTCGCCCGCGTTGATGCGACGCACCATCTCTTCGATCGCTTCCGGCTGGTCTCCCGAGGGGTTGAACTCAGAGACGACCTTGAAGTCCTTCTGCCGAAGTGGCGCAGCTTTGACGGCCTCAAGGGCATCGCTCGGCCCAACTTCGTCTTCCAGAGCCTTCCGCCTCAGTGTCAAGACTCCCCATTTCTGACTAAGGTCACTAGTGTGCTGGCCGGGCCCTTCAACCATCAGTCGAAAGTGCTCCTGTCATGCTAGCGCTGGGGAGCGAACAGTCCGAGGATTCAGCATGTAGGGGATTTCGCGCATGGGGAACGCCGTAGCGGTGGGCTCAGAGCCACTCGGTGTAGATTCTTGCCACCAGGTTTCGCAAATCCTGCTCAGAGCCGTGGTTTTCAATCCAGATGTCGGCGACTGCGGCCCGTTCCACTGCGGTGGCCTGTGCTGCGATGCGGGCAGCGGCATCTTCGGCGCTGAGCCCCCGCGAGACCAGGCGGGCCACACGTGCCTCTTCCGGCGCGTCAACCACAGCCACCAGGTCAAACTGGTCGGCCATCTGGCGCTCGACCAACAGCGGCACCTCGTAAACAACAACGGGAGTCATGGCGCCTTCGGCTTGCGCTCTAGCGAGATTGGCAATCCTGGGGTGGGTGATGGCCTCAAGGTCCGCTCGTGCCTGCGGGTCATCGAACACGATCCTGGCCATTAGGGCCCTATCCAGCCACCCGTCAGAGTCTAAAACCGAGCCCCCGAAACGCTTCACGACCTGGTGAAGACCAGATGTTCCAGGCTCAACGACCGCCCTGGCCAGCTGGTCAGCGGAAATGACCGTGGCTCCAAGGTCCGCAAAGGCCTGGGCTACCGTCGACTTGCCGGAGCCGATGCCCCCAGACAAGCCGATGTAGGTGCGCCCTTCTGCTAGCTTTGGGGCTCTGCCCTGCCGCGCAACGCCCAGCTTGGGGAGCATCTCAGCGTTAGCACCACCAGTCCGCATCCGCCGCGCCGTCACCCCGCCCACCTTTGCCCGCTCTGCTCCCGCACAGAACAGCTCACCCCGTCACCTGATCCCTCAGCTTATGCGCCTCGCCCAGCAAAGATGTGCCAGCTTGAACAGGCGGGCCTGCCGGCAAAGCGAAACCGGGACGACACGCCTGTGCCGCCCCGGTTCCAATGCTTTCTTTGCGCTTCGCAGCTAAGCCTTACTCGCCGCCCGTCAGCTTGTCGCGCAACGCGGCAAGGGCCTCGTCAGAAGCGAGAGTGCCTGACGCTTCATCAGCGCTCGAGTAGGCCGCATCCGCGATATCTTCAACGCGGTCGGCGTCGGCTTCCGCCTGGGCTGCCGCAGCAACCTGGGCACGGTGCGCTTCCCAACGGGCGTGAGCCTGAGCGTACTGGCTCTCCCAAAGTTCGCGCTGCTCGTCGTAGCCTTCCATCCACTCCTGGGTTTCAGGATCGAAGCCCTCGGGGTACTTGTAGTTGCCGTTCTCGTCGTATTCGGCAGCCATCCCGTAAAGCGAAGGATCGAAGTCGTCGGAGCCCGCGTCAATGCCTTCGTTTGCCTGCTTCAGCGACAGCGAAATGCGGCGGCGCTCCAGGTCAATGTCGATGACCTTCACAAAGACATCAGAGCCAACGCTCACAACCTGCTCGGGCATTTCGACGTGGCGCTGCGCAAGCTCGGAGATGTGGACAAGGCCCTCGATGCCGTCTTCAACGCGGACAAAGGCACCGAACGGAACCAGCTTCGTAACCTTACCGGGCACGACCTGGCCGATCGCGTGAACGCGAGCAAAGGTCTGCCACGGGTCTTCCTGCGTGGCCTTCAGAGACAAGGAGACGCGTTCGCGGTCCATGTCAACTTCCAGAACCTCGACCTCGACCGGCATGCCGACTTCGACAACCTCGGACGGGTGATCAATGTGCTTCCAGGACAGTTCGGAAACGTGGACTAGGCCGTCAACGCCACCAAGGTCAACGAACGCACCGAAGTTGACGATCGAGGAGATAGTGCCCTTACGGACCT
>CAYFRO010000008.1:0-44899 GCA_964345565.1 uncultured Actinomyces sp.
GAAAGAGACCGCTGCCCTGGTCACGTGGCTCATATATGGGGCGTATTTGCACGCCCGGGTCACGCGCGGCTGGCGGGGCACGCGCAGTGCCTGGCTCCTGGTGCTGGGCTTTGCGGCTGTCCTGTTTACCTACTTCGGCAACCACTTCTTCGGTGGTTTGCACTCTTACGCATGACGGGCAAGCGGGAGTCCCGGTCTTTCCTTACCTGGGTGAAGACTTCACCCATGGGCAGCGTGCTGGTCCTTGGCGTGGTGGCCCTGGTAGTTCTGGCCGCAGTTTGGGGAGTCGCAGCGGCCCGTAGCGGAAAGGGCGAGTCCGGGGGTGCAGGGGGCGCACTTGAGGGCGCCACGGCCGTGGAGACCCCCGACTCTGATGAGCCCGCCCCGAAGATTGGGGAGCCTGCACCGCTATTCACCGCGACCACGGTTTCGGGCCAGCAAGTGGACCTTGAATCGCTACGGGGTAAGCCCGTGTGGCTGGTGTTCAACGCGACTTGGTGTGCGGACTGCCGTGCTGAGCTTCCCGACGTTGAGGCTGCTCACGAACAGTACGGCGACAGGGTCGAGGTCGTGGGGATCTACCTGTCGGACAGCGAGGGCACGGTCGCGGACTACGCCGAGCGTCTAAACCTGACTTTCCCACAGGTTGCGGACCCCGGAAGTGAACTCGGGGCTCTCTACCGTGTCATGGGGGTGCCGACTCACTATTTCATCGACGCAGCAGGCGACGTGGTTCGGATCGATGTTGGCACGCTCAGCCCCAAGCTCATCGAAGAGAATCTTCAGGACCTGCTGGCTGGGAGCTAGAAGGCTTCAGCCGCGCTCTCCCCAGTTCTGGTTGTAGGTGGTTGTCCCCAAGCCGAAGCCTCGCCACGTAACCACAGGGCTCGCCCCGCGAAGAATGCGGAGAGGCACAGGTGGACGGCGCCAGGGAGGACACGGTGGAAGAGCAGGTTTCGGGTCGGGAAGAGGTGGACGCAGAGTCCGGCATGGTGACGGTAGAGACGGCCCTGTCGATGGGCTCCATCATGCTGGTTGTCCTAGCTGTCTTGGTAGCGATCGCGGCGGGGACCACCCACGCCACGGTCTGCCACAGTGCCAGGGTCGCGGCGCGCGCCTACTCTTTGGGTCAGGACGCCGCTTCCGCGGCTACGCAGGTCAGCGCTCGCTCCGTCAGCGTCGCGGTGGATGGTTCCTCCGGCTTGTTTACTGTTCGGGTGACCAGCCCCGCTCTGCGTCTGGGGCAGTGGGAGACACTTCCCATCACTTGTCAGATCACAGCGCACCGGGAACCCTTCATCAGTTGGGCTCAGCAGTGATGGCGGAGCAGGCAGAAACTCGCTGTGAGGACAAAGCAGCGGGTGAGCAGGGGTCGGCAACCGTGCTGTTCGCGCAACTGGCTACCTTGCTCACGGTCGTGGGACTCGCGCTAGCGGGCTTTGCGGCCGCTTTGACGGCGCGGCAGCAAGCGCAGGGGGTTGCGGACATGGCCGCGCTTGCGGGCGCTGACAGGTCATCTGTAGCGGTTTACGCAGCGGATGGTGTGGCTGGTGACGCCTGCGGCTTAGCTGCTCAAGTTGCGGACGCTAACGGGTTTGAGCTCAGTCTTTGCGAGGTTCGCGGGCCCGACACATTCGTGGAGGTCTCGAAGAGGGTTGGGGTGTTGGTGACTGCCAGGGCCAGGGCCGGCCCACCCGAACCGTGATAACCCGCGGCCGAACCGCTAATTTGGGGTTGAGCGGTCACGAGCCGTGATAACCCGCGGCCGAACCGGTTGGGGAGGGGGCGCGGGGCGCCAGGAACCTCAGCAGCGCGATAGCGCCAGCTTTCGAAAGGGGCTCGTTGCGGTTACCGCACTTAGGGCTCTGAATGCAGGCCGGGCAACCCTCCTCACAGGCGCAACCCTCAACCACCTCCAACGTCTTTGTGATCCACTCCTTGGCGTTCCCGAAACCCGCCTGTGCATAGCCTGCGCCACCCCTGAAGGCGTCGTGGACAAAAACCGTGGGCCGATGCGTCTGCGTGTGCTCCGTCGTTGAAAGCCCGCCTAGGTCCCACCTGTCGCAACTCGCAAGCAACGGCAGAATGCCGATGGCAGCGTGCTCGGCAGCATGCAGGGCTCCGGGAAGGTCAGCCGTCTCGATCCCCGCCACAGTAGTGGCACCCGGGTTCAGGACATACCAGGTCGATTGGGTCTCCATGATTCGCTCAGGAAGAGTCAGCTGGTGGTTAGAGATGTATTCCATGTAGGGCACGCGTAGCAGGTCGTAATCGGTGACCCTTGTGCTCACCTCGGTTTCCCCGGTGTGCCAGGTGACCAGGCCGTCCTGGCTGGTCCACTGGTTTGCCTGGTTCGCGTCCTCTTCTCGGTCCAGGATGCGCACTTCGGTGTGAACGCTGGGCCGGGTTCGCAGGGGCGTGGTGACCCGCTCAACGACAGCGATGCGTTGTTCAGCATCATCGTTCACGGCTGTCAGCTCCAGAACGTGGAAAGTCTGCCCCTGGTGGATGTAGATCGCATCCGGGTGAACCTCAGCGTCCGCCTTGTCCGCTGGGACCGTACCGATGACGGCTCCAGTTCTGATGTCGATGATCTGGACATCGCCGCCTGCACCTCGGATGTCGATCGAGTTGTGCGGGCGCCCGTCCAGGCCAAAGTTCCAGTACCACTTGTCGCCGCGTGGTTTCAAATAACCATCCTGAGTCAACGTGTTCAGCAAGCTTTCGGAAGAGAGGCCGAACAGGTTCAGGTCGCTTCGGTCAAGTGGTAGCTCCATCGCGGCCGCGCAAAGGTGCGGTGCCAAAACGTAGGGATTCCTCAGATCCAGAACGTTTGCTTCGACCTCTTGGAGCAAAGCCTGGGGATGGTGGACCAGGTAGTTGTCCAGCGGGTTCTCCCCGGCGATTAGTACGGAGACCCCGGGCCTTCCGGCCCTACCGGCCCGCCCGACCTGTTGCCACAGGGAAGCGCGCGACCCCGGCCACTCGCAGGTGATTGTGGCGTCAAGGCCCGCGATGTCGATGCCCAGCTCAAGAGCATTCGTGGTCGCGAGCGCCTGAAGGGCGCCGCCGCGCAAGTCTTTCTCTAGGTCCCGCCGCTCCTCGGGCAAATAGCCACCGCGATAAGCCCGGACCTTGCTTGAAAGCGGGGAGCCCTTCTGGGCTAGGCGGTCTTGGACTTGGTTCGCGACGCCCTCGGCCCCATACCGCGAACGGATGAAAGCCAGAACTCTCGCGTCCCGCTCCATGAAAGCGACAGCTAGTTTGGCGGCTTCGCTGAACGGGCTTATTCGCAGAGGCGGGATCGGGTAGGACGGCGCCAGCTCCGTCCCTCCCATTTCCAGTTTCAGCTTCTCCGCCGGGTTCAATGCGGGTTGCCAAAGGGCCAGGTGGTGAGGCGCTGCAGGGCTACCGTCCTTTGTCACCGCCCGCACGTTGCCTTGCCCCGTCATGGCGGCCCCGACCCGCTCAGGTTCCCGGACGGTGGCCGAGAGCATGATGACGCGCGGGTCGGCCCCCAAGCTGCGGGCAAGGCGCAGCAGGCGACGCAGAATCAGTGCAACGTGGGTGCCCGTAATCCCGCGCCAGTAGTGAAGCTCATCGACAATTACGTAGCGCAAGGATCGCAGGAACCGGACCCAGTGCTCGTGTCCTGGGAGCAAGACATGATGCAAGTAGTCAGGGTTAGAAAGGACGATATCAGCGTGAGCCCTGGCCCACTGCTTCGCCTCCCGTAGCGCATCCCCGTCCGCCGGAGCAACCCTGATCGGTTCTTCCAGGCTTGCGGTCAACTTGTTGAGGGTCGCCAACTGGTCTGCTGCAAGAGCTTTCGTGGGAGCTAGGTACAGGGCAGTGGGACGATTGCGGTGAGCTTCCAGTGAAGAATCCTCGGAGGCCTGCAATAGGTCAGAAAGGACTGGCACCCAGGCCGGCAACGACTTACCTGACCCCGTCCCAGTCGCAAGGACCACGTCCTGGCCCTCCTGGATCGCGTCGAGGGCCTCACGCTGATGCGACCACAGGTCGTCAATCCCCTGGTCAACGTAAACCCGCCTGAGTCGCCGATCGACCCACTGCGGCCAAGGTCGCAGCTGCTCATCGCGACCAGCGATCTCTTCCAGGTGCACTAGGCGGTCGTCACTTCCCCCCGCCGCATGCAAGTAGCTAAGCAGTCGGCTGGAAACCTCGGTATCGCCCTGTAGCGCCTGATCCTGTCCCAAGCGCGCCTGCCCTACGCGTCCTGTAGGGCCCGAAGGGACCACTGGACATAGTCGATGGCGTCCGCGCAGACGGTTGCCCCAAGAACAAGGTGGTTGTTCAGCTGCATCCCCGAAAGGCCGGACTTAGCCAACACAACGAAGTCGGCGAAGACATTGGTTGAGCCCTGTGGTCGCTCAACTAGGTAGAGGGTGGGGAAGTAGCGTTCGCGGTTCCAGCGGTCCAGCATCGTCGCGAGCTGGGTCTTCCCCGGGTTGTCTTTTTCCGGAACCGACCAGGAAGTGTGCATAGAGGCGTAGCCGTTGTTGCGCGGCAGCGAAAGGACAAAGGTCAGTGCGGCAAACTCGAAGAAAACCTGCCAACCAGCGCCCCTTATGCCGTCGAACCCAAGCTGGTCAAGGGCGCCCTGTAGTCGTTCAAGAGTGATGGGAGAGGGGGCCTCAAACGGCGCGCCGTTTTCCTTCCTGAAAGTGCTAATTGCGTACCACTCCCATCGAGACAGGGGCAAGCGGTAGGTCCTTGTCTGCGTCGGCAAAGAATGTTGCGATCGCCACCACGGCGCTATCCACGAATCCGTAGAACTGGTCGCGCGACAGTCCGTGAGTGGTGACTGCATTGACTTCAGCGCCAAGCGTTACGGCTCTTCCTGCTGCGGCAGGCAACACGTATGCCTTGGGCACCACCCGTTCGCGGTTGCACCGCGCTGCGAAATGGACCAGGCTTCCCCTGTCCTCAAGTGCGACGGTGCGTCGCCAGACACCCTTGATTTGGAAGACACCGGGGTTCGCAAAGTCGCAGATGTAGTGTGCCGTTGGGGACGAGAGTTTCAGTGAAGACTCGCTCTGCTCCGTTAGGTCCAAACCCGCGCGGGTGAAGACGTCGTGTACGCGGGCTAGCGCGCTGACTCCAATGTCTTCCATCCGTTCCATTCCTCTCAGGCGGGCTGAGCGTATCTCCCGAGGTTCGATTACTCTAACGGGAGTTGGGGGAAACGTCCCGACGAGGGCGGAGGGGCACGTGCGCCGTGAAGAGCAGGCAGGTTCAGCTGCACTGGGCTACCGTCTTTTCTTCTTGATTCTAGGCCTCGTAACCTTTCTTAGTTTCTGGTTGCTTGGGGTCCGAACCGCGCTTGGTCAGCTGCTGGACTCCGTTGCGATGGAGGCAGTGCGGGAACGCGCAGACGTTGGTTTCTGGGCCTCCGCGGTCCTTGCAAAGGTGGTGTCCGAACCTGTCCTGGTCGTGGGGGCGCTTTTCGTCATGGGCATTGCCGCCGTTCGACGCAGGCTGGACCTAGGGTTTCGGGCGCTGCTGTTCTTCGTGTTAGCGAACGGCGCTACCCAGATCCTGAAAGTGACCCTGTCAAGACCCGACACTTCGGTTGGCTACACCCTGGTGAACTCACTTCCCTCGGGCCACGTCACCGTCGTCGCAACAATGGTCGTGGCACTCTTGGTGGTTCTCCCGAAAAGGGCGATAGGGCCAGTCGCAGTGACCGGTTCCCTACTGTCCGCTCTAGTGGGAATCGCCGTCATCTCACTTGGGTGGCACCGCCCCGCTGACGTGGTTGCTGCCTTCGCAGTGACCATCTTCGCAGCGATGATCTCCCTTCCCGCGGGTGTTGAAAAGGGTGGTGAGTCGATGGGGCTGGTCTATTCATTCGCATTTTCCGCGGTCACCCTGTTGATGAGCTTGATCGCTACTGTGTTTGTAGCGATGGACGCACCGGCGACCGAGGCCGGCTTGTCGCACCAGCAGCTGACTGAGCTAGCCGCTGCGGGAAGTCCGGGGACTGTATTGGCGCTGGCCGCGGCGGGCTTAGTCTTCTCTTTTTCCGCATTGACCTTCGCTTCTGTTTACCGCTTGCTGCTGTTCCCTCCCCTCTAGAGAGCTCGGCCACCCGGCCGTTCGGGACAAATGTCCCAGCCCGAACTACACGGATGTAATAAGGTCAGTGAGGCACAACATCTAGGGGTAGGTCGCGTGTCGAACCACAACATATGGCGTTTTTGGGCGTTAATGGGTTCGGCACCGGTTCCTGGTTAGGTGCCGTTTTGTTGAGGCAGACCGCCGCGCCGGCGTGGGTTCGGAGCGGTCGCAGGGAATTTGGGGGCAAATAGTGACTCGCTATGACGTGGACGCGATCGGAACTATCAACGAATACCTATCGCGCGCGGATTGGCGTGTCCAGGCCAACGCCAACCAGGGGTATTCCCTGGGCGGAATGATCCTGAATGCCTCAGGCAAGATCATCGCCAACTACTGGTTAGAAAGCTGCTATCCAGAGGAAGCGGCAACCGCTCACCGCGAGGGCGACATCCACATCCACGACCTTGACATGTTCTCCGGGTACTGTGCGGGCTGGTCACTCAAGCGTTTGCTACAAGAAGGCTTCAACGGTGTCCCCGGGACCATCGCCTCCCGTCCCCCGAAACACTTTTCCTCAGCTGCAGGCCAAATCGTCAACTTCTTGGGGACGCTGCAAAACGAGTGGGCGGGAGCGCAGGCTTTCAGCTCGTTTGACACCTACATGGCTCCCTTTGTTCGCCTGGACAACATGAGCTTCGACCAGGTGAAGCAGGACATGCAGGAGCTGATTTTCAACCTGAACGTGGCCTCCCGGTGGGGTAGCCAGTGCCCGTTCACAAACCTGACGTTCGACTGGGTCTGCCCGGAGGACCTGCGCGACGAAGTGCCCTTTATCGGTGGGGAGCCCACCGACTTCACGTACGGGGACCTGCAACCTGAGATGGACATTATCAACCGCGCGTTCATTGAAGTGATGGCAGAAGGGGACGCGGAAGGTAGAGTCTTCACCTTCCCGATCCCCACGTACAACATCACGAAGGACTTTGACTGGGACTCCCCGAACGCGGAGCGCCTGTTTGAAATGACAGCGAAGTACGGCCTGCCCTACTTCCAGAACTTCATCAACTCGGACCTTGACCCGGGAATGATCCGGTCTATGTGCTGCAGGTTGCAACTTGACCTGCGCGAACTGTTGAAACGCGGCAACGGGCTGTTTGGCTCCGCGGAGCTAACCGGCTCCATCGGCGTGGTCACCATAAACACTGCCCGCCTGGGCTACCGGTTTGCGGGCGACTGGGACGGCCTAATCACCGAACTGGACCGTCTGATTGACGCCGGGGCAGAAAGCCTTGAGATCAAGCGCAGGGTGATCCAGGAACAGATGGATGGGGGCCTGTTCCCCTTCTCCCGGCACTACCTGGGCACACTCGACAACCACTTCTCGACCATCGGCATCAACGGTGTCAACGAGATGGTCCGAAACTTCACCGCAGACGAACACGACATTGCCACCCCCTACGGGCACGACCTCGCAGTGAAGCTTCTGGACCACATCCGCGAGCGCATGGTGGAACTACAAGAGTCAACGGGCCACATGTACAACCTTGAGGCAACTCCGGCCGAAGGCACGACATACCGCTTCGCGAAAGAAGACAAGGCTCGCTTCCCCGACATCTTGCAGGCAGGAACGGAAGAACAGCCGTACTACACGAACTCTTCGCAGCTTCCCGTGGGCTTCACTGCCGACCCCTTCCAGGCTCTGGAAGAACAGGAAGTCTTGCAGGGCAAGTACACCGGTGGCACGGTTCTTCACCTTTACATGGGCGAGCGCATGAGCAGTGGTGAGGCCTGCAAGCAAATGGTGAAACGCACCCTGACCGCGTTCAAGGTCCCCTACATCACCATCACCCCCACGTTCTCGATCTGCCCTGTGCACGGCTACTTGGATGGGGAACAGCCGGTCTGCTCGCGTTGCGCCCAAGACTTCCCGGACGCAGAGCCGCAGCAGTGTGAGGTCTGGACGCGTGTCATGGGCTACTTCCGCCCCGTCTCCGCGTTCAACATCGGGAAGAAGGGCGAGCATGCCGAGCGCCTGCCGTTCACCGAAGGTGCTGCGGCTGAGCACGGCCAGCTGGTGTCCTCGTTCGCGTGACTGCGCAGGCAGAGGAACTGCGGATAGCCGGGCTAGTTCCTTTCTCCACGGTCGACTGGCCTGGAAAGATCGCTGCCTCCCTGTTCTTGCAGGGGTGCCCGTGGCGTTGCCCCTACTGCCACAACGCTGAGATCCTGGATGTTCGAGCCCCTGGAACCGTGCCCTGGCAGCAGGTGTCGGACCTGATGGGAAAACGCGCTGGGCTACTGGACGGCGTTGTCTTTTCCGGCGGGGAAGCGTTGCTGCAAGCCTCAAGCAACGGTTCGGGGCCGCTTGAAGCTGCGATGGCTGAAGTGAAGGAGCTCGGGTTCAAGGTTGGTTTGCACACCGGGGGTGCCTATCCAAAACGCCTCGCTAACCTGCTGAACCAGGGCTTAGTTGACTGGGTGGGACTGGATGTCAAGGCGACGCCGGGCACGTACCAACTGGCCACGGGGAGTCCCGCAGCGGCGATGCGAGCCGAGTCCGCGCTGGGCGTGCTTGCCGACTTTGACGCGGCGCGCGGTCCGGACAGTGCGCACAAGGATAGAGACTTTTCTTGGGAGGTCCGGCTAACACTTTGGCCGGGCCTGCTTGGAGAAGGGCGGGTCACTGCCCCAGAAATGATCGACTACGCGGAGCAGGTCGCGAAGTGGAGTCGCGAACGAGGAGCACGGAACTTCGCGTTGCAAAGGTATCGGAAGCCTCGAGAGCAGACGTCGGGGTCCCAGGAGCCCAGCGTGACCCCATTGAGTGAGGGTCCGCACTGGGAAGCGGATCAGGCGGCCCGCGTTCTTGAGGGCATCGGGTTCTCACAAGTTTCGATCAGGTAGCTAAGCTTGCATCATGCTGCCTTTCTTGCTTGTTTCAACCCGCCCCGAAGAAGAAGCTCTCGCGAGCGAATACAACGCTTACCTTCGTTCAACGCACCTGGGACCCGACCAGCTAGAGCTTGCGGAGTTCGACCTGGTGGGGTTGCCCGAAATCGACCCTGCCAACTACGCTGGCGTCTTCGTGGCGGGCTCCCCATACGGCGGGGGTGCAAACGGGTACGTCTCGCAGACCCAGAAGTGGGTCCAACAAGAGTTGGCTGCACTGTTCACTCAGCTTCTGGAAGCTGAAACCCCTCTCCTTGCGACGGGGAACGCAACTCCAATCCTGGCGAAAGTACTTGGATGGTCCGTTTCTAGCGAGTTCGCGGAATTTGGGGAACTAACGGAGATCGAGTTGACACGTGAGGCCAAGCAAGACCCCGTCTTCGATTCTCTTCCCGAGGCCTTTCCCGCATACGTCAACCACGGGGAAGCGGTAGAGACCCTGCCGGCATCCGCGGTGCGTCTTGCCAGGTCCCTCAACACGCCGGTTCAAGTTTTCCGCACTGGCGAGCGCGTCTACGGGGTCCAGTTCAGCCCCGAACTGGATGCCGAACTGATCGGCTCAAGGATTACTGCCTTCCACGACGCGGGAGACTCTGGGATCGGGGATACTGAGTCGTTAGTCACCACCGGGCGCTACGGAGCGGGCAACCACGTGGCTGGGCGAGTCCTGGCAAACTTTGTGGAAGTTTTTGGGGACGTTTAGTTCCACCAGAACTGTCCGGGAGAGATGCTCCCCTGGTTTCCGGTCACGAACCCCTCGCGCGCCACAGCAAAGCTGGACCCTGTCCGGACGTCCCAGCAGCTCATACCGGAGAAGTCGGAAAGGCAGGCGCCGTTACCGAACGTTGCGTAGTCCCCGTATGACAGGGACGTGGCGCCAGTTGTCCCAACCTGTGGGTTGGTGCAGTTGACGTCCGCGAAGTTGTCGGTTGTCGTGAGGGTTACGGGGGAGCCGGCGCAGGCGCTGAGGGTCGGGTCCGAGAACGTGTACTGCAAGATAGTGCAAGAAACGCCTTCTTCACCCAGGCGACAAATGATGTTCCCACTAGGTGCCACAATGTTGGACGCACTGATCGCCGAGCTGGGCACAGGGTAGCGAATGGGGAGTTCTTCCTGTTGCTCTTGGTCCTGGAACTCGTCCTTTTCGACAAGTTGCGATTCCTCTTGTTCCTCTGCCTGTTCAGCGACCGCTGTTTCTTCCTGCGTGGAGGCGGCCGTTGTTGGGGAATCGTCCTTGTTCAGCAGGACGAAGGTGAGGAGGCCCGCCGCTGCCACCAGCAACACCAGGGCGGCAACCCACGCCACGATTACTCCCACCTTGCGTTCCTTCGCTTGTGGTGCTGGCTCGCCCACCTGAGCCCAGGGTTGCGGGGCCCCCGAAGTTTGAGGGAGGGGCTGCGGTCTAGCCGGAGCCTGAGAGACGGTCCGAGGGGCAGCAGGGGAGGCTATCACCGAGACCCTCTGCGGAGTTGTGGCAGAAGCGGCGATGGCGGCACGACGCTGTTCCAGCGCCAGGTTCACGGCGGGGTCCTGCAACTCGCCCAACCAATCAAGCAACGCCGGGTAGGCGGACGGATTCATCGCAATGATGGGCCGCAGGCTCGGGTAGTCACCAGCTAAGCGCTGGAGTTCCGCTGCGGGAGTGGAGGGATTGGAGGCTAGAGACTCAAGATCATTTTCCATGCGTGTTCCGTTCAGCGCCACGGAAGGCCGTGGAGGAATAGTCAGCCCTATCGTCGCCGACTGTCGCGGTTCGCGCAACCACGACCAAAACGTGCGAAGCTTGTGCCAGGGAACTCCCCGATCTTTTACCCTGAGGTTCCGACAGGTTCATAGCGCCCTGGCGCAGATACTACTGATCGGATTGCAATGAGTTCGAAACGACCTCTATTCAAATGGCAACTACACGGAGACGGCGTGCACGTGGGAGCCGGGGAGGTCGTGCTACCGCACGAGCGCCTATCCTGGGGCCGCACCGCGGGCATCGGCATGCAACACGTCGTCGCAATGTTCGGCGCCACGTTCCTTGTGCCACTCATTACGGGGTTTCCCCCGAACACGACGCTGTTCTTCACAGGCATCGGCACCATACTGTTCTTCCTGATCACTGCTGGGAAGATCCCCTCGTACCTGGGCTCCTCGTTCGCGCTGATCGCCCCGATTCTGGCGGTGTCATCGACTCTTGGCCCCCAATATGCGCTTGGGGGGATCGTTGCTACCGGTGCGACACTCGCCGTGGTTGGGCTGATTGTTCACTTCGCCGGCGCGAAATGGATCGACATAGTCATGCCTCCCGTCGTGACAGGTGCGATAGTCGCGCTGATCGGTTTCAACTTGGCGCCGGCCGCGTGGGACTGGGTGAAAGAGGGTGCGCTCACCGCGGTCATCACGATCTCAGCCATCGTCCTAATAACGGTCTTGTTCAAGGGCATTCTGGGGCGTCTTTCCATTCTGTTCGGTGTCCTGATTGGGTACGCCGCGGCGGTGATCCAAGGCGAGGTTGATTTCGAGCCCGTAGCGCAGGCCGCCTGGATTGGGCTCCCTGAGTTCCAAACCCCCGCCTTCTCAGTTACGACCTTGGGACTGTTCATTCCCGTTGTCTTCGTGCTGATCGCAGAAAACGTTGGGCACGTGAAGTCGGTCTCCGCAATGACGGGGGAGAACCTGGACCACCTGACGGGGCGAGCCCTTTTCGCCGATGGCCTTTCCACGATGCTCGCGGGTGCGGGTGGTGGCTCAGGCACAACGACGTACGCGGAGAACATCGGGGTTATGGCGGCGACGCGCGTCTATTCCTCTGCCGCCTACCTGGTTGCTGCAGGAAGCGCGCTGGTCCTTTCGATGATGCCGAAGTTCGGCGCGGTCATCAGCACTATCCCCTCCGGGGTCCTTGGTGGTGCAGCTACCGTTTTGTACGGGATGATCGGGCTGTTGGGCGTTAGGATCTGGGTCCAAAACAAGGTCGACTTTTCGAACCCCGTGAACTTGAACACCGCGGCTGTCGCCCTGATAGTCGGGATCGCCAACTTCACGTGGGCACCGGGCGGGCTGGTGTTTGAAGGCATCGCCTTGGGTTCGGCAGCCGCCATTGTCATCTACCACGTGATGACGTGGGTTTCGAAGCTTCGCGGCACCAACCTAGAAGCGGCTTCCCCGGCTTCTGCGCCCTCTGGAACGGAACTGGACTCGCCCGCCTATTCGCGAAGGCGCCGCCTAGCCGAGGGGGAGGACGGCCTGGATGGAGTCCTGCCCGAAGAGGACATCGACGCCATGTACGACCCGGAGCAGTAGCGTTTAGTCGACGTCACCGCGCCAGCGCAGCAGCCAGCCCAGGAAGATGAGGCTGGCTGCGTAGCCGGCAAGCAGCAGGCCCCCGCCCCACCAGCCCAGGCTCTGGTAGCTTCCAGCTCCGAACACCCCGGTGTAGAAGCTGGCTCCGGTGAAGGCGTCGGACGCGGCCCCAGGCAGGTACGTGGCAACCTTCGCAAAGGTGTCATTCAGCGCCCCGACCATCCTCAGGATTGGCTCCAAGAACTGGGTGAACACCAGCACTACGACGATCGCGGCCGCCTGGTTTCGAACCAGAACGCCAATCCCGACCCCCAGGGCGCCCCAAAGGCCCATGGCGACGGTTGCGCGTAGGAACATCAGCCAGGTTTCCCCACTGCCCAGGGCTGTAGGGAAACCCGCATGGAGGAAGAAAAACACGCTGCCAAGGACAGCGGCCGCCAGTGCCAGGACGCCATAGAGCAGGCCCATCAGAAACTGCGTTGAGACTTTCGCCCCCAGCACGGCAGTGCGGCTCCCGTTCCAAACAAACGTTGGCCCTAGGGTGTGGTGGCGGTACTCGGAGGTGACTGAGAGGGCCCCTAGTAGCACGGGGAACAGGTAGGCGACTGTTGGACCCAGGCCGTAAACCATGAGCGCCAGCTGAGAATCGCCAAAGCTAAGTGTCGTGACTCCGGCGGCCGAGCTCCCGACCAGCGCGACGCTCCCTGCAACCACGGCGGCTGTGAAAGCGACGTAGAGTCCCATGACCAGAGCCAGTACCCACCAGGATTTCGTGGTGAAAATCTTGACCCATTCGCCGTGGGTTGCGTTACGTGAGCGGTTCACTGCTGGCCTCCGATCAAAGAAACGAACAGGTCTTCCAGGCCTGAGTCTGTCTCAGCGAGGTGCGTCAGTGGGATCCCAGCTTGGAACGCCGCAAGGCCGACCTCCGCAGCGGTTGCGCCCGTTACACTCACCCGCGCAGGGAGTCCCGTTTGCGGGTCGACCGTAAGGCCCGCGTCCAGGCCGGCGCGGAGAAGACCTGCCAGGAGTTCTTGAGGATCTTCGGCACAGGCGGAGACCACCCCACCTTTCAGTGCTTCCAGTTCGTGCACTGAACCGGATGCGACCAGCTTGCCGTGGTTGATGATGACCACGTCGTGCGCCATGAGTTGGATTTCAGAAAGAAGGTGAGAAGACAGAAAAACGGTTCGGCCCCCACGTGCGTACATGCGTAAGAACTCTCGGAGCCATTTGATTCCCTCCGGGTCCAGTCCGTTTGCCGGTTCGTCAAGCAACAGGATCCTGGGGTCTCCAAGAAGGGCTGTGGCGAGCCCCAAACGTTGCAGCATTCCCAGTGAGTAGCCGCCCATTTTCCGGTCGGCTGAGGCGCTCATCCCGACCAGGTCAAGTAGGTCGGGGATGCCTGATGGGTTCAGGCCGCCTTCTGCACATGCGACCTTTAGGTGGTCGCGGCCCGTGCGTCCGGGCTGAAAGCTCCGCGACTCTAAATGCGCGCCGACGGTCTGCATCGGCTTTTCCAAGTCCTGATACCTTTTCCCCTCCACCAGTGCAGTTCCACTTGTGGGGATGGTGAGCCCAAGGAGCATGCGGAGGGTTGTTGTCTTGCCCGCGCCGTTTGGGCCAAGAAATCCGGTGATCCTTCCAGGTGACACCTCGAAAGTGAGGTCATCGACGGCCAGGACCGACCCGAACTGCTTGGTGAGGCTGTGGGTGCTCAGCGTTGCTGGTTCCATTTGTTCATCCAAGTGGTCTCGCTAGTAGAGTGGCAATCGTACCAACGCCAAGCTGCGTGGCTCGCAGCGATCAGGGAGCAGAAGCGGGCATGAACGCCACAGAATCCGTGTCTAGTCCGATCTGGACCGTTCCCAACATTGTTTCTTTCATGCGTCTGACGGTTTTGCTGCCATTGTCGCTTGGTTTGCTTGCATCTGAGAACTACGGCTGGTCCCTGGTCGCTCTGTTCTTCCTGGGGACTTCAGACGCGCTGGATGGGTTCTTGGCTCGGAAACTTGACCAGAAAACGCCGCTGGGCACGGAGCTGGACCCACTATCTGACCGTGCGTCGATCCTTCTTACCGCTTTGGCGTTGGTGATCGGGGGCTTGCTCCCCTGGTACCTCTTTGTGGCGATCGTGGCCGTTGACGCAACGTTAGCTCTTGTAGCCACCGTTCTTCTGCATGGGTACCCTGACGTCCCTGTTTCTTTGCTAGGCAAGGCTCGCACTGTCCTGCTGATGCTGGGTCTGCCAGCGTTGATTCTGGCGGCGGCGCTACAGAGTCCGGGCCTTCGGGTCGCAGCTTTGGTGATCACAACGTTGGGCGTGGTCGGTCACGTTCTGACCGGCGCCCAATACCTTTCCGTGATGCTCAGAAACAGTCGCGATGCGAAGCGTCGGCCTCATTCGTCGTCGGTTACGGCCTCTTCCGCTTGATCGTCACTTTGTTCGCCTGACTGCCCGGACTGCGCGTCCAAAAGTTCTTGAGGTACAGCCCAGCCGCCCTCGGGTTCCTTTACGGGGAGGCACCCCGACAGGGGGATCAGGGCGAACGAGTGGTTCAGGATCGCTTCGGTCTCTTCTTCGTCCGGGACGCCGGCGAACCCTTCACCAATCAGCACGGTGAGCGTTTTGTCTTCGAAGTTGTTTAGCCGAATCCGAACGTCCGCGCCCAGGAACCTGGCAATGGTGTACGCGTCGTCAACGCCGCGAGGTCCGGTCTCGATAAGGACGTTCCCACGATAGAGGGAGGCGTTGTCGGTCCCGGCGATTTCGTAGCCGAGTTCTTCGAAGTACGCGGCTACGGAGGCTGCAACCCCTGCGGTAGCGGTCGTGTTGTAGATCAGCAGGCGCACGCCGTCCGGGCCCTGCGGACGCGCATCCGCAGTCGGACAGGGGGTGTCGCCCAGTTTCGCGTAGCTGACCTTACGGTTGAAGTCCGAATCGAAGGAGGTCAGTAGGGACCCGGCAAGGCCAAGCAGCCCCACCAGTAGGGCGATAACAAGGGCCACGATCGTGGAGCCGTAAATGATGGTTTGGCGTCGGGTCCTAGCCCGCCTGTACTGTTCGCGGGGTGAGTCATGGACAAACGCAGGCGCCTGCGTGTGCTCCGGTCCGCCCCTGTAGTTGCTCACCCATACAACTTACTCGAAAACCGTGATGCCAAGGTCCCCATGTCCCTCGCTTCGCTCAACCTCTCTGCTCCTGGAAGCGCTCCGCCGCTGCAATGGTAGGTTTTTCAAAAAGGGGGCGGCAGCATGTTCTTCGACATTTCGGCGGGGGAATACAGGGCGAGGGTAACTCGAGAAGGAGCAGGGTTGGCCAGCTTGACCCGCGCAGGCCGTAACCTGGTTTTGCCCCACGACCCAGCCGAAAAACCTGCGGGCTACAACGGTCGCGTACTGATTCCTTGGCCGAACCGGATTGCCGGTGGCACCTACGTTTTTGAGGGACGCAGGCTCAATGTTCCGATCAATGAGCCTGAGCGGAATGCTGCGTTGCACGGTTTGCAGTGCTGGAATGACTGGGAACTCGTTAAGCAGGACCAGCGGTCAGTCCAGCTACGTGTTTTTACAGGCCCGGTTGACGGGTACCCGTTCGAGTTGGAAACCAGCGTTCGGTACACGCTTGATCCCCTGCTGGGCTTGCGCATCGAAATAGTGAGCCGCAACGTCGGATCGGGAGCTACCCCTTACGGCACTGGCACGCACGCCTACCTCACCTGCGACGGCGCCAGCATTGACGACTGCGTTCTTACCGCGCCTGCGAGTCAGGTAGCCACGGTGGACCGGGACCTGACCCCGACGGGACTCGCCCCCGTGGACGGCACTCACTTCGACCTGCGTGAGGGGCGGGCTTTGAAGAGTGTCTTTTTGGATCACGCTTTCACCGGACTTGCCCTGGAACCCGAATCAAAGACCTGGGAGGTTTCCCTGAAGGACACACTCACAGGGATGCGTGTCGCACTGATCTGCGATGAGCCCTGGCTGCAACTCTTCACAGCGGAGCCCCAGGACCGACGCGGCGTCGCCGTCGAACCGATGACTTGCCCCCCTAACGCTTTTAACACGGGAGAGGACCTAGCCGTCCTGGCGCCGGGAGAAACCCACACGCACCGGCTTAGGATCTTCGAGTCGGCCTAAAGACGCTGTCGGGTGGTAATTTTAGCCCATGGTCGAATATCGCTACCTGGGCAACTCCGGGCTCAAGATTACTGAAATCACTTACGGCAACTGGGTGACTCACGGACTGCAGGTCGAAGCTGACCGCGCTATCAAGACGGTTCACCGCGCCTTGGACCTCGGCATAACCACTTTTGACACTGCGGACGTTTACGCGAACCGCCAGGCTGAAAAGATCCTGGGGAAGGCCCTGAAAGGGCTACCACGGGACACTTTCGAAGTCCTCACTAAGGTCTACTGGCCCGTGGGTAAGGGCGGTGCGAACCAGTCGGGGCTATCGCGAAAGCACATTTTCGACGGCCTCCACGGTTCTTTGAAGCGACTAAAGCTTGACTACGTCGATCTTTACCAGGCACACCGCTTCGACTACGAAACGCCTATGGAAGAGACCTTCCAAGCGTTTGCCGACCTGGTGCATCAAGGCAAGGTCATGTACATCGGGGTTTCCGAATGGACGGCTGAACAAATCCGTGAGGGTCATCGCTTGGCAACCGAGCTTGGGATCCAGTTGGTCTCGAACCAACCGCAGTATTCGGCCCTTTGGCGCGTTGTGGAAGGGAAGGTGATGCCCACGTGCCAGGAATTGGGGATGTCACAGATTGTCTGGTCCCCGATGGCCCAGGGCGTGCTGTCCGGGAAGTACCTGCCAGGACAGGCCCCGCCTGCGGGTTCCCGCGCAACGGACAAGAAGGGCGGCGGGGACTTCGTGAAGCGCTTCTTGACCCGCGAAATCTTGGAACAGGTCCAACTGCTAAAGCCGATCGCGGCCCAGGCCGGCTTGACCATGCCACAACTGGCTATAGCCTGGGTGCTCCAGAACCCGAACATCGCGGCAGCGCTGGTCGGCGCGTCGCGCCCCCGCCAACTTGATGAAACCGTTCAGGCATCGGGGGTCCGGTTGGATCCGGAGATCATGGATCAAATCAACACTGTCTTGGCTCCGGTTAGTGTTACCGATGTAGAGGAGACCTACAAGGTTTCTCCGAAGACGCGTCCTTAGGCTAGAGGGGACCGATGCGAAGAAAAAGGACTGAGCCCGGGGGTAAGCCGTCCGTCGTGGCGATTGGCGTTGGGGTGGCTTACGGGCGGGGTGCCGGTAAACGACCGGTGCTTGAGGACGTCAATCTGCAGGCGGAGCAGGGGTCGCTGACCCAGGTTGTTGGCGAACCAGGGTCCGGTAAGTCAACTTTGCTTCGCATTCTCGCGGCTTTACAGAAGCCGACATCGGGGATCGTTACAGTCTCTGGGACGCCAACCTCGCGTCTTCGGCCGCGCAGGCTAGCGAAGTTGGCGCGGACGCAGGTGGCGCCCCTGTTTGATGACACCACATTGATCCCGTCGCTTTCCGTGATGGAGAACCTGATGCTTCCGGGCGACCTGCGCCGCGCCACCATAGTTCCAAGGGAGCTGGATCAGGTTGTTGACGGCCTGGGTCTGAAACCCATTCTGAATAGGCGCCCGCACCAACTCTCTGAAAGTGAGGCGCAGTTGGTGCGGTGCGGAAGGCTCTTGCTTACGCCGGCCCCCATCGTTGTGGCAGATGAGCCGCTTCGAGACCTGAGCTCGGAACAGGCCGCCGCCGTGCAGGACGCCCTGCGCAGGGTTGCTTTCGAGGACGGCAAAGTGGTTATCGCCAGTGGGCAAAAACCGTGGGAGTTGTCAGCAAATACTCACGTTTGGAAGTTGTCTGGCGGTCGCCTGACCGAATGGGCGGGGGGCAGTGACTCTGTGCCCGTTCTTCGTGAAGTTGACCCGGCCTCCGTTGTTCTTGAAGTGGAGGAACCTGTATCCCCAGCGACGGTACGTTCCGCGGCGATGCTGTCTGCCCCCCTTGCAATGCCCCCGTCAGGTTCGCCGCGGGCCCCTTTGTCAGCGGAGCAGCAAGAGGTGGTTACGCGAGCGCAAAAGATTCTGGACTCTCTTCCGGGCCAGGTTGCTCCAGGCCCATAGGGCCGGCTCCCGCAACGTTCTCCCGTTGCCGCGCAGTCTCTTCGAGCTTGTCCACAGTTGGGTCCCGAGCCCCCGGCATCGCTTTGCTAGGTTGTTGTCCAGCGCCGGCAGTGAAGCAGGGGTGTGTCAGCCTTGAAGTGAAGCCGGGCCGTGTCGGCCCCGAAGCGTAGCCGGGCCGTGTCGGCCTCGAAGCGTAGCCGGGCCGTGTCGCCCTCAGGGAGTCCTCTCAAACGAGTTCAGATCCAATGAGAGTGCAACTCGGGTGATGAGAGTGCTCCCCGGGGGCACCGCAAGCCCTGTATTAATGGAAAGATGGGAATCGCGGGCGCAGTGGCGGGCGCCGCAGGAGCTGAGGAGCAACGATGAGCGACGAATCATCCCCCGAGTTCGAAGAAGTCTTCGTGGAAGAGTTTTGGGTTGAGCCAGGTTCTGGGGCGCGAAGGACAGCCCCTGTAAGACCCGAGCGTCCATCAATCCCACTTCTGGTGCAGACAGGCATCGAAGAGGGCAAGGCGATGGTCACCGCCCAGATTGAACTCTTCAAGCTGAAGGCCAAGGCTGCCGGCGTCAAGCTTGGCTTCGGCGTCGGTCTGGTTGCAGGCGCGGTGCTGCTGCTGCTCTACTTTGTTTGGTGGGCGTTCCACACCGCAGAGCTCGGCCTCGCGCACGCGGTTCCAGACTGGGCCGCATCCCTCATTGTCTGGGGCATCCTGCTTGTCTTGATCATCGTGTTCGTGGTGATCGGCGTGAAGCTCGCGAGGGACGCCGTGGACGAAGCTCCACGCGGCGAGGCCGTCTCGGAAGATATTGAAGCTGTCATGACCGCTGTTGAGGAAGGGACGAACAAGTGAGTTCAAAGAAGGCGACTACCTCTCAGGCCGAACAGGAACTTCGCGCGCAGATTGACGCTAGTCGCGACAAGTTCATGAAGACCCTTGAGTCGCTGGTCCACGAAGTCCAGCCGCAAACCCAGATCGCTCACTTGAACGAGGACGCGAAGTACGTGGCTGAAGAGACCAAGTACAAGGTGCAGACCACCTTGGACAACGCCCGCGAGGGCGACCCGGAAGCAATAAAAAAGGTAGCAATCGCCGTGGCTGTCGGAGTTGGCGTCGTGGGATTGCTGGTGCTTCGACACAAGCTTCGTTCTTAACAACACTCACGCCAGGGACCACCTTTGAGGTTTCCGTGGCAGCAAAGCCCCGGGTCAAGATAGACTATCGGGGCGAACAGACATGATTGGACCAGGGGACCGGAGAGCGGACCCGTAACATTAAGAGGGGGTCGACCCCATGGGGCGCGGCCGTCAAAAGGCAAAGCACATGAAAGTGGCGCGGAAGCTGAAGTACTTTAGCCCCGACACTGATTTTGATTCACTCGAGCGTGAACTCGCGGGCAGTAAAGACCCGGAGCCATCAGGGCACGACTCTGATGACGAAGACAGGTACTACGACTCTTGGGCCCAAGACGACGACTAGTCGTTAGCCGGTGTCGAGTCTCCGGCTTTGAGCTCATCCAGGACCAAAGAGTCGCTCTGTTCTAGCCCCGCGGTGTAAGCGGCGCGGCCAAGCAGGTGGGACGCGACCGGTGCTGCGACCATTTGGATCGCAATCACCAGGGCTGCGATGGCGGCCCATTGCCACGTCCTCATGATGCTGACCAGACCTAGGCACAGGAACATCAGGCCCAGCATCTGCGGCTTAGCTGCGGCGTGCGTCCTAGAGAACAGGTCTTTGAAACGGTTGAGGCCGATGCCCGCAATCAGGGTGAAGGTCGCGCCAGCCATGATCAAGGCTGCGCCCACAAGATCAAAAATGCTCTCCCAAAGAGTCGGCTCTACCAGGTCAGGAGTCATTGGCCTCCCCTTCCTTGGGCGCAGCTTGGCCAGCGGCTTCCTGGGCCTGTTTCTGAACGAGCTTGCTAGAGGAGTACCTGGCAACCGTCACTGTTGAGAAGAACGCTGTCAGGGTGAAGATGATCAGCAGGACCATAAGGTCGGTTCTTCCCTGCCACGCAATTAGCGCCACGATCACCCCGACGACCGCGGCGGACACCACGTCGATCGCGATAGCGCGGTCCAGCGGGGTCGGGCCTAAAGCCAGGCGAACCAGGGCTAAGAGGGCGCCCAGCACCAGCATTCCCAGGCTTACCGCGATCATGATTGAGGCCGCTACGCTCATCGCTCCCCTTCCCTTTCTTCGCCTAAGCGGCGGCTGGCGATGGGTAGGTACCTGCCGTAGCCAGCTTCAACGACGGCCCTGTCAGTGGCAAACGCCAGTAGTACCCGCTTTTCTTGCTCCGCAACCGTGCGCCGCACCCCCGGCGCCCAGCCCTGCTTCGCCAAGTCTAGGCAGTGAAGATACATGACTCTTTTTTGGGGCTCAACCTCCAGCACAACTGTCCCGGGAACCATAGAGGACATGGCGGCGACAATCGTTGCGTAGACCGGGCTGTCGCTTTGCAGAGCGCACTCAACGATCCCATCTTTGTGTTTCCGGCCGCTCAGGACCAGCCCGGAGACCTGAAGGCCCGCAAGCACCAGGTCCCACATGAAACGCAGAATCAGTGCGGTCAGGTAGCCGGGTCGAAGATGCCAAACGTCACTGGTCCTGGGCATGGGTAGCGCCAGCTGAACCGCAACTGCAAGGAGGATCCCCGAGAGGATCGTCAGGGGAGCGATCGATGAGAACACCGTTAGCCACACAAGCGTTAGCCACAGGGTCATGGCGAAGGAGACCCTGTGCCGGACCGCTGTCCTACTCATCGCCCTCACCCCCTACGTTGGGAAGGTTGCTGGTCCCTCCGGGTAGCCACGGCGGGGTGACTTCCTCAGGCCACCACGGCAGTTCGAGTGGGGGGAGCGATTCTTCCAGGGAACTGCCTCCGCCCCGCCCACTTTCACCCAGCACAGCTGCTGTGTACGCGCCCGGGGTCTTCAAGAACGCGGCTGCCTCTGTCGTGTATTGGTAAATGGGGCCTGAGAAGACTGCCATCAGGACCTGCACCGCCACCAGTCCTGTGACTACCGCGTACATGGCGGGGTTGCCCTTTTGCGACTCTTTCTCACCCGTTGTCTTGGCAGCCTCAACTACTTTTTCTGCCCGCTGCGTGGGGACCCTGGCTGTCCGCCAGCGTTGTAGTCTGCGTTCTTGGCGGCCCGTCATTGGTTTGTCAGAGATCGGCTTGAACTCGTCTCCTAATGCGACGCCACTGGGTTGCCAGAAGGCTTTGTTCCAGAACTTGACGGCGACGTAGAGGGTCAGGAAAGAGGTGACCAGACCCGCGGCGAGCAGCCACCAGGCTAGCGGCGTACCACTGCTCACCGAAGCTTCAGCAAGCCCAAGTTTTCCAATGAAACCGGTTAGGGGAGGCACACCGACCAGGTTCAGGACAGTAACCATGAACATGATCGCAAGCCAGGGCGCCCGCTTCGCAAGGTCTGAAAGCTTTGTGAGCGAAGTTGTGCCAGTGCGAAGCTCCATAAGCCCCACCATTAAGAACAGCGCTGTTTGGACAATGATGTGGTGCGCAGCGTAGTAGATCGCCGCGGAAAGGCCCTGGGTGGAACTGAGAGAGATTCCCCAGAGCATGAAACCGATGTGGGAAACCAGCGTGAAGCTAAGAAGCCTTTTCGCGTCATCTTGGGCAACCGCCCCCAGGATTCCCAGCACCATGGTCAGGATTCCAACGACTCCCAGCAGGTTCGTGAGCTGGTTTGTTGGGAACAGGGTGAACTCGAGCCGGATAATCGCGTAGACGCCGACCTTCGTGAGTAGGCCTGCGAACACTGCGGTCACGGGGGCAGGGGCCGTCGGGTAAGAGTCCGGCAACCAGGCTCCCAGGGGGAAGACCGCTGCCTTCACCCCGAATGCAACAAGCAACAGCAGTTGCATTCCAAGCGTCGTTTCGGGCGGGAGTTCCGCCAGGCGTTCCGAGAGCTGCGCCATGTTTACCGTGCCCGTTGCCCCGTACACCCAGGCGATCCCAGTCAGGAAAATGATCGAGGAGACTAGGGAGACGACCACGTACACCGTCCCAGCACGGACGCGTCCCCTGGTCCCGCCCAGGGTGATAAGAACGAACGAGGCCGCAAGCAGGATTTCAAAACCGACGTAAAGATTGAACAGGTCCCCCGTCAGGAACGCGTTCGAAACGCCCGCCGCCAGAATCAAGAACGTGGGATAGAAGACCGCTATTGGAGCTGAAGGCGTTGCGCTCGTGAGGTTCTGGGCAACCGAATACAGCAACACCGCGAGGGTCACGACCTGGGAGACAAGCAGCATTAGCGCCGCAAGCTGATCCGCGACAAGGGTGATTCCAATGGGAGCAGCCCACGAGCCGACGTCCAGGACCAGTGGCCCCGAGGTCGCGCCAATCAGCAGAACCACGCCGAAGCCCGTGGAGACAACCATTGCCCCGACCGCTAGGACCTGCTGCATCCTGGGGTGGCGGAACAGCATGAGGGTCCCGCCGGCAAAAATCAGCGGGATCAACACGGGAAGCGGGAGTGCCCAGGTCGCGTCAGCAGGGTTCATTGGTCCCCTTTGTCGCGGTCGTAGAACACCTCAAGGTCCTCGCTACCCTCTGCGTAAGAATCGTCGGGCAGGGACAGGGAACTCCCGGCGCGGCGGGCCAGTCGCCGGTCCTCAAGGTCATCCGCGACCTCGTCGTTGCCCGTCAGGCGCCACGACCTGTACGCCAGCGCCAAACCGAACGCTGTTGTTCCAAGCGACAGGACGATAGAGGTCAGGATCATCGCTTGGGGAAGAGGGTCAACTATGGTTTCTCCGTCAGTTCCGAGCAGTGGCGGGAGTCCCCCGGCACCGCCCATCGCAAGGAGTAGCACGTTCACTCCGTTGCCCACCAGGGAAAGCCCAATGAAAATGCGTGAGAGGGTGCGCTCCAGCGTCAGGTAAACGCCGGTGCCGACCAGGACACCGACCAGAACCAGCAAAGCCAGGGAAGGGGGAGTCATCGCCGGGCCCCCTTCACTGCACGCCTGCCACCTTGGCGGACACTGGGCGAGGCTTCGCTCTGCCGGTCGATCTCAGCTCCAAGGGCCGAGACAAGGTCGATGATCAGGCCGGTGACCAGGATGTAAACTCCGACGTCCAAAACCATTGCAGTGGTGAAGTGCAGGCTGCCAAGGGCGCCAAGCGGGAGTTCTACAGGAACGGACTGCAACACGGACCGACCGTAGATCAGCGGCATAGCACCGCCGGCAGCGGCAACAAAAAGGCCTGTCCCAAGCAGGTAGCTAGCTGGGATCGGCATGGCCTCACCAAGCTCGTAGCGTCCCCCGGCCAGGTAGCGCAGCACGAAGGCGAGCCCCGCAATCACTCCGCCGGCAAACCCACCGCCGGGGTTGTCATGCCCAACGAACAGTAGCCAGAAGGACAACATGATCATGGTCGGGAAAAGAAGTCGGGTACTCACTTCAAGGACGACGGAACGCCGGGACTCCGGGACAGTGTCGGCTGCCGCCAGGAACTGCCCCTTGCGGATCTCGGGTCCAGTTCGGGAAATCTTCCCGGTCCTGGTTGTGATGTAGATAAGGGACGCAACCCCCGTGGCCGTCACCAGCAGGACACTGAGTTCTCCCACCGTGTCCCATGCGCGAATGTCGACCAGGATCACGTTCACAATGTTTTGGCCGTAGCCAAAGTTTTGGGCTTCCAGGGGCATGTGGGTTGAGACGGGGTCGTGCACCCTGGACATGAACGCAAAGTAGCCGCCCACGGAGGCGGTAACGCCAGCTCCCACGGCAATCGCGGCACGCGACAGACGGGTAGAGAGTAGCGGCCTGTGACTGAAGCGGGCGGGCAGTTTCCGGAGGACCAGGATGAACACAACCACGGAGACTGCTTCAACGGCCAGTTGCGTTAGTGCCAGGTCGGGTGCACCGTACTGTGCGAAGAGTAGTGAGACCGACATGCCGACAGCACCAAGGGCCAGCACGGCCTTGATCCTGTGCATGCTGGTGACTGCGATGAACGCTGCGATGACTCCGATCGCCACGATCCCCAGTTGCAGGGGTGAGTCGTAAGCGGGTGGGAGCGCGTCCGGAGGGTTCCACTGGAGCAGCCCGTAAATGCTAGCCGCGATCGCAACTCCGAAGATGGTCGCGAGCTCAGCAGGCAGGGAACCCCTTTGCATCAGCCCCGTGATCACCGATGCGAAGACTTCGAGTTCGCGGACCAGCCAGGAGTAGACCCGAACGGCAGAACCTCGGAACTGGACCTTTTCCTGGAACCTCGAGACTTGTCTTCGGTAGAACGCAAGCAAGAAACCGACGAAGATGACAGTGGCCGTAATCAGGAAGGGCCCCAGCCCGGACCACAGCGCAATGTGGGCGTGGCCCGGCAGGCCGTAGGTGACGTGCTCAGTTACCTTCTGCAGCGCGCCCGGGGCAAGCCCCAGCAGTGCCCCGCTTGCTAGGATCCCGATGGGGACCAACATCGTAGCGGGGACCGGAGTCGCGTTGGTGGTCGCAGGTATCTTCTTAGTCCCAAACGCACCCCACCACATGCGCCACGTGTACGCCACCGAAAGCGCTGAGCCCATAGCGAGGATCGCCAGGAAGAGTTTCTCAAGTCCGGGGGAGCCGGAAAGCCACGCCGCTTCTGTTCCAGAATAAAGCGCAGCAATGGCTCCCTCTTTGCCCAGGTAGCCCGCGGTGAGCGGGATGCCCGCCATAGAAAGAGAGGCGAGGGCCGCAAAGAAGGCCAGAGCCGGCAACTTTCTTGCCAGTCCGGAGAGTTCCCAGAGGTCCCGGGTCCCGGTTGATGATTCAACTGCGCCTACGGTCAGGAACAGGGAGGACTTGAACAGTGAGTGGGCAATCAGGATGACGATCCCGGCCGCCATGGCGCTAGCGCTTCCAAGTCCGATCACGGCGGTCATCATGCCCAGTTGAGAGACGGTCCCGTACGCCAAAACCAGCTTCAGGTCGCGTTGTTTCATGGCCCGGTAGGCGCCAAGGATCATTGTGGTCAGACCAAAAGCAACGGCAAGGGCAGACCACCCGGGAACCAGTGTTGCCCCGGGCGTCATCCTGGCAATCAGGTAGATCCCCGCTTTGACCATTGCCGCCGCGTGGAGGTAGGCGGAGACAGGGGTTGGCGCCGCCATTGCCCCTGAGAGCCAGAAGTGGAAGGGTGCCTGCGCTGACTTCCCGAAGGCGCCAAGCAGAATCAGGACCGCGGCCACGATGACGATTGGAGAGCGGGGGTCCAGTTCACCACTTTGTAGGGCGGGAACCAGGGTTGAAAAGCGGTAGGACCCCCCTGGGGACTGACCCACCATGACCAGCCCACCGAACATCGCAAGCGCAGAAAACCCTGTCACCAGGAACGCTTGCCGCGCCGCGCCGCGTGCCGGTCTTCGTCCGTGGTGGAAGCCGATCAGCAGGTACGAAAGCACTGACGTGAGTTCCCAGAACGTGTAGAACGTCATTGTCTGGTCGGCTAGGACAACGCCCAGCATCGCCCCCGCAAACCCCAGGAACAGCGCGGTGAAGCGGCCAAGACCGGAAGAGTCGGCAGGGAAGTACTTGGCCGAATAAACCAGGACCAGCGCTCCGACGCCCCCCACTATCAGGGTCATCAGCCAAGACAAGACGTCCATCCGGAAGATCAGATCCAGCCCCAGCTGGGGAACCCAAGAGGCGCTCTGGGTGATCGCGGTGTCGAAGACCCGCTGGGTTTGAGTGAGGGCGAAGAGAAACGCGGAAAGAGGAACAGTCGCCAAGAGGTACAGTGCCCCCGGCCCCATTCGACGCACCAGTGTCGGCGCCAGAATTGCTGCCGCAAAATGCAGTCCTAGCAGCAAGATCATGAAGGTGGGCCTTTCAAGAGGGTGCGTCCTATCCTATCGACTGGCGGCCCGGGCCGTAGGCTGTGTGCATGGTCCCCACTGCAGTCCTGATTCCGTGCGCAGTCCTGGTCTTCCTGCTCACGGCTTTTGGCCTAACCCTTTTTGTCCGAGGCCTGGTTGCCATGGTTCGCGTCATTGCTGCCGGGAAGCCCGAGGGCGGAAGGTGGAGCCCGCTCTTAGAGCGCATTTGGACAGCGCTTCGGGTCACCGTCCTTCATACAACTTTCGAGCAGCGCCCGGTGGTACGCGCCGCGCACTGGCTTGTGATGGTCTCTTTCGTGGCGTTGGTCTTGACCCTTGTCACCTCTTACGCCCAGCTGTTTGACCCTCTGTTCGTGCTTCCGCTGATAGGGAACACTGTGTGGTGGGGGTGGACGACGGAGCTACTGGCCTTCCTGGGGCTGGTTGCCATCCTGACCCTGGTGACGATCCGCATTTCGCTGCGTGTCTTTTACAAGGACTCGCCAAGAAAGTCGCGGTTCTTCGGTTCCACCCGCTGGCAGGCCTGGTTCGTTGAAGCCGTAGTCGCACTCGTGACGGCCGCGGTGCTGGTGAGCCACGCACTCCGCTTCGCTCTTGACTCTGCCCTTGGGGAGGGCCCAAACTCGCTCCATTACCCCCTTACCGCCTGGCTTGGCAGACAGTGGGCGGAAGCTACCCCCACAGTCCTTGCCAGTTGGTTGGTCGTCGTCGCAACCATCAAGATCCTGGTTTCGATGACGTGGATGATCATCACCGGCCTAGATGTCGCCATGGGGATCTCCTGGCACCGTTTCCTAGCTCCCGTGAACGTAATGACCGGCATCAACGCGGATGGGAAGAAGTCGCTCGGGGCACTTCCGCTACCCCTGATTGGCGGCAAGCCTGTGGCTGACTTGGAAGCGGCGGCCGAGGAAGACCCGGACCTGGTCATTGGTCTTGGGTCGCCCGCCGACCTGACCTGGAAGGACAGGCTGGACGTTCTATCCTGCACTGAGTGTGGGCGTTGCCAGGACCTTTGCCCCGCCTGGAACACGCAAAAGCCGCTGTCTCCGAAGCTTTTGATCATGGCGATGAGAGACAACGCCGTGGCTTCGGCAGGGCTGACGATGCCGGGCCAGAAGCATGCTGACACCATGGATGTCCTGGGGGCACTCAGCTCCGTTGGTGCAACAGGTCCTGAAGGGGTCCCGTCAACTGCGGGACCGTTCGTGCCCGAAACTATCTCGCCGGACGTGCTTTGGGACTGCACCATGTGTGGCGCGTGCGTCGACCAGTGCCCGGTTGACATAGAGCACGTGAACCACGTGGGGAACCTGCGCCGCTACCAGTTCCTGATGGAATCAGCTTTCCCAAGAGAACTCACCAGGCCCATGCGGGGGATGGAAACAAAGTCGAACCCGTTCAACCAATCCCCTCGAAAACGTCTTGACTGGGCGAAGGACCTGGACTTTCCTCTGACTGTTTTGGGAGAGGATGTAGAGGACGCAGACGGCCTCGACTACGTGTTCTGGGTTGGCTGCGCCGGGGCGTACGAGGAAAAGGCGAAGAAGACAGCGGCGGCCGTCGCAGAACTTCTTCACGTGGCCGGCGTCAGCTTCGGTGTGCTGGGCTCCCAGGAGGGCTGCACGGGCGACCCCGCAAGGCGCGCAGGGAACGAGGCCTTGTTCCAGATGCTGGCAGCGGCTTCCATCGAGACCCTGGAGCAGGTGAAGGCGAAGCGGATCGTTGTGACTTGTGCGCACTGCTTCAACACCATGCTGAACGAGTTCCCGCAGCTCGGTGGGACCTTTGAAGTCATCCACCACACCCAGCTGCTAAACACTCTGCTGCGCGACGGGCTACTGAAACCGGTGCCTGCAGAAGAGAAGGACAGGCGCAAAATCACCTACCACGACCCCTGCTTCCTGGGTCGCTACAACGACATCTACAAGGCGCCCAGGGAACTCTTGGAAGGGGTTCCAGAGCTTGAGCTAGTTGAAATGAAGCAGTCTAAGTCCCTGGCAATGTGCTGCGGGGCTGGCGGCGCGCATGCCTGGTTCGAAGAGTCATCGCAGGGGCCGCGCATTGCTTCGGTGCGCATGGAGCAGGTCCAGGCAACAGGCGCAACCACGGTTGCCACGGCGTGCCCCTACTGCTCTCAAATGCTCGCTTCATCCCCAACGTCGACGCTGGGTTCCCAGCAGCGGGACATTGAGGTTAAGGATGTGGCGATGCTTCTTCTAGAAGGGGTTCGTCGGGGTCAACAAGGAACCCATCCTCGTCAATAACCGCCGCCCCACCCCGATCAGGTGTGTTTAGGGCACGCGCCAGGACGGCGGCCGCAATCTCGACTGATTGCGCCCCGCGCCGACGTTCCAGCCTGCCCGCCCTGGTTGGCTTGGCGTCAAGGCTGTAAAGGTCTTCCGGCATCGCCCAGATGATCTCGTACAGGAACACGCGTTCTTTAGCCCAGATCTCCCAACGCAGTGCGCGGGGCGTGTGCTGCTCCGCCCTGACCCCAATCAACACTTGCGACCTGGCACCGCTGGGAGCAAGTAGCGCGTACGGCGCCCCCGCCACCTCGGGATGGGGGCCGGGTTCACGCAGGTTCGGGAGGAAGGGCGACAAGAGGGTCAAGGATTCTTCGGGAGACAGCCAACTGCTGGCGTAGACCCGCAGGTTAACAGAGCTTTCTGGGTCCGGCATCAGAATCGCTCCGGTGTCGAAAACACGGAGTGCTCCGCCAAGGCGCCTGGCCATCTGATGAAGGACGCCCAATACGCGTTCCTCCAAACCAACGGGCATCCCGTTCGGGAAGGCCCGCGCCATTTCAGAGAACCCTTTGACCTCTTCGGATGGGATTCCGCCGCGGACCGGGGGCGTGTCCAGCAGGTAAACCTGGTGACCTCGAAGGTTTTTTGGTAGTCCCAGAGACTCCTCAGATTCGGGGCTTAGTTCCCAGGGCCCCTGAAGGGTTGCGCCCTCTAGCAGCCTCAAATGTCCTGGGCTTAGCCAACCCGCTTGGTTCCAGACCGAAACAGCGAGCGCCTCCAGTTCGGGTGGGGGAACGTCGCCGGGGACCAGGAAAAGGTGGTGAGACTGCGCTGATTTCAGGCTTAGCTCACCCTGCTGGAAGTCAACTTCGGGTGCAAGAGGAAGGGGTGCCAAGTCATCAAGGACTAGTTCTCCCGTGTGATCCACCATGAACGTCCCCGTCTCACCCACGGACGGCAGGGTTTCCACGGAAGAGGTAGTGAGGGGGTGCTGGGCCTCTTTCTTCTCAGCAATCCGGTCCATGACGGACTTGCGTGGAGGTGCGCCGGTCGCAGTCTTTCGCCCCTCCTCTTGCTCAGCTCTTCGCCTTGGATCTGAGATGCTCACGTTAGTTCGCGCCTTCCTGGTCTGCATACAGATCGCGAAGGACTGCGGTCGTGAAACGCACGTGTGAGCGGGACGGGGTGGGGCCGCGCTGTCCCTGATAGTGGGAGCCGGCCGCGCTTGACCCGTAGGGGAACTCTGCGGGGCTGGAAAGGGTGAAGAAGCAAAGCTGCCCGACCTTCATGCCTGGGTAAAGAAGTATCGGCATGGTGGCCGTGTTTGAAAGTTCCAGGGTGACGTGCCCGTCGAAGCCCGGGTCGATGAAGCCTGCGGTGGAATGTGTCAACAGGCCCAGCCTGCCCAGGGACGACTTTCCCTCTAGCCGCGCCGCGATGTCGTCGGCTAACGCAACACGTTCGTACGTTGAACCTAAGACAAACTCGCCAGGGTGCAACACGAAAGGTTTGCCGCCATCTGTTTCGATCTTGCGGGTTAGGCCCGGTTGGGGGAGCGCCGGATCAATGACGGAGTAGCGGTGGTTGTCAAACAGTCGGAAGAACCGGTCTAAGCGCACATCTATGGAGGCGGGTTGGATCAGGTCTGTGTCCAGGGGAGTCAGTTTGATCCGCCCACTGTCCAAGGACGCGGCAATATCACGGTCACTCAGCAACATGCTTGTATCTTCGCACGACCGGCGCGCCCGCGGAGACGCTCCATTAACTGACAAACCTCCGCCGGGGTGACAGACTCCCTACATGGGTCAGGCAGTTGGAATAAGCGGGGCTAAAGTGCCAGGTCAGGGGGCGAAGCTTGCCCGCTACCCCGACCCTTTCACCCTTCTTCGCGGGGCGTGGGGCCGCGTACGTGCCGTCGCCGGGCGCCTACTGTTGCTGATCATTGTGGCGCAGCTGCTTATTTCGGTGGTCGGCCTGCCCCTGGCCAGCTGGGTGTTCCGCGAGGCGCTTCGGGCGAACGGGATGTATGCCCTGGACACGAACACCTTCCAGTTCCACTGGGGCTTCACCCTCACCGTTCTGCTGTTGTTCCTGGCACTGCTGCTGATTATGTGGATGCTGGTGTTGGAGTTCAGCGCCATCATCTTGCTGTTGCAGCACCCCGACCGGTCTTGGCGTGAGCTTGGAAAAGTCGCGCTCAAGGTTTCCTTGCGGGCGTGGAAGCCCTCTTCTTGGATGCTGATCCTCTACCTGTTGGTGCTGTTGCCCCTGTCGGGGTTTGGTTTCACGTCTGCGCTGATCAGATGGGTGCGGATCCCGAACTTCATCACCGGGGAACTTGAGAAGGAAGCCCTCTTCCGCTTTCTGTTGGTCGCCTTGGGGGCATTGCTGCTTTACGTGAACCTGCGGCTGTCGGTGACCGTGCCGATTTTTGTCCTTTCAAAGAACACCGGGAACCATTCGCTGAAGGAAAGTTGGCGCATCACTAGGGGCCTTTCCTCTTGGACCATCATGGTTTCTGGTTTGGTTGTCGCGGCCGCGGCCCTGTTGCTTTCAACCGCGCTCTTTTATCTGATGCTGTTGCCGACGCTAGTTTCGGACGCGGTGGCGCCGGGAGCCTCGTTCGTTGTTGCAGCGCTCTCTCTTGGTTTCGCTCAGGTCCTGATGCTGGTCTTAACCACGGCGGTTGTCGCACTTTTTGCGGGGGTCTTGACCGAGTACGGGGAGTCCCGAGGCGCGCTCGTGGTGACGCCCGGTCCCCAAAGCGCGGAAGGTCAAGCGGGGAACAAAGGGAGAATCTCGGGTCGTGTCGCAGTTGGGATCGTGATCGCCTCGTCTTTGGTCATGGGAGTCCTCAGTGTCCCGTCGCTGCGCTCCCTCTCAGAGCATCCTGAAACCCTGGTTCTGGCGCACCGCGGCTGGACGGAGAAGGGCGTTGAGAACAGCATTGAGGCTCTTGAGGCCGCGGCCGCACTGGGGCCCGACTTCGTAGAGTTCGACACGATGAGGACGGCGGACGGCCAGTACGTTGTCATTCACGACACCACCCTGGGGCGGCTCGCAGGCAAGAACGTGGCCGTCAAGGACCAGACTTTGGATGAGCTGACGGCGATAACGATCTACGACGAACACGGTCACACTGCCAAGATCCCCTCGCTAGTGGACTACGTGACCCGGGCGAACGAACTGGGCCAGCGCCTGCTCATCGAGATCAAACTGAGTGGGGCCGAGGGCGATGCGATAGACAACGTTGCCGACGTCATCGAGGTTTTGCAGGCTAACGACCTTCTGGAAGGCCATATCTTCCACACTTTGGACCACGCAACAGCCCAGGCACTTAAGACCGCCCTCCCGGACGCAACCGTCGGCTACATCATGCCCTTCGCTGCTTTGGGTGTGCCCGAAACACTGGCGAACTTCCTGGTGTTGGAAGAATCCTCAGCGACCTCAAGCATGCGCGAGTACGTGGACGACGCTGGGCTGGGCTACTTCGTCTGGACGGTCGATGAACCGGAACAGATCCGCCTGCGGCTTCGCGAGGGCGTCGACGCGATCATCACCGATCACCCTGACCAGGCTTTGAAGGAGCGCGAGGACATTCAGGAAGAGTCGGGGCTTGCGGGCCGCCTTCACGACCTGATGCTGTCCTTCATCACCGTCGTGTAGCCGGGAAGCTACCCCGCGTCGACCAGGCGCATTAATTCCTTAGCGTTCACGGGGGCCGCGCCGGCGCCCGTGTTGTCAAAGTAGAAGAATGTCTGCCACCCGCGGGCCCGCCAGTCCTTTACACGGGCGGCCCACTCGTTTAGAACTTCGTCGCTGTAGCTGCTGAAGTAGAGACGAGGGGACCCGTGCAGGCGCACGTACTGAAGGTTCGTCGTGTCCTGGTCGAAGGTGGGGTAGCGTCCCGCGATGTCGGAATGAACAAGCGCGACGTTGTATTTGCGAAGGATCGCAAGGGCTTCTTCGGAGTCGAAGCCTTCAGCCCTGGGTTCCAGCACGTGCCTGATTGGGCGATTTTCATCCGCGGGTTCCAGGGCGGGATAGATCGTCTTGGGCTCCCGGGTGACGGGCGGCGCAGGCTCGGCGGAAGCCGCGAGTTCGCGTGCTGCCTTGAACGTTGTTGGGAGTGAGGCCAGGAAGGTCTCTAGCAACGACGCGTCGAACTTGAGTGAGGGCGGTAGCTGCCAAAGGAACGGCCCCAGCTTGTTCTCAAGTAGCAGTGGGCCCGAATCCAGGAACTTTGCCAGGAAAGGGCGAGTGTTTGCGAGTTTGGAATAGTGGGTGAGTTGCCGCCAGCCCTTCACAGAGAACTGAAATGCTTCCGGCGTTTCGTTTCCCCACTTCCGCCAGGTGTTTGGGCGCATCAGACGGTAGAAGGAGCTGTTTATTTCCAGGGTGTTGAACTGGGTTGCCGCGTACTCCAACTCCTGGGCCTGCGGCAACCCTTCCGGGTAGAACTTGCCGCGCCAGTTTCCATAAGTCCAGCCAGAAATCCCGATATTGACCAGGGGGCCAGACAGAGGCAAAGGGTTGCTTGCATCCATGCCCCCACTGTGGCGGCTTGAACGGAAGCGTGCAAGTCATCCAGTTGGGATCTAGGCGTGACCGCAACCCAAAACAACTGTCCGATCTTGCTAGTCTCAAGGGGCCAGGCGCTGGTTGGACTAAGTGTTGGGGGAAGTTTTGAAGTCAGATGGGCCACGCCGCAAAGGCGCCAGGGACAAGATCGACAAGAAACAAGACTGGCCGCTGTTCGCCGCAGTGGGAGCGGGTCTGGTCGGCATGGTGTCCCTGTTTTTGCCCGGAGTTGTCGCTCCGGGAGAAGAATCTGCGGTAGCGATCAAAGAGATTGACGGCATGATCGCATTCTCGCTGCTGGCACTTGTCGTTTTTCTGGGTGTGGTCGCCCTGTTCATTCCCGAAAAGTGGGCGGGGACCACGACGGGCGCGTTGGCGATGATCGCGGGGTCTTACTCGGCTCTGGTCTGGCTTTTGTCCCACCCTGGCCCTTACCGGCCCGCCCACTCTGGCATCGGACTGATCCTTCTGCTGATCGCCGGACTGGCCCTGGTCTGTCTTGGGATCTGGATCCTGTTCTTCAGGCAAGAACGCCAATAAGTCCAGCCGACGACGGCGGCGACGCAACAAGGGGAGCCGTCGTGACGCGGGACTCACCTCTCCCTGCTAGTCTCAGACCACCAGCGACCCAGCGATTGCAGGAGCACCAATGGACATCAACACGATCACAGTAGAGGACCTCGCTAACCCGGGGATTAGCGCGGATACCTTGATCCTGATAGCGAGCAGGCGCGGTGACCTGTTGCAGGCTGTCGCGAACCACCCCAACTGCCCACCGGCGCTCGCGCAACAGATCGCAGCCGCCCTTGCAGGGCCGACTGCTCCTCACGTAGCGCCTCCTGCGGCCGCCCCGGCAGCTACACAAGGAGCGGTCTCAGACGGGCTGAGGCAGGCCGCCACGGGGTTCGGGACAGCCTGGAGCGGGGTGCAGACAAACGTGTCGCAGGCCGCGAAGAAGCAGGGCATCGATCCTGCGAAGGATTGGCCCTACATGGCGATAGCTGGTGCAGGCATCCTGGCTCTAATAGCTTTGCTTCTTCCTTTTGTCAGCGTTCCCGGCTACATATCGGTGTCTCTGATGCAGGGGGGAGACGGGATAATCGCACTGCTCTTGCTTCTTCCCACCATCGCGTTCGGAGTTGTTGCACTCTTTATCCGACAGAAGTGGACGTCGCTAACCGCAGCGATCCTTTCGATTGTTGCTGGCGTAGTCGGCCTCCTGATAGTGATCGTTGACTGGCCTGAGACCTCCCTGGGATTAAGTGTCGGCTTCGGCGCGATCTTGCTGTTGCTGATGGCACTTTGCCTGGTTGGTTTCGGCGTCGTCGCACTCATCCTTAGGAAAAAGGCTCCCCAAGCACAGTAATCGTGCACGCAACAACGGAACCCGTTCCCCCTGACCCCCTTCTGACTGAGGTTGGGCAAGACCTTTTGGCTTCACTGGGTCCCTACCGGGAACAGGACACGGAGCGGTTATCACGGTCACTTCGAGCCAAGGGGCACGATCCGGACCTTGTAGCGAGCGCGCTCACCCAACAACGACTGAGGCTGAAGGCCCAACAGAAGCTCGGTGAGCGCGCGGCGCGCATGTTACTTACAGACGCAGGTCTGCAACAGGCAACACGGTGGGTCATCGCTAAGTCGCATGCTCAGCGCTTTGTGAAGGCCGGATGCAAAACGGTCCTGGACATGACTTGCGGAATAGGAGCGGACGCGCTTGCCTTCGCAGCGGCTGGACTGAGCGTCACAGCCGTCGAACTAGATCCCCGAACAGCGGCGTTCGCGCGTCACAACCTTGCCGAGTTCCCGAATGCCCGCGTTGTTCAGGGCGATAGCTTGCTGTTGAGGCACCAGGACTTCGACGGCATCTTTGCGGACCCGGCAAGGCGGGGCGCCCGCGGTCGAACTTTCAATCCGGCCGACTATTCACCGCCACTCCAAAGCGTCCTGGATTTGAGAAAGGCTGTCCCAAACTTGGGGGTCAAGGTTGCGCCTGGCATCCCCTACAGCGCGATCCCAGACGACGCGTGCGCCCAGTGGATCTCAGTGGACTCTGCGGTGGTCGAAGCGGGCCTCTGGTTTGGAGACCTGAGGGACCGGCCCGGCCGTTGCGCGCTGGTCATCCGCGGGCAGGAGAGCCAGAGTTTGTGGGCGGGGGACCGCCCTGGGGCTCCTGCCGAAATGGTTTCGCCTGCCCCACTAGGGAAGTATTTGTACAACCCGGACGGCGCGGTCGTTCGTTCGGGCGGGCTGGCCACGCTCGCGGCAATGCTGGACGCGGCGCCCGTTTCGGACCAGATCGCCTACCTCAGCGGCGATCACCTGACCCACACTTTCTTTGCAACCGTTTTCGAGGTCGTAGAGGTTGTCCCGCTTAAGAAGCTGAAGCCTCGCCTTCGGGAGCTTGAAGTAGGATCACTGGAAATCTTCAAGCGCGGGGTCGATCTGAATCCCGACACGTACCGCGCCAGCCTGAAACTGAAGGGGCGATACTCCGCCACGGTCATCCTGACTCGGCTGCTCGGCAAGCATTCGGCAATCCTGGTTGAGCGCGTTTAGGTCAGGACGCCTGCTCAAGCGGAGCCTGAAAAATCCCTGCATGGGCTTGACTCTGCTTTCTGACCGAACTGTGACTTGGCTTGAGTCTGTTTAGTGCCCCGCGTTGTTGGTGACCCGGGTTTGTCTAGCCAGAGTTGTGGCCGACTGAGAACAAGCGCCTGTCGTGGGCAAGGCCAGCAGTGTCTCTGGTCTTGGCGTGAAGAGCGGTCAGCGACCCGGGTCCTGGGCATCTTCTTCCCTCAACCATGCCCTCAACCGTGCCCTCAACTATCTACAAACCTGCCTTCAAAACCTAAGAGTGCATCTGGGGTATGAAAGGTGTCTGTGGGGAGGCCTCCCCACATACACTCTTACGACCCGCAAAGCACTCTTTCCCCGGGATCGGCCCCCGGGGCGCACTCTCATTACCCGGGGTGCACTCTCACTGGACTTGAACTCGTTTGATCACTCGTGGGGTTGGCTGCCTGCGTGTGAGGGCCGTCCGCGTGTGATGGCTGGCTGTGAGTGCTGCCTGCGTGTGATGGCTGGCTGTGAGTGCTGCCTGCGTGTGAGGGCTATCTGCGTGCAGGGGCTGTCTGCTGGATTTTGAGCTCAGACTCGCGCAGATGATGATAGTTCGACCGATTTGTGTCCCTGACCTAGTGATCCTGCTTCCTGGCTGAACTGTGAAGGTCGTCGTCCGGGTTCCGGCCCCTTTTCTTCTCGGACAGTAGCGCGTCCCCGCCCTCAACATCCAGGAGCAACTCGTCCGCGACCTGAACCCCGGCGGGAATAACGGAGTAGGTTCCGTTTGGCTCCAGGATTATTAGTTGGATGTCCTCTGCTGAGGCGATCCCTGCCTTGCGCATAGCGGAGTGCAGGTCGGCTTTGGATGTGTGCGTCCGTTCGCACGCACCTTTCAACGGTTTTCCGTTGGCGAAAACAACCACTGGGTCAGTCCCAACCAGCTGTCGAACACCTTTGATGTCACGGACGCCGTGCAGTGCCAGCTCCAAAGCGATAAGCGTGGCCAGAGCGACCAGACCGGATGTCACTGTTGGGCTTAGCCCCAGGATTGCTCTCCCAGAGACTGACCCCAGCATGACGACAACTACTGCGTCGGTTGCTGTCGTCACTGATAAGACCCGCGCGCCAAAGACGCGTAGGGAAAGCATGAATGCAAAGTAGATCAGGATGGCTGAGACGATGACGATGGGGATCTGCCGCAGGTCCATGCCCATTTGCTGGACGATGTAGTTCCACCAGTTTCCCGAGTCTTCCATGGCCTCTCACTCCATCTCATTGGTCCTACTGCTAGCCGTTTCATAGGTCCCACTGCTCCCTATTCCGTTGTTCTACTACTAGTTTTTCACGTCCTCGTTGGAAACGTCCCTCAACAGCGTTCTCGGTGTTCGAAGGTGGGGTCTCGGACGTGAAGTCTGTGGGGCCTGCCTTCTTCCTAGGGTGTACGTATGAGTCTTCACGGGGTGAGTGCGTGAGTCTTCGTGGGGCGGATGCATGAGTGAAGCGTCCTACGGGCCCTCGCCAAAGATCAGTACTGGGCGCGGCTCTGAGATGGCGGTTGGGCTGCGGATTGCGTTGCCGGCAGCCCTCGCAATGGTGCCGCTGGGGTTGGCCCTAGGAGTCCTAATCGTCCAGGCGGGACTGCCGTGGTGGGCGGCACCTTTGTTTGCTGGGGTGGTGTTTGCCGGCTCACTGGAGTTTCTGCTGGTTGGAATGGTTACGGCAATGGTACCCATCGCGTCCGTGGCGGTGACGGCTTTGCTGGTGAACTTCAGGCACGTCTTCTACGCACTGTCATTCCCGATCACGCAGATTCGTTCCCTTGGACTTCGCGGTGTTTCTGCCTACCTGCTGTGCGATGAGTCATGGGCGCTGATGGCTGGCCCTGAAGCTAGGCGATGGTCGGGCACACGCATTCTCACCATCCAGGTCGCGATCTACCTCAGTTGGGTGGCTAGCAGTACGGTCGGAGCTCTGGCAGGAGGGCTGATCCCGGACACCATCGTAGGGTTGGACTTTGCGATCACTGCGCTATTCCTGGTTCTGGCAATCGACGCTTACAAGGTGCGACGATCAGTGCCCTTGGTGCTCGTGGCGCTGGTGGCAGGGATCGGGTTCGCCGTGTTGGCGCCTGATGCAATGTTGCTGGCTGCGATGGGCTCGTTCGTTGCTGTCCTGCTGGTCGGCTACTTCTTACAGCGAAGGGGTGGCCGTGGATAGCACGCAGTACCTGGTTCTGGTTGTGGTCGTGGCGGCGCTGATCACCTATGCCTTGCGCGCTGTTCCTTTTGCAGTGTTGGCGCCGCTTCAGAAGAGCGAACTGATGCGGTACCTCGCGGACCGGATGCCTGTAGGGGTGCTGGTGATCCTGACGGTTTACACCATCCGCGATGTCAACGTGTTTCAGGTGGGAGGCGTAGTGCCGGTCGCGGTCGGCATGGCGGTCACTGTGGCCTTGCACTTGTGGAGGGACAGCATGTTGCTCAGCATTGCGGGCGGAACCGCCGCCTACGTGCTGCTGATGTCGACCGACCTATTGTCAGCTGGTCCCCTGGGCTAGCAGGGTGCTACGAAGGCCTCCTTGGTTCAGCTGTTCCAGGATTGCGTCCGAGGAGGAGCTGGATGACTTGGCCGGCTACTTCCTCTGGGCTGGCAAGACAGGTGTCGATCTGCAGGTCCGCATCCCAGGGTTCGTACTCGCGGTTCTCGATCTCTTCCCAGGTTGGAAGGATTAGCCCCGGAACGCTTGCGGTCCGGGATTCGGCTCGCGCGCGATGCTCTTCTGCGTCGCTGCAGTAGAGCTCGACCTCGAGTAGCTCCGAGCGGTGGGCCACCGCGACATCCCGCCAGGACTTTCGGGTCAGCTCGATGGGGTTAACGCACTCGACCAACACGTCGTTCCCGCACTCGAGCAGATCCGCAACGACGGCGTAGGCGACCAGGTACCCTGCCCCCTGAACGCCCTTGGGGCCCATTTCGCCAGAATCCCGGAGCGCTTGTTCGATGCTGTCGATCCGGATGTAGCAGAAGTGGCCATCCCTATTCAGTTTTCTCGCGACGGTGGTTTTACCGGTAGCGGGCAGGCCGCCCAGGACAACGAGGCTTCGTCGATGCATGTGTTTGAGCGTACGCTCTGAGCCTCAGGTCTTCTGCGGAACCCTTCTCAACTGGGTGCTTCCAGCCAAGCTCAGTCTTCGGGGAACGCCACCAGTTCCACTATTTGTTGCTTGGCCTCGTTGGGCTCCCCATCGACGTCCACGGCGCAGCAGATTGCCGTCAGGCCGCCGCCCATCGTGATCTCGTGGAACTGCCCTAGTTTGACGCCGAACTCCAAGAAGAAAAGCTGCATGATCTCCTTGTAATCCTGAAGGGTCAAGTGGTCCCCGCAGACTTCGTAGCGGGCTTCTGGTTCGCACAGGACGTCACGCCACTCCGTCCAGGCTTCGCACGCACGGTCGTATGTGCTGTCTTGGGTTGGCATGGCAGTCATTTGTTCTTCCTCTCGGGCTTTCTCTGAGGTCCCTGGCGGGCCGGAGTTCCTCACTGACAAGATCAAAGCTACGGACCTGGCGGCTTGTTGTAATCGGCCCGTTGGGCGATCTTCGACCGTCTGTTTGGGTAGGTGTCGCGTTGTCGGAACGCAGTAGTTCCTCTACTGCGAGGGGAGTACAGGGCAAGCCAAGCGCCGTGAGACCATGGGCGTTATGGATGCGCAGACTCTGAAGGAAGGCGACCGCGCAACTCTCATTTGGACTACGCTGCCGGGGATTTTCAGGAAGTTGAGCCTCGTACTGATCGGGGTCGCACTGTTCGTCCAGGCCGGACTGCCTATTCTTCGGTTGCAACCGCCTCAGGCCTACCTCGCAGTGGCCGTGACTACCGTTGGCGCTTTCCTGGCTTACAAGCAACTGACGCCCTTTGCACTTCCTTTTCTGGCTGCCGGCCCGATCTGTGCGGCGGTGCTAGGGGTGGGTCCGGTCGGGTTCTGGTCGATCACCAGCCTTGTCGCTTTCTACCTGACTGCCGGTGGGGCCTCGGCGCTGCTAGTTGGAGGGGTCTGTGGGGCGGCGAACTTCCTTGCGGGTGCCTTGTTCGAGCACGGGTGGTTCTTCACGTTGGAACCAACGCCGGCGATGGCCGGGCTTTCCGCTGTGACCATGGCGGCGATTGGTGCGGCCCTGCGCGCCCAGCAGCTGTACTGGCTTGAGTTCGACCAGCGAATGCGAGACGCACTGGCGAACCGGGAGCGCGCCGTCAGCCAGGGCATCGCCAAGGAAAGGATGAGGATTGCCCGGGACCTGCACGACTCAGTCGGGCACAACATCGCTGTTGCGAACATGCGGATCGGCTCGGCTGAGGTGAAACTGCAACAGGACCCGGACAGCGCCCGGGAGCAGTTGGAAAACGCCCGTGAAAGCCTGCAGTCTGTTCTTGCTGAGCTCCAGAAGATACTGCGGGTTCTCCGTGTGGAGGATGACAGCGACCGCTTTAGACCTACACCTGACCACCGCGCCATTCCGGAGCTTGCCGAGTCCTTCACGGATGCCGGCCTCGATTTGTCGGTGGATTTCAGCGGGTTGGACGCGGCCCTCACCCCGGATGTTTCCGTGGCGGCGTACCGGATCACCCAGGAACTACTCACTAACGCACAGAAACACGGGACTGGGACGACGTTACTTAAGGCCAAGATAAGTCCCGACGGGCATTTCCTGATCGAGTCATCGAATGGGATCAAAGCAGAGGCGGACTCGAGCGGGGGCGGCAACGGGATCCTCGGCATGCGTGAGCGGGCCGCCTCCGCTGGAGGCCGGATCGTCGTGGAAAACACGGCAGGAACCTTCACTGTGAGGGCAGAGTTTCCGGTCGGCGGCCTGCCAACCTATGGACCAGTAGCACCCCGTGGCGCGGAGCCATCCACAGAGGAGGAAGTGGGAAAGTGATACGTGTGATGATCGCTGACGATCAGCCGATGCTCCGCGAGGGGCTCAAGACGATCCTCTCTGCTCACCCAGAGATCGACGTTGTCGCAGAGGCGGCTCGCGGCGCTTCGGCGGTCGATCAACTCTCGAACTTAGAGGTTGACGTCGTGGTTATGGACATTCGCATGCCAGGGATGGACGGTGTTGAAGCCACGAAGCAGATTCGTAGCAAATATGCGGATAGGGACCTGAAGATCCTTGTTCTCACCACCTTTGACCAGGATGAAAACGTGCTTGCAGCCATGCGTGCTGGCGCCGACGGGTTCCTGAGTAAAGGCGCGGGGCCGAAGGAACTCACCGAAGCGATCATTAGGGTCACAGAGGGGAAGCACGCCCTCTCTACCTCAGCCGTGGACGCCTTGATTGGCCACGCTGTGCAGACGCCAAGCAAAAACGAAGATCCCCGGCTGACGGCGCTGTTTGAACAGCTCACAGAACGCGAACGTGAAGTCGTCGGTCTGGTGGTGGAAGGACTCTCGAACCAGGAGATCGCAGAGCGTCTCTGCGTCTCCCCCTACACCGTCAAGACCCACGCCAACCGTGCAATGACAAAGGTTCAAGCTCGCGACCGTGCACAACTTGTGTCTGCCGCTGTCCGCGCGGGGATGCTCCCTTAGCGGGCGCCTTCCAATCTCAGCCGCTGTCCGCGAGGGTTCTCCCCTGGCGGGCGCCCTTCAACTCATGCCCCCGGTGCCAAGGCCGGGCTCCAAAAGCCTCTGGAGGTGCCCCCGACCTTGGGTGTTGACGCTCGCCAGCAAACACAACTACGAGCTTGCCAACAGCCTCTGGAGGTGCCCCCGACCTCGGATGAGTTGTCTGACCTCGGATGAGTTGTCTGTAGGTAGGTCTTCCAGGGCTGGGGCTGGACACGGACCTGAAGGGCTACATCAGTTGGCCGAAGGGCCGCCAGCGACGAGCCGCCTACAGGTGCAAACAGTCGAAGCAATAGGGCAAGCTGGGGAGATGAACGAAGACGTCTTGAACACTGTTCCGACCTACACTGCTGAGCAAGTTCGGGAAGCCGAGCGTCCCTACCTCGAAGCAGGCGTCCCCCTGATGATGCGGGCGGCGTCTGCGCTCGCCACCGTAATCGAAGGCGAGATTGAGTCGTGGCAACTGCAGCACGCCAACGCATCGGGTCCCCGCATCCTGGTTTTGGTTGGCGGCGGCAATAACGGCGGCGACGCGCTGTTCGCGGCCGCGCAATTGGCGCAAGATGGGGCAGATGTCTTCGCGCTCCCGCTCGCGGACCGTCAACACCAAGAAGGTGCGGAGGCTGCCAGGTCCGCAGGAGTGAGCTTCGTTGGCCCAGAGGATTTGGCGACTGTCCTCGACCCTCCTCCCGATTTCGTTATCGACGGTGTCCTCGGCACGGGCACCTCAAGCAACCCAGCATTGCGAGGCGCCGCGCGGGAGGTCATCGGGCGACTCATAACGGACCTGAACCGCCCTCCGGTCCGCGTCATCGCGGTCGACATTCCCAGCGGCCTACATCCTGACACGGGCCAGTCTGACGCCGTGGTGCTACCTGCCGACGTCACGGTCACCTTCGGGGGCGTCAAGCAGGGGCTGGTGGCCGAGGGCGCTTCCGCGCTGGTCGGCGACCTTTTCCTGGTTGAAATCGGTATCGGGGAGCAGTTGGCGAAAGAGGAACCGGCTCACCTTATCCGGGGAACTCTGACCAGCTCCCCGCATCGGGTTTGGGTGGTCCCTGCCTAGGCACTCCCACAACGTTCCGATGACGCCGTTCAACCGGCTGCGATTTCAGTTGTCTTGGCCCTAGGCCGAGGGCGGTGGGGCGTCCGCAGGTTTGTGTGGCTCCCCTTGGGCCGCGATGACGCCGTTCACCACCAAGTAGCCGGCTACGAATAGGGATCCCGCTTTGTCCATGAAGTGCGCGGCTGGAGCGTCCGGCGCTGCAAGGATGGTTGTCAGGGCAGCGGTCACAACCGCGTCAACTAGCGATTTGGCGCGGTACAGCCTGGCTTGGACACTAAGGATCGGGTTGGGGGTCTTATTGTTGAGTCGGGTGTAGCGCAGCCAAAACCAGACGTTTACGACAACCCCAAGCCCGGCGATCACCAGTCCCGGGACCACGTTGCCCTTCTCTGTGTTGGTCGACATCAGCGTTATTAGCGCCATCGCCACGCCACTGATGCACATCGCGACCCTCGATGGTGCTGCCCTCAAGCTTATGTCTGCCGAATTTCTTCCCGACCAGGGCCGCCGCGGCGTCCCCGAACCCCCAAGCGTAGATCGACGCCAGGACCAGCCAGGGCTCCCCAAGCCAGCCCAACCGACAGCGATCATGAGCGCGTACATCCCAAAGGCCAGGATGAGGCTCTTTTTGACCTCGCCGTCAGCGCGCTCAGTGAGCAAGTCCGAATAGCCGTCCCACCGTTCGGCTAAAGCGAGAGCCGGGTAGACCAGGACAGCGAAAAGGAGGCTTGCGCCGACAGCCATCCACCAGCTCAGTTTCCCAAATAGCGCTCATTGATTCGGGTTGCCGGTCTATTGCCTGGTTGCGAGGACCTGCCTGGCGGCGCCCTCTGTTGCACTCGTCGTCCTGATCCTGTTTCTTGCGCGGCGCCTGAAAGCATCCGACCACTGAAGCCGCTCGTGGTGGGAGTAGCAAGGTGAGTGGCGGGCCGCTGGAACAGGGGACCCAGAAGATGTAAGAGGGGCCCCCGGCAAGCCAGGAGCCCCTCTCAACTAACTACTAGCGCTATCGCGCCGGCGTTGACTGGTTCGGGTCAGCGCCGTAACCGGCGGGCAGTGAACAGCGATGTCATGCCGAGCAACAGAAGTGCTGAGCCAGCCAGGACCAGTGTCCCCGTCCCCTCAGCACCCGTCTTGGCGAGTTCAGAGGATCCAGATGAAGCGGACCCGGATGGGGTCGTTGAAGGCTTCTCGGTCGGCTTACCCGGCTCAACCGTTGACGCAGGCTTGACGACGAGAGCCATCTTGACCTCTTTTTTGCTCTTCTCGCCCGTGGCCTTGAGCCAGTACTTCCCAGGTTTCGTATCCTTCGGAATGGAAACCTTGCCCTTGAAGTCTCCTTTTGCTTCGGCCTTAGTCGAGCCGACGACTTGGCCCTTGTCTCCGGCTTTTGCAGCAGAAGTGCTAGCCGCTCCGGTGACCATGACGCTCCCTCCGGCCATGACCGAAGCTGTCCCAGCGCCCTCATCGTCGCCCTCGTCTTCATCCTCCGTGAAGGGCACCAACGTAAACTCGATGTCCTCGCCGGGTTGGAACCCAGTGCCCGCAATCTCTAACGACGTTCCTGCTTCCACGCCAGCACCGGGATTCACACCAGGCGTCACGACTACCGGCTCCTTAGTCTCACAAAACTCTGGAACGTAAGCCGGGTAATCGAAGTGCTCGAGAAAGTCTAGTTCGTCTATCTCAGCCTCAGGGTCCTGTGGATCCTCCCCGTAGAAGTAAAGATAGAACCCGACGCCCGGCGCCTCGGTGCCTGCTGGCTCAGTGATGTACCACTTGTAGGTGTGAGGCCCAGGGTCCTCCATTTGCCAGGTGTCTTCGTCGAGGACTACGCCGTCATCCCACACTTTAATTCCGAACCAACCCGCGCCCGTCGTTTCGACCACGATGGTGACCTGGCACCCACTACGGTCAGCGCTCAGAATCTCGCCGGTGACCTCTTCCGGATTGTTTTCGTTCTCATCGCCGGACTGCTGGGGGTCCGGGTTCGGCTCCGGGTTCGGGTCCGGGTTCACGATGCCAGGCTCGTCGCTGGACTGCTGGCCCTCTGGGCCTGCGGTTTCAGCTGAGGCAGGGTCCACCGCGTTGCTGTCGGCTTCAGCCTCAAGTACTACTGCCACGTCTTCGCTTTGCCCTTCGTCGGGTGCCACGTCAGCGAAGGCAGCCCCCGCACCCCCGAGTCCAAGCGCTAATGCTGCGATGCCCGCAGCAATCGAGGATGTTTTCCTCATGGTCTTTCCTTCCCTTAACACCACCCAACGATGGTTTCCTTGAGCGTACCAACTAATGCGTGATTCTAATCGCGTTCTACCGATTTAGAACCGAATCATTGGAGGGCTCGCGTCGGGAACGTGCGGAGGGAGGGATGGTGAATGGAAGACTGCAACCGCTAGCGAACGGCGGCGCGTTTGTTGGCGTTCCGGAAAACAGAAAACCCCCGCTTTCGCGAGGGTTGCTGTGGCTCCGACGGGCGTCGATCCCGTGACCTTTCGA
>CAYFRO010000009.1:0-40461 GCA_964345565.1 uncultured Actinomyces sp.
GGGGAGGAAACGTGCTTTGGAGCTCTGGCGCGCCGACCCTGATTGACCCGGCAGCGCAGGGCGGGCACGCCGAAACCGACCTGGCAACGCTACGCACGTTCGGGGTCCCCTACCTGGAGAAGATCTTGCAGGGATACCAGGAAGTCTCGCCGCTCGCGGACGGCTGGGAAGATCGCACAGACCTACACCAACTACATATTCTGATAGTGCATTGCTACCTGTTTGGCGCGGGGTATGTGCCCGGGTTTATGGAAGCGGTCAGGCGATGTGGCGTGCTTAGCGCGTCGTGATGGGGAGATCGCGACCTTGTCTTTAGATGCAAGTGATGCGGCCTGAGCCGGGCGCGGACATCGCTGCGCTTGCCCTACAGGTCAAGGGGATCACTGCGAGTCTCCGTAGCCGAGTGCAGCACTTGTTCGCAGTCTATAGTTCTAGTATAAATAGAAGTATGGAGAGAGTGGGTATAAGAGCGGGTTCAAAGGTGGGCAGCCCACGGTTCTGGGTGTTACTGCTGGGGTTGGGCGTCCCGACGCTAACTGGGGCAGTGTCGATCTGGTTGGTTACCAGCGCCCTACCTTTGTTGCCCGATCGTGTTGCTATCCATTGGGGGTTTTCGGGACCGGATGGGTTCGCCTCGCCCTCCTCTTACCTATGGATGGTCGGAATCTTCGTCTGGCTACTGCCATCGCTAATGGCGGCTTCTATGCTTCCTAGCTTGCGCCGGGGGAAGTACACGACCATGGCCAGGTTTATGACCGCGATGGCGGTTTGGCTCAGCGTGTTCCTGGCTGTTGTGCTGGTCGGCTCGCTGCTTCCTCAGCGCGGACTTGCGGATGCCGCCGACGCCCAAGGGGTGGGCCTGGTGATCCTGGTTGGATTCGGAGCGTCAATCCTTGTGGCTGGGCTGGTTTACCTTGTGTTGCCGACGCCTTTGGCGAGCGATGATCTGAAAGGAAGCAGTGTTGCTCCGTTGCCTCTTGCAAAGGGTGAGGTTGCTGCCTGGAGTTCGCGGGCAAGGCAACCGCTGTGGGTGACGGTGATCCTGGTTCTAGTCATCATTGGCTTGGTTATCGCCAGCTTCTTCGTGGTTCCGTGGTACTTCATTGGGTTGGCCGCGATTTTGTCCTTGCTGCTGGCATCATTCGCTTCGTTCCGGGTGTCCGTCGGCGCGCAGGGATTGGTTGTGTCGGGCGCACTTGGGAGGCCAAGGAAAAGGATGCCGCTACAGCAGATCGTGGAAGCTTCCCTGGTGCAGGTCGATGGGTTCCAGGAATGGGGTGGCTGGGGATGGCGCATACGTCCCGGTGCTATCGGGGTCATCACTCGCAACGGCCCGGCCATTCAGGTTCGTCGACGCTCCGGGGAGGACTTCGTGGTGACAGCGGAAGACTCCGCGGAAGGGGTCGCTGTCCTCAGTGCTTTGATCGCTCGGGAAAGTGCGGCGGAGGGGGAGCCCCTTGCTAATCAGGGTTGATCCCTCGGCTGAAGAGCCCCTGTTCTCTCAAATCGCGGGCGCTATCAGGCAACAGGTCGCGGGTGGGACTCTTGGGGTTGGGATGAAGCTTCCGCCGGCCAAGTTGCTGGCGGAACAACTGGACGTCAATCTTCACACCGTGTTGCGCGCTTACCAGGAGCTCAGGGACGAAGGGCTGGTCGAGTTGCGTCGCGGTCGGGGCGCAACGATCACTGCCCAAGCTAGTGGGGTGGAGGCACTGGTCGATGATGTTGACGCTCTGCTTGCCAAAGGCGAGCAGCTTGGGGTTCCGGCCGAAGCTCTAGTGGCTCTGCTACGGGTTCGTGCTGACCGCTAGACCACGCCAAGCAACTCGCCTGCGGAAACGCAAGGACGGTCATGCCCTACCGCGACCTGACCAGACCAGGACGACCGGACTGGCCGTTGGGAGTTTTGCGGTGTCGACTAAGACCCAAGGTCCGCTAGGGAAGACCCAGGGCTCTGCGGGCGGCAGTGCGGGCCTGCTTGGCGTCATCGGCGGCAAGCGCAGCTTCGGCCGCGGCCTGACACTGCTGCAGGGTGACAAGGCCCAGTTGCGCCCCAACCTCGGGGATTGCCTTGGCTGCCATGGAAAGGCTAGTTACGCCCATGCCGACCATGACGCACGCCAGGGTCGGGTCGGCGGCTGCCTCACCGCAAATCCCAATCGGCTTCTCCGCTTTCGCTCCGGCCTTTGCAGTCTGGGCGATCAGGGAGAGGACTGCCGGTTGCCAGTGGTCCGCGTAATCGCTGACGAAAGCAGAAGTACGGTCGGCAGCCATCGTGTACTGGGCAAGGTCGTTGGTGCCAACCGACGCAAAGTCCACGACCTTCAAGAAACGGTCGATCAGGACCGCGGCGGAAGGGACCTCGATCATGATCCCAGGCTTCAGGCCCCGCTCCCGGCACAGGTCACCGAACTTTTTTGCCTCGGGCAACGTTGAAATCATGGGGGCCATCACCCAAACTTCGGTGTCAGATGACTCCTTACTGGCGAGCGCGATCGCGTCCAACTGGTTCGTCAGGATCCGGTCATTGAGGGAAGCGACCCTGATTCCGCGCACGCCCAGGGCCGGGTTCGGCTCGAAGTCCAGCGTCGCAAAAGGAACCGGCTTGTCAGAACCTGCGTCAAGGGTTCGAACGACCACCTTCTCTCCCGCGAAAGCCGCAAAAATCAGTTCGTAGACCTGGGCTTGGCGGGCAATGCTGGGTTCTCGAGGTGTTTCCAAGAACAAGATCTCGGTGCGGAACAACCCCACCCCCTGGCCCTGGCCCAGCCTCTGCGACGCGGCAGCGATGGTTGCTGACGCGCGGTCCTGGACGTTAGAGAGCAACTCGACCGTCTGACCACTGGCAAGGGTCGCCGGCCCCCGCCAAGAACGGACTGCGGCGGCAAGCTCTTCTTCGCGTACCACAGCCTGCTCGGCAACCTCCGGGCTGAGCCCAACAGTGATGGTGCCAGCGCGACCATCAACCAAGACCATTTCCCCGTCATAAACGTCCCAGAGCGTCTGAGCGCCAACGATGCAGGGGATCCCCAACTGGCGGGCGATGATGGAAGTGTGGGAGGTGGGACCGCCACCCTCGGTCACTATCGCCAGATAGTTCTTAGGGTCCAGGCCGGCCGTGTCCGCGGGGGATAAGTCAGTTGCGAACAGGACCACGGGGGTGTCGCGGACCGGGATACCGGGTTCGGGTTCGCCCAAGATCCGGGCCACAACGCGGTCACGCACGTCCCGCAGGTCAGTGGCTCGCTCGGCAAGTTCGCCTCCGGCCTGCTCGAAAATGGTTACGAACTTGTCGGTTGCCATCGCAGTGGCTTGGGCGGCGGGGGTGCCTTCCTTGATCGCTCTTTCGGCCTCGCCAATCCACTCGGGGTCGCGAGCTAAGCCTGCGGTCATCCACAGGATCTCTGCCGCGTCCCCCTCTGCCTGTTCGGCTCGGGTTTTCAAGCCCTCTGCAACCTGGGTGCTCGCCTGGTGAAACAGGGCCAGGGCGGCGGGGCGTTCATTCGGGGGCAGAACCTTAGAGGCGATGGGTTGGGGCAGCGGGTGCCGAGTCCACGCGACCGGACCATAGGCCATCCCAGGCACCACGGGGACGCCGCGGAAGGTCTTGGGGGCGTGGTATTTCTGTTGGGTCAGGTGGGGTTCCCTGGCGCCCTTAGAGGCGAAGGTTTCGGGCCCTTCGAGGGCGCGGTGGGGCGTGAAGACCAGCTGAGCCTCACGGTCGTTCATGACAACGACCACGGTGGTTAGGGGATGGCCCGCTGCAGTGACGCTGTCAGGGTCTAACGTGACCAGGGGTTGTCCGGCGGTGACGCGACTGTCCTGCTGCGCAAGGACCTGGAACCCCTGGCCCTTCAAGTTCACCGTGTCAAGACCAATGTGAACCATGAGTTCTAGGCCAGAGTCCGCCTTCACTATGAAGCCGTGCCCGGTGGGATACATCAGGGTCAGAACCCCGTCCGCAGGGGAGACGACGGTGTCCCCGACCGGTTCTATCGCAAGGCCCGGGCCCAACATTTCCTGTGCGAAGACAGGGTCCGGAACCTGCGAAATGGGGAAGACCGTGCCCTCTATTGGCTGCTGGGCCTCAACTACCTTGCTCACTTTGCCTCTTCTAGTGTGATCACTGTCCCCAGCGAACTCACTTTGCTTCTTTTACTGTGTTTGCGGATTTGCTTTCTGCGGATTTGCTGTTTGGGGATCTGCTGTTTGGGGATCTGCTGCGTTTACGGGCTGGCCGTGTGCGGAGCTTTGTCGTGTTCGTTGTCTGCTACGCATTGTTCACTCTGTTTCTTTCCCAGAGTTCACGTCTATCTTCGTTTCTACCTGGTCCATCACCACACTGGCGGCCCCGTCTTGGAAAGTCCAGGCAAGAGGAAGCCTTTGGTAATCCGCGGCCGGGTAGCGGGCGCCAGTCCTTGCCGCCCACTCGGCAAAGCCGGGAAGGGGCCGTTCCCAAAGCAGGGTCCCTCCCGCCGCATCCACGGCGAACAGGGTCGCGGTCCCGGGCTCAATGGTTTCAGTGAGCTCTTCAGGGAAGGACCACGATGAAACCGCCCGCGCGTTCTCATCGCACACCTGCACCATCAAGATGGCGCCCTGTTCTGTGATGATGGGGGAACCCTGCGAGGTCGCGGCGCGGCGCGCACAACCCGAACCGTCCCCAACAAACCACGTTGTCCCATCAGTCATGCGCAGGCCGTGAACGCCGTCTGTGGGCATGAGGTCGGCGGACTGGTATTCGACGTAGCCGGTTGGGGGACCGGAACTGTAGCGCTTACCTTGGGCTGACACCCACTCTTTCGCATTCCCGGCACGTAGCAAGTAGTCGTCAAAAGTGAAGACCAGGCGGTCATACGCTGGGTCCTCGCTGAGGTTCGCCCCGTAAAAGTCCAGTTGAGCCGGTGTCATCTGGGCAAGGACGTCACCCGTCGTAACGTCCAGCAAGATCAAGGAGTTGCGCTTTAATGTGGCCTGCAGCAGTTGGACACTCTGAGTTTTGCCCCCGAAAGCTGGGAAGGCGACAGGGTCTTTCGCGCCCCGCCAAACCCGGCTCCAGGCTTGACTATCCTGTTCCGTGAGCCCAGCCAACCCCGCGCCTCCCCACGGCGGCTCCTCGGTAACTGGCACAGCGGTCACAGCTGACGCGTGCTGATCCTGGTGAAAATCCACCTGAGTTTTCGTCACCAGGGTCGCGATCGGAAAGGGAGCTAAGAGTGCGACAAGGCAGGCAGCAACCGCAGCCCAGGTTGCCCCGCGATGCTTTTCACGCTCAAGTGCGCGGTGCTCGCCAGCAAACGGGGGAAGCAGCAGCGCGCCCGCCAGGATCAGGGAGCTTGCGAACAGCTGTCCAAGCCAGCCGGGGAACAGCAGCCACCACCGGGACAAGTACACGGCAAGCAGGATCAGGATGCCTACGACTGCCACGCCCGAAACCAGGATGGTGATCCAGCGGAAGGCGGTCCCCAGCTTCGCCAGCGGGCGCGGGTTGTACTTTCGCTGCGGGGCAGACAGCATCCAAAGTGCCAGTGTCAGCACGCCCAGGACCAGGTAGGCGCCAACAAGCGCGTTCTCGGTAGTCCGCGGTGCGATGTCCCCCCAAACCTGATCCGGGTAAGGGGGTGGCGCGGACACCGCCAGCCACTCCCAGTGCAGCCAGTTACCGACCAGGGCCAGCACCGTGCCAAAGCCCCAGAGCAGCATGGCTGCGGCTAGTCGGGCGTGAGCGCGGGCGGGGGCCGACCGGTCCGCGGGCTCTGGTGAGCGGTTCATATCCTGTGGCGGTTCATGCTCTCTGGTGAAGGAGCGTCGGCAAAGAAACGCCCTTCGTTCCTGCCAACTGTTCGGCTTGGGTGCGGCACGAATAGCCGTCAGCCAGGAAAATCGTGCCGTCCTCTGCCTGACGAAGTGCCGGCAGCAACTGGTTTTCTGCGACTGCGACGGAGATGTCGTAGTGACCCTTTTCCATCCCAAAGTTGCCGGCCAGTCCGCAGCAGCCCGCCAGCTCTTTGACCTGGGCACCCAGGCGGGTCATGACTTCCATGTCCGGCCCGTAGCCCATGACTGCGTACTGGTGGCAGTGGGGTTGCGTGATGATCTGGGTCCCCTCAAGCCTTCCATCCCACCAGGACTCATCCGGTCCCAGCTCCGGGTCAGTGAGTAGCTCGGCAAGGGTCATCGTCATCTTGGCAACCGCCGCACTGCGCGGGTCATCCGGCAGCAGTTCTTCCAAGTCGCTACGAAGGACGGCGGTGCACGAGGGTTCAACACCGATGATCGGAACCCCCTTCAGTGCGGCGGGACCCAACACGTCTAGCGTTCCGCGGAGCCGCTTCTTCGCCCCGTCAAGCTGCCCGCTTGAGATCCAGGTGAGCCCGCAACACGCTTCGGAAGAGGGGATTCGGACCGTGTATCCCGCGTCCTGCAACAACCGAACCATGTTCTCGGCTCCGGTTGGGTCCAAGTGCTCACTGAAGGAGTCCACCCAAAGGAGGACGTCTTTGGGTTCGCCTGCGACCCCTCGTACTTTTTCTACGTTCTTTTGGGACTTGAACCAGCGGCTGAAACGCTGCGTCGCGAACCCTGTCATCTGCCGGCGGCCGTCCAGGCCTGAGAGGGCGAAGACAAGCTTGCGAAGGGGTGTGAAGGCCATGGCAGCGTTGGCAAGCGCGGCGACCGGGGGAAGGGCCGTGACCATGGCAGCCCAGCGGGGTAGCTGCCCCAGGACGTACTGGTTCATGGGGCGGACCTTGCCCTTGTACTTCCGATACAGGTACTCGGACTTGTACATGGTCATGTCGACGCCGGCAGGGCAGTCTTTGCCGCAGGCTTTGCAGGAAAGGCAAAGGTCAAGGGACTCGGCGACGGCGGGGGAGTCCCAGTCGCCGGGGAACGCGCCGGCCGTCATGTCCTGCAGGACGCGGGAACGGCCGCGCGTCACGTTCTTTTCGTCCTTTGTGGCCTGGTACGAGGGACACATGAACGCGCCAATGCCGAAGTTGTCCGCGCGGCACTTGCCAACGCCAACGCAGCGGTGGACGGCTTTCGTGAAGTCGCCGCCGTCGCGTTCGAAAGAGAACCCCTGGGCTTTGATCTGCTTGGCGGCGGGCCTGCGAAGCCCAGCAGTGATCGGGGCGGGCGCGACCAGAACACCCGGGTTCAGAAGATTCTTCGGGTCGAATAAGCCCTTGAACTGTTCGAACAGGTAGACGGCGTCGTCTGAGTACATGTGGGGGAGCAGGGCCCCGCGGGCTCGGCCATCCCCATGTTCGCCTGAGATGGAGCCACCGTAGCTACCAACCAGGGCGGCGGCGTCCTCCATGAAGGACTTGAAGGCGGGGACGTCCCCTTCCTCTTCCAAAGGCAAGTCGATGCGGACGTGAACGCAGCCGTCGCCGAAGTGACCGTAGGGCAGGCCGACCAGGTCGTAGTCGGCCATGAGAGTTTCGAAGTCTTGGAGGTAAGCGCCCAGGTTTTCCGGGGGCACCGCGGCGTCTTCCCACCCGGGCCACGCCTGGTTCCCGCCGGGAGTGCGGCCCGCCAGGCCGACCCCGTCGGCGCGGATTCGCCAGAGGGCCGCTTCCTCGTCCGGGTCCTGGACGATGCGCGAGTCGAGGGCGCCAGAGGTGGCGACCAGTTCGTGGGCGGCGGCAAGGGCGCTCGCGGCGCGGATTTCAGGGTCCGCTTCCTCTAACTCCGGCGCGGGCCCAACTTCGCAGAACAGCCAACCATCGCCGCGGGGAAGTTTGGGGACGGATCCGTGGTGGCGGCGAACAACGTCGACCAGGCGGGAATCCATGCCCTCGATCGCCAGCGGGTTCAGGGGGAGCAGGGCGGGGACGGCGTCGGCGGCGCGGATCATGTCGGGGTAGCCAAGGACGACCAGGACGCGGTTCGGGGGGACCGGGTGCAGCTTGACTGTGGCGTCAAGGATACTCACGCACGTGCCCTCGGACCCCACAAGGGCTTTGGCCAGGTCAGATCCCTTTTCGGGAAGAAGGTGTTCCAGCGAGTAGCCGGAAACCTGGCGGCCGAAGCGCCCCAGTTCGGTGCGGAGCAAAGCCAGGTTGTCTGCCACCAGTTGCGCCAGGCCGGGGACGTCCTTGAACTGGGGGTCGCCCTTCCCGGCGGTGTAGTGGCGGCCGGTTCCGTCGATGACGGAAAGGGCGTGGACGTTGTCCGAGGTCTTGCCGTACTTGAGGGCGTGGGGGCCGCACGCGTTGTTGCCGATCATGCCGGCAAGGGTGGCGCGGTTCTTGGTGCTGGGGTCGGGGCCGAACCAGAGGCCGAAGGGCGCAACGGCCTGCTGCAGATCCGTGAGGATGACGCCAGGCTCGACTTTGGCGGTGCGGGACTCGGGGTCGATTTCAAGGACCCGGTTCATGTGGCGCGAGTAGTCGATGACCAGACCGGGACCCACGGCGTTGCCGGCGACGGAGGTGCCCGCGCCTCGGTTGGTGACAGGCAGTGAGAGGTCACGGGCGATCGCCAGGACTTCCTGCACCTGGTCCGCGTGCTTGGGGAACGCGATCACCTGGGGAGGGATACGGTAATTAGAGGCATCGGAGGAGTACTCGGCCCGCGCTCGGGCTGAGTACTGGACCTCGACCACTTCCCGTAGTCGGTCGACTGCTTCTGTTTGTTCCGGGGTCGGTTTTAGGGCGCCGGTGGTATCAGCCTTCTTATGCACGTCGTCATTGTTTCACCCCGGGGTTGCGGGCGGCCAATCCTTACGTGCTTGGGCCGCCATCGTAGGCGTCCAGTTAGCGTCTCGCGTTGCGGGGGTACCGCGGCGGTGTGACAATGGACTCGGTAACTATGCCAACGAACGGGCCGGACAAGGGATGGCTCAAAGGAGAGACTGATGGCTGATCAGGAAAAGAAGTGGGAAGACGAAGTAACTCGCGCAGCAGACCACGCTGGCGACGTTTACGACGACAAGGTTAAGGATCTGGCGCGCGACATTGACGACGTGGCCAAGGCAGACGAGCGCACCGCCAAGCACGTTAAGGACGAACTCAAGGTTGATGCGGCACTCGCTGACATGCACGTGAAGCACGCTGAGAACGTTGTCGAGCACCAGGTTGAGCGCGTTGAGAAGGCGGACGAGCGCGTTGCGGAGCGCATCGCTGAGGGCAAGTCGGATGCCTCCATTGCTCGCGCTGAGAAGCACGCTGACAAGGTTGAGGCCAGCGCTGAAAAGCGTATCGAGGACGTCCTGGAAGCCGAAGCGAAGCACCTGGAGCGCGACGCTGAAGCTGCAGCAAAGCACGTTGAGGATGGGGTCGAGCGCGCGGGCGTTCGCGAAGAGGACCTCGCCAAGAAGGCCGACAAGGATGCCGATGAGGTTGACAAGGCCGTAGACAACGTTGCGGAGAAGATCGAAGACTAGGACCGTGTTTCGCGGCTGGGCCGCGAACTGAGTCTGCGTTTTGGCCGTGGACTATGGGTAGAAGCCCGTAGCCCGCGGCCAAAGTGTTTTCGGGGTTGGCCTGCCCCGTCGTGGCACCAGGGTTCCGCGCCTGGTGGCGGTTAGAGTTGGCACCACTTAGAGACGCGGGTTTGATTGGCTGGAGGTATCAGTAAGTGGCATTTATCGGTAATTCGGACCTTGACGTCTATCCCCTTTGCTTGGGAACGAACACGTTCGGTTGGACCGCCAGTGAAGACGAGTCCTACCAGATCCTGAACGAATATACGGAAGCCGGCGGCAACTTTGTCGACACGGCGGACGTCTACTCGGAATGGAAAGAGGGCAACAAGGGCGGGGAATCCGAAACGATTATTGGAAAGTGGATGGCGGGCGTTCCTCGTGAAGAAATGGTGATTGCGACGAAGGTCGCGATGCACCCACGCCACCGGGGGCTGTCCGAATCCAACATCCGATATTGCGCTGACGCTTCCCTAACCCGGCTTCGGACGGACTACATAGACCTTTACTACGCTCACGAACCGGACGATGCGGTGCCGGTTGCTGAGTCTGTGGCGGCTTTCGCTGCGCTCCAGCAGGCTGGGAAGATCCGGCAGGTGGGGCTCTCCAACTTCTCTCCTGACCAGGTTCGCGCGTGGCTTGCTGAAGCTGACCGGCAGGACGTGGCGGCTCCTGTGGCGTTGCAGCCAAGGTACAACCTGGTGTGGCGCAGGAAGTTCGAGCAGGGGCTGATGCCTCTGGCGTTGAAGCACAATCTTGGCGTCATGCCGTATTTCTCGCTTGCTGCCGGGTTCTTGAGTGGGAAATACATATCCCTTGACCAGGCTGTTGGGGAGCGGGGTCTCGCAGTCGCTTCCCACGCAACGCCGGAGGCGTTCGCGGCAGTGGAAGCTCTTAGGGTGATTGCGGATGAACACAATGTTGAGCCCTCATCGGTGGCGATCGCCTGGCTGCTGACAAGGCCAACCATTGTCGCCCCGATCGCTTCCGCCAGCAGAGTAGGGCAGGTCTCGCCGCTCTTGGAAGGCGTTAGCATCACTCTTAGCGACGATCAGCTAGAGACTTTGGACCGGCTGTCTGCAGGTCTTGGTGACTTGGACAAGCAGGGCTGAGCCAGCCGAACAACTTTTAGAGCCCGCGGGCCGGGCAGAAAGGATCCAGACCATGACGGAGCAGGTTAAGCCCATTGTTATCCTTGGTGGCCATGGCCAAATCGGCCAGATCCTGACACGGAAACTGGTCGCTAAAGGAATGGCTGTGCGTTCCGTGATCCGCAAGGGGCGCCAGGTGCGCGCGGTTGAGGACCTGGGCGCTGAAGCTGTCATTTTTGACCTTGAGGCGATGAACTCTTCTGACTTGGCGAAGGTTTTGGAGGGTGGCTCGGCCATTGTTTTTGCGGCGGGAGCAGGCCCTGGGTCGGAGGCTCGGCGTAAGCGCACGGTCGACTACGGGGCTTCGGTCCTGGCTCAGAGAGCTGCGATGGAGGCGGGTGTCTCGCGTTTCATTCAGGTTTCTGCGTACGGCCTGCAGCTGGCGTCTAGTCGGGATGAGCCCGAGACGTGGCGTGAGTACGTGCGGGCGAAGCGGGACGCTGACCTGGAGCTGACCGAAACCACTTTGGACTGGACGATTCTGTGCCCAACCCTGCTGACGAACGACCCGGGAACGGGGCGGGTCGCGGCGGCCCTGGACTCTTTGCCCAAGGAAAAAGCGCTCCCTATCTCCCGTTACGACGTTGCCGACGCGATCGTTGTGCTGCTGGAGCAGGGGATTTTGGTGCACAAGAAGGTCGACATCGCGGGAGGGGACACGCCGGTGAAGGAAGCGCTCGACCAGCTGGCGTTCGAGTGAGGGGTTTCCTTAGCTCTGCTGTTCCTCGTCCTCGCTTCACTGTTGTTGCTTGGCGTGCCGTGGGTGTTCGTGCGCTACGCGTGGGAGCCTTGCGATGAACGTGGTGACCTGGGTCCTTCTGGCACTGGTGGTCCTGACCCCCGTGTTGGTGGTGTGGCACGATCCCAGGACAATGATGGCTGCCATCACGACGGGGTTTAGTGGGTCGACCCTTGCGGTGTTGCTGCTCTTCTGGGCGATCGACTGGGCGCAACCTGTCCTGGGGGGCGACTTTCCGTATGTTTCGCTTGCCCTGGTTGCTTTCGCGTTGCTGGTCGTGTTTGCGATCGCTTTCTTCCTGATTTGGGCGGGGCTGGTCCTGGTGAAAAGGGAGCGTGCGACACTGCCGCACCTCTTATCCCTGGTGCTGGGGGTTGGAATCCTGGCCTACATCGCGGCGGTCTTCTACGCGGACTGGGATGCAAGGGACTGGATCCCGATCCTGGTTACGATGGGTTTTCCTATCTTCGTGTTCTCTTTTCTGCTGGGTAGCTACGTTGTTTATTCCGCTGTCTACGGTTTTGTGGTCCGGCGCTGGGGGAAGGTGGGCCAGGCGACTGTTGTGCTTGGAAGCGGGCTTATTGGGGATCGGGTGCCGCCGCTTCTGGCTCACCGGGTGGACCTGGGCGTCACGACTTTTCGGAAGGCAAAGGAGTCGTGGCAGGACCCTTTCCTGGTGTTTTCGGGTGGCAAGGGTTCGGATGAGCTGACCAGCGAGGCCGCCGCGATGAACAGGTACGCGCTAGAGAAGTCGCCGGAGCTTGCGGAGTGTGATGGTGAAATCCTGCTTGAGGATCGGTCGACCACTACACAGCAGAACCTGCTTTTTAGTCGGGACCTGTTGGATGAAGCGGGTTGCACGGGCCCGTGGACGACGGTGACCTCGAACTTTCATGCTTTCCGTGCAGCGAACTTGATGAGTCGCTTGCACATTCCGGGGAACGCGATTGGGGCTAGGACGAAGTCTTACTTCTGGGCTAGCGCGAAGCTGAGGGAGTTTGTGGCGTTGCTTTCGGAGCACCGGGTTTGGACGGGGCTGACGGTGGTGGTCACGGTGCTCCCGTTGTTGTCGGCGACGTTCCGCCTCCTATTCACTTAGCCCCCCTCTCCCGGTTCGGCCGCGGGTTAGTCCCCGCTTTGGCCGCGGGTTGTTCCCCGGTTTGGCCGCGGGTTAGTCCCCGGTTTGGCCGCGGGTTGTTCCCCGGTTTGGCCGCGGGTTGTCGGTGGTTTGTCGGCGTGTTGCCTTGTTTTTTGGTGCTAACTCGCGGCCGAACCGGAAGGGGTGGCTAAGGCCCGCATGTTGGCGCCAGGTCCCGCATATGATTGAAGAGAACGGGCCAACAACCAGGCGGGGACCGCCGTCGGACTTTTTCCGACGGACGCCGGGCCCTTGCCGAAGATAGAGAAAGCTGAAAAATGACCTACAAGCTTGTACTGCTTCGTCACGGCGAGAGCGACTGGAACGCAAAGAACCTCTTCACGGGCTGGGTGGACGTCCCGCTCAGCGAAAAGGGGGTTGAAGAAGCCAAGCACGGCGGTGAGCTGCTCAAGGAAAACGGTGTTCTGCCCGACCTTCTCTTCACATCCATGCTGCAGCGCGCCATCACAACCGCGAACCTGGCCCTGGACAGTGCCGACCGTCAGTGGATCCCGGTTGAGCGCAGCTGGCGCCTGAACGAACGCCACTACGGCGCACTCCAAGGCCTCAACAAGAAGGAAACCCGCGACAAGTACGGGGAAGAGAAGTTCATGGAGTGGCGGCGCTCGTACGACACCCCGCCCCCCGCGATCGAGCCGGGCTCCGAGTTCAGCCAGGACGGAGACCCTCGCTACGCCGGAGTCGAGGTCCCTCAAAGCGAGTGCCTGAAGGACGTTTTGGAACGCATGCTGCCCTACTGGGATGGCGAAATTGTCCCCGCGTTGCAGACCGGCAAGACCGTTATGGTCGCAGCCCACGGCAACTCTTTGCGCGCCATTGTGAAGCACCTGGATGACATCTCGGACGAAGACATTGCCGCTCTCAACATCCCGACCGGCATCCCGCTGGTTTACGAGTTGGACGAGGAAACGTTGAAGCCCATCAAGAAGGGCGGCACCTACCTGGATCCTGAAGCACAGGCAAAGATCGACGCAGTCGCAGCCCAAGGCAAGTAGCCACGGCAACCGCCGCAACGGCCTTTTGAGGCCAGCGGCACCGGGCCCCCGCTTTCAAGGTGGGGCCCGGTTTTGCGGGCGGACCGGCGACCGAGCTTCGCGGACGGAGGAACTGCTGAGTAGGCAAAACTGCTAGAATGCTGTAGCACAAACTTGCCCACAGAACTCCGGGTGCACTCCGCCCAGCAGCGACCTAACCGGCCCGGTTGGCCTTGTCGGGGCAAGACCTAGACGAATAGCAGACCTAGCCCAACAGGCTAAGTAGGAGCCCCAAAGCATGACGTTCAAAGTTGGTGAGACGGTTGTTTACCCTCACCACGGAGCAGCCCTAATCGAAGAAATCGTTATTCGGGACCTGAACGGTAAGAAGACCGAATACCTGGTTCTGAAAGTTGACGACGGCGACCTCAAAATCCAAGTGCCCGCGGAAAACGTTGACCTGGTTGGCGTCCGCGACGTGGTCGATGAAGAGGGAGTCAAGATCGTCCTCGGCGTCCTGCAAGAACTTGACGTGGAAGAACCCCCGAACTGGTCGCGTCGCTTCAAGGCGAACCAGGAAAAGATCGCATCGGGAGACATCGTCCGTGTCTCTGAAGTTGTTCGTGACCTCTACCGCCGCGACGCCGACAAGGGGCTTTCCACGGGTGAGAAGCGGATGCTTGCGAAAGCCCGACAGATCCTCACCTCTGAGATTGCGCTCGCAAGGGAAGAGGACGAAGAGGCCGCGACGGAGTTCCTGAACGGCGTCCTGGACAAGGGCATCGAAATGGTCGCGGCCCAAGCAGCTAAGGAAGCGGGACCGGAGGACGCCAAGAAGGCTCCTGCGAAGAAAGCCCCCGCTAAGAAGGCTGCGGCGAAGAAGTAGTTCGCAGAGACAACGAAAAACGGGAACCATGGCTGACGCGTGGGTTGTGCTCACCGCTGCGGGCGCAGGTTCCCGTTTGGGTGGTGAGGTCCCCAAGGCGCTGGTCCAGGTCAGCGGGCGCACCATCCTAGAACTCGCGTTGGAACGGATCCTTAAAACCGAGGACCTGGCTGGGATCGTCATTACCTGCCCTGCGGGGTACCAAGACCAGTTCCTCACCCTCGCACAGCTTGGGTCGGCAGGGCCTGAAGTTCGCGTTGTCCCGGGTGGCGCCAGCCGGCAGGGCTCAGTCCTAGCCGGCCTGAAGGAAGTCCAGCGCGTGGCAGAGCGATCCCTGGAGGATTCAACCCCGATCCTGGTCCACGACGCTGCCCGCTGCCTGACCCCAACCGAGTTGTTCGACAAGCTCATCGAGTTGGTCCGTGCCGGAAACTCCGCTGTCATCCCCGTGCTTCCTGTCACCGACACCACTGTCCGTGTCGACGCAGACACGGGGATGGTGGTCGAGGAGCTGGATCGGGCTAGCCTCGCAGCGGTCCAAACCCCTCAAGCTTTCAGGTGGGACGCTCTCCTGGAAGCTCACGACACCGCTGCCGAACTGGCGAAGCAAGAATCGACTGCCGCAACCGATGACGCAACACTGGTCCGCCGCGCCGGATACCCCGTCAGCACGACCTTGGGCAGTGAGCTCGGTTTCAAGGTGACGCTACCCCAAGACATTGAGTTTGCGGAGTCCCTGCTGGCTTGAGGGCGGGCCAATCGGCCTTTTGCCTCAGGGACCTGATAGCTTTCAGTTAGGTTTTCTGCCACAACTCGACGCCGTCGCCAGGAGCACCAATGATTGATGAACCCATGGGAATCGTTCCAAGCGATGCGGAGCCACCCGCCGAAGTCGGCCACGGACCCACCAAACCGGTGCCTGTTTCAAAGATTCTGTCCTGGGCATCATGGGACTGGGGCAGTGCAGCCTTCAACGCGGTTGCCACCACTTTCGTCTTCACGATTTACCTGACGACCGACGACATGTTCACCAGTTCGTACCAGGCGAACCAGTACCTGTCCTGGGGCATGGCCGTGGCCGGGGTGATCATCGCACTGCTTGCACCCATTACGGGCCAACGAGCCGACCGAAGCGGGAAAGGCGTGCGAGTCCTGGGATGGTTCTCCCTCCTGGTTTTCGCAGTGCTGGCGATGATGTTCTTCGTTTACCCCGAATCACCTCTGGGGCCGATCGGAGCCCTTTGGCTGGGAATTGCGCTACTTGGCCTGGGCAACATCTTCTTCGAGTTCGCTTCCGTCAACTACAACGCCATGCTGAACGACATCTCCACCCCGGAAAACAGGGGGAAGATCTCTGGGATCGGGTGGGGTAGCGCCTACATCGGCGGCATCGTCCTGCTACTTATCCTGTTCCTGGGCTTCATCAACCCAGAGGTGGGCCTGTTCGGGGTCACGTCTAAGAACGGGATGGATGTCCGCGTCTCAATGCTCATCGCGGCTGCGTGGTTCGGGATCTTCGCCCTACCGGTGTTGCTGAACCCGCCCGATAAAGAGGTCATCCACGATCCGGGCCCCCGTGAAACACTGGTCGATTCCTACCGCCACCTGTTCCGGACCGTTGCTTTCCTGTGGAAGGAAAGCCGCAACACACTGAAGTTTCTGATCGCGTCTGCCATCTTCCGCGACGGTCTTGCCGGCGTCTTCACTTTCGGGGGCATCATTGCCGGATCCGTCTTCGGGTTCAAACCTGGCGAGGTCATCATCTTCGCGATCGTTGCGAACGTGGTCGCCGGCATCGCGACCATGACCTTCGGTCCGCTGAACGACAAGATCGGCTCCCGCACACTCATCATGATCTCCCTAGTGATCATGCTGGTGATGGGGATAGGGGTCTTCTTCTTCTACGACGGCGGCGCCAAGTTCTTCTGGATCTTCGGCCTTGGACTCACCATCTTTGTCGGGCCCATCCAGTCGGCCTCAAGAACGTTCCTAGCCAACCTGATTCCGAAGGGGCACGAGGGCGAAATCTTCGGCCTCTACGCCACAACCGGGCGGGCCGTCAGCTTCCTCGCACCAATGTTCTACGCGATTGCAATCTGGTTGGGCGGCATCATTGTTGGTGGCGAACCGACCCACTGGGGCATCCTAGGAATCGTCGTTATTCTTCTGCTTGGCTTGCTCCTCATGATCCCCGTCAAGGCGGAACGAGGAACGCTGGACCTGAAGAGGTAACCCGCTAGGTTCTTTCAACTTGCTAGGCCCTTTGAACTAGGGCAACGGCGAAAGCTGCCAGCCCCTCTTCCCGGCCCAGGAAACCCAGTTTGTCTGTCGTGGTCGCGGAAAGACTCACGCTTGCGCCGCCTAAAGCGTCAGACAAGGCAGCCGCGGCCTCCCTGCGCCTTGGAGCCATCCGAGGCTTCTGCCCGATCACCTGGACGCTCACGTTCCCGATGCTCCACCCGGTCTCATCGAGCAGCCGGCTGACCTCGTTCAGCATCCGCCTTCCAGAAGCACCTTCCCACTCCGGGTCAGACGTCCCGAAGACGGTCCCCAGTTCTCCCAGGTCCGCTGCGCTAAGCAGGGCGTCGCAGACGGCGTGAGCGGCGACGTCAGCGTCAGAGTGCCCCTCCAACGCGAGCTCGCCCGGCCACTCCAAACACGCCAGGTGTAGCGCGCGGCCGTTTTCTTGTTCCTGAACGAAAGCGTGGACGTCGAAACCTTGCCCTACCCGAATCTCCATACCCCGATCCTAGGCCGGGTCTCTCCGGTTCGCCTCGCCGCAAGGTCGGGCGCACGCTAGGGTCTTCACGTGACAGATCTCAGGCCCTGACCTGCGGCTCCGAGCCGGGCAGAAGGCGCAACGTCGCGCGGTAGGAGGACCAGAATGCAAGATACGGCGGCGAGCCAGACCGGGGTGGCGCCCCTTATCAGCAGAGGTAACGCCTGGGTGTTGGGCGCGGTGCTACTTGCTTTGTTCGGGGTGGGGAGCATCTGGGAAGCTTGGTTGGCAGAGGCCGCGAATGCGGATGCTTGAGCAGCTCGCGGTGGGCGGGGATCCCGCGCTGACGTTTGATGCTTGGCAGCCCGGCACTCCGGAGCGAGCCCAGTTGATTACCGAGGGCGTGGCTAGGGCCGAGGAGTTCAAGTCTTTCCCCTCTGGTCACACTGCCAACGCCGCGACGCTCATTTTGTTGACGACACTCCCCGCGCTGAAGGGAACGCTCCAGAAGTGGAGTGGTGGGTTCTTCTGGATCGGGGTCGCGTGGGCGCTGTACGTTGCGTTCTCGCGGATTGTGATGGGAGCCCACTTCCTAAATGATGTGACAGCGGGGCTGGCTGTCACGTTCATCCTCATCCTGATCACTTACAGGATTGCTTTCCGGCCGGCCAAGGGAAACGAGTTGGCGGGAGAGGTTCCCTAAGGCGAAAGTCAGAGCTGGCGCAAGTCGAGGGACGCAAAATCCTGGGGTGGGCGCTACGGGGAGCCGGTCCAGGAACTCAGGTGTTGTGGGTTCGGAGCCAGTCAAACGGTCTTGGGGTGCCGGCTGGGGACGGGACCCTAGGGGAGGTGGCGCATCACGCTGGCCGCAACCGTCAAGGTCTTCGCCCAGGTTTCGTGGCTCAGCCAGGCCGGACCCGAAACGGGCAGCAGGTGCTGCACGGCCACCGTCTGAGGCTCCGTGTACTTCTGGATCCCAATCAGCCCATGCCTGCGCCCAATGCCCGACTGTTTCATGCCACCCATCGGAGCCCCGTAGGACGCCCAAGCAGCCCCGTAACCATCGTTCACGTTCACCGTGCCGGTCTGTATGCGAGTCGCCACGGCTTTCCCACTGCGTCTGCTCCAAATCGAGGCGTTCAAACCGTAGTCACTGTTGTTCGCAGCCCTGATCGCAGCTTCATCGTCCCTGACCTTGTAAAGGGAGACGACAGGCCCGAAGGTCTCCCCCGCGTAAACGTCCATGTTTTCCGTGACGTCAGTCAGCACCGTTGGCTCAAAGAAGAAGGGCCCCAAGTCAGGCCTTGCGTTTCCCCCGGCCAGGACGGTCGCGCCCTTGGACTTGGCGTCTTCGACCGCGGCGCTCACCTTGTCTAGCTGGGCCTTCCCAGCCAGCGAGCCGACAGCGGTGCTCCAGTCATAGCCAGGACCGAGCGTCAACGCCTTCGTCTCAGCGACAAGCCGTTCGGTGAAGGTCTCCCAGTGAGGCTTTGTGACGTAGATGCGCTCGATCCCAATGCAGAGCTGGCCAGCGTTCGCAAAAGACGCCTGAACTGTCCCGGTAGCAGCGCGTTGGACATCGGCGTCTTCTAACACCAGCAGGGGGTTCTTGCCTCCAAGCTCGGCCGCGAAACCGACAAGGCGTCCCCCCAGTTTTTCAGCCATCGCCTTCCCGGTCTTGGTAGACCCGGTGAAGGTGACGAAGTCCGCGTTACTGGTGAGGGCCTCCCCGGTGATCCCGCCTGGTCCCACGACGACCTGAAGCACTCCCTTCGGGACCCCTGCCTGGAGCAACAGGTTTGCAATGGCGATTCCGGTTAGCGGAGTGATGGAATCTGGTTTAAGAATGACAGAGTTGCCGGCAACCAGGGCTGGCAGAGCATCTGTTCCAGGGAGTGTCAAAGGGTAGTTCCACGGGGTGATGATCCCGACTGCCCCGTGTGGAACCCTACGTTCCACAGTCTGCGTCAGCCCCGGAAGGGCGCCCCTCTTACGTCGAGGCTTCAGGGCTCTTTCCGCATTGCGGTAGACGAAGTTTGCCCAGAGTGGCAGGTCGATCACTTCTTCGAACGCCGCAGATCTTGCCTTTCCTGTCTCTAGCTGTAGCAAATCCAGCAGCCATCCCCGGTTTTCAAGGATTAGCTTGCCAAAGCGGTCTGCGACTTTTTTGCGTTCGCGAAGAGGAACCTTTACCCAGGCTTTCTGAGCTTTACGCGCAGTCCTGAATGCCCGGTCTACGTCGCCTGGTGAACTAAGCGGGACCTCTGCGATTTGGACTCCATCGAAGGGGCTGCGGACGGGGAGTGTTTCTCCGGTGGTGGAAGCCACGATTGCAGCGCCGAGCGGCGGGAGGGCGGGTAGGGAAGGATGCGAGAGATGGATTTGGCTGGGGTTCATGTCCCGATTCTCTCACCTGGGCTAGGCGGATAGGATTGGGCCATGGATCTGCGCCTTTACGACTCGAAAGCTGCCGCGATGGTTCCCTTTGAACCGTTGAAGGAAGGCGAGGTCTCCATCTACCTGTGTGGTCCCACCGTCCAGGGCAGCCCCCACATCGGCCATCTTCGCGCCGCCGCCAGCTTCGATGTGCTGATCAGGTGGCTTGAACGCCAAGGCCTGCACGTCACCTATGTCCGCAACGTCACCGACATTGACGACAAGATCCTGGCGCGCGCTGAAGAGACCGGGATGGAGTGGTGGGCGGTCGCGCAAAAGTACGAACGCGAGTTCCAAGAGGCCTACAGGACCCTGGGGCTCAAAGATCCGACGATCGAACCTCGCGCCACCGGGCACATCCCCGACCAGGTTGAGCTGGTGGAGCGCCTCATTGAACGCGGTCACGCGTACCAGGATGAGGACGGTAGCGTTTACTTCGACGTTTTCTCCCAGCCCGACTACGGTTCGCTGACCCACCAGTCCCCAAACGAGCTGCTTGACAGTCAGGACGGGGACAACGCGGCAGGGAAGAAAGACCCGCGCGACTTCGCGCTTTGGAAGGCAAGGAAAGAGGGGGAGCCGGAAACCGCTTCGTGGCCTTCCCCCTGGGGACGGGGGCGCCCGGCCTGGCAGCTGGAGTGATCGGCTATGTCCCACCGCTGTCTAGGTGAGGCCTTCGACATCCACGGGGGCGGGATCGACCTGCGTTTCCCCCACCATGAGAACGAGCAGGCCCAATCGCATGGGGCCGGCTGGGATTTCGCGAACCTTTGGATCCACAACGCGTGGGTCACCACCAAGGGCGAAAAAATGTCGAAGTCGGTCGGCAACACGCTGGCCCTGGACGCTCTGCTTGAGCAGGCTTCACCCGCTGTCATTCGCTTCGCACTGTCTTCGGTTCACCACCGCTCGGCGATCGAGTGGGGACCTGAGACCCTGGCGCAGGCTCAGGCCAACTGGGACAAGATCGCTGGCTTTGTTCTAGAGGCAGGGCTGCTTGTGGGCCAGCCCGAGTCCGTGGCCCTTGGCCCTGACGAGCTCCCGCCCGAGTTCGTTGACGCCATGAACGCCGACCTCAACGTCTCTAAAGCACTCGCGTCGGTTCACGAACACGTGAAGGCTGGGCGCGCAGCGATGAGGCGGCTCGACAAAGAGGGTGTTCGTAAGGAACTGCTACTGGTGCGTTCCATGATGGACGTGTTGGGACTGGACCCGGTTTCAGAGGCCTGGGCTGGTGGGGAACTCCATGACGCTCCCGACTTAGCGGATGAACAGGCCGCGGTCGCAGCATCCTTGCTACAGCTGATCCTCGGCTTCCGTGAAGTGGTCAGGCAGCAACGCGACTGGGGCGAATCTGACCGGATCAGGAACCGGTTGGCAGCGGCAGGGATCGTTGTTGAGGATCGGCCGGACGGGACCACTTGGTCGCCGAAGGAGCGTCGGGCGCACCTGGAACAGCTTGCGAAGGCGTGGGACATCCTCAGTGAGCCCAAACCAGATGATGACCAGGACCAGAAAGAGGAATCATGAAGGGAAACCAGGCAAGGCGGGGAGCCGTCTCGAAAGCTTCCCAGTCAAAGGCCGGACCCAAGGTGGGGTCGGGCGGGCGACACAAGAAGGCACTAGCGGGGAAGGGGCCGACCCCGAAGGCTGAGGATCGCACCTACCATCCCGCTTACCAGAAGAAACAACAGCGTGAGGCGCGTGAAGCGCAGGCCGCCGCTCGGGCGAAGGCTCAAACCCGGACGCCAGTGAAGGCACGCGAGGGCAATGACTTGGTTTTGGGTCGCAACGCCGTGATCGAGGCTGCCCAGTCGGGTCTTGAAGTCAAGCAGATCTTCATCGGTGCTGAACCCGGGCAGGGGAAGATGGCAGAGGTCGTCGAGGTCCTTGCCGGCACGGGTGCCCCTTTTGTTGAGGTCACCAAGCGGGACCTGGACCGAGCCGCAGATGGGGCAGCGCATCAGGGCATTGCGATCGAGGTTGAGGGCTACCAGTACCAGGACCTGGAGGACCTGCTTATCGACGCGCTTCAACAGGCGAAGCCAGGACTCCTTATCGCCCTTGACCATGTCACCGACCCCCACAACCTTGGGGCTGTGATCAGGTCTGGGGCCGCGTTTGGTGCCGACGGGATCATCCTGCCCGAACGGCGCAGCGCAGGAATCAACCCCACGGTTTGGAAAGTTTCGGCAGGGGCCGCAGCACGCGTCCGCGCGGCGCGGGTGACGAACTTGGTGCAGGCTGTGAAGCGGGCCAAAGAAGCCGGGTTCTTCGTGGTTGGCTTAGACGGGAATGCGGATGCAAGCATCCGGGGCCTTAGCCTTGCAACCGAACCTCTGGTTCTAGTGACAGGTGCGGAAGGTTCGGGTCTTTCCAGGCTGGTGCGGGAAACGTGCGACATGATCGTGTCAATCCCGACCTCGGGCGAAGTCGAGTCCCTGAACGCTGCGGTTGCAACCGGCATCGCTCTTTTCGAGATCTTTGAGGTCCGCGCAGAGAGCGAAAGCTAGCTTCTGCTGCGCAGGACGCGCGGTTTTCTGGCGATCCTTGCACCGTCCCGTTACGCTGGATAGAGGCGATCAAAGGGGACGAAAATGGTGCAGGCTGCGCATCCGAACGAAGAACTTGAGCGGGCTGGGGAGCGCGCGGCCCTGACAGCCAGACGCTGGACCACCCTCGCGACTCGCTTCCCAACCGGGCGCCCTGCACGCCTCCTCGCAGACGTGTTGGATGACCCTTCAGGGCTCGGTTTCACGGTCGAGTTTGTCGACGGTGTGGTTCGACCAGAGGACGCGAATGTTGCGGCGAAGAACCTGTCGAAGCTGACCAAACGTTCCCCGGCCTTCCTGCCCTATTGGCTACGGTTGCCGGCACGTCTGGGCGGGTTTGCCGCCAAGATCGCGCCTGAGATCTCTGTGGCCGCGGCGCAGAAGGTGTTCCAAACACTGGTGAAGGATCTGGTCCTTGACGCTCGCCCACAAAAGCTAGACCAGGCAATCGCCAGACTGAAGGCGGACGGGTCCAGGCTCAACTTGAACCTGCTGGGTGAGGCCGTGTTGGGCGACGAAGAAGCCCGCGCCCGCCTAGAGAAGACGTTTGATCTGCTCCGCCGCGACGACGTGGACTACGTGTCGCTAAAGGTTTCCTCGGTCACCGGCCCCCACTCGGATTGGGGACACGACCAGGTCGTTGAGAGGGCGGTGCAGGAACTACTCCCGCTGTACCAGTACGCGGCCGCCTCCCCCACTCCCAAGTTCATTAACTTGGATATGGAGGAATATAAGGACCTGGACCTGACGCTGGACGTCTTTGAGAAGTTGCTGGACCGCGAAGAACTCTTGGGTTTGGAGGCTGGGATTGTCATCCAGGCTTACCTGCCGGATTCCTTGCCCGCGATGAAGCGGCTGCAGGAATGGGCCGCCGCCCGACGCGCCCGGGGTGGGGCTCCCATCAAGGTTCGCCTGGTGAAGGGCGCGAACCTGGCGATGGAGAAGGTTGAGGCTGAGCTGCACGGTTGGCCCCTTGCAACCTGGGAGTCCAAGCGCGCGACCGACGCGAACTTCATGCGGATCCTGAACTGGGCGTTGACGCCCGAACGCACGAAGAACGTGAAGGTTGGGGTTGCGGGACACAACCTGTTCTCTTTGGCTTTCGCGTGGGATCTTGCCCAAATCCGCGAGTGCACGGACGGCGTCGACTTTGAAATGCTTGTCGGTATGGCCGATGCGCAGGCCCAGGCGATCAGGGATGAGATCGGCGACGTGCTTTTGTATGTCCCCGTGGTTCACCCGTCGGAGTTCGATGTCGCCATCTCTTACCTGGTTCGCCGGCTGGAAGAGAACGCGGCCGACGAAAACTACATGTCTTCCGTCTTCGACATCGGCACTGAGCAGGCGGCGTTTGATAAAGAGAAGGACCGTTTCGAGCACGCCCTGCGGATGTTGACAGGCGAGGGTGATAAGCGCGCTCATGCTTCCCGCACCCAGGACCGCTCCGCTGAAACGCAGTCCGAGATTGAGCGGGACCTGCGCGCGCCGGGCGGGGGCTGGCGTTTCGCGAACACCCCGGATTCCGACCCTGCCTTGGCGGCGAACAGGAAGTGGGTGGGCGGGATCATCTCCCGCATTGAAGGCTCTGTGCTGGGGGAGAAGACGGTTCTTGACCGCACCATCAAAACCACGTTGGGCATGCAGCGTGTCCTGGAGGCGGCAAAGCGAGCTCAAGCTGAGTGGGTGGAGCGGCCCCGCAAAGAGCGCGCGGACATCCTGCATCAGGTTGGGGTTCAGCTTGCCCTTCACCGCGCGGAACTGATCGAAGTTGCTGCGTCCGAACTTGGGAAGACGGTGTCCGAGGCCGACGTTGAGGTCTCTGAAGCAATCGACTTCGCCCACTACTACGCGCAGCAGAGCCTGGAGCTAGACCGCATTGCGGGAGCGACATTCGACCCGGTCAAGGTGACGGCGGTTGTTCCACCGTGGAACTTCCCGATCGCGATCCCGTTCGGTGGGGTTGCAGCAGCCCTGGCGGCAGGGAGCGCCGCGGTCCTGAAACCAGCCAGTGCCGCGAAGCGCTGTGGGGCACTGCTGTCTGAAATCCTCTGGAAAGCAGGGGTCCCCAAGGCCCTAGCGCCACTGGTGATCCCGGCGAATCGGGAGGTTGGCCAGTCGCTTATCGAGTCCGAGTTGGTGGACCGCGTGGTCCTGACAGGCTCCTCGCAAACAGCAGAACTGTTCCTGTCCTGGAGGCCTGGATTGGGTTTGATCGGGGAGACTTCGGGCAAGAACGCCATAATCATTACCCCCTCGGCGGACCTTGATCTCGCAGTGAAAGACGTTGTTCGCAGCGCCTACGGTCACGCGGGCCAGAAGTGCTCTGCCGCGTCCCTGGTGATCTTGGTTGGATCTGTTGGCACTTCGAAGCGGGTTCACCGGCAACTGTTGGACGCCATCAAGTCGATGGAGATTGGTTGGCCCAGCGAGCCGATCGCGGAGATGGGACCGGTCTCTGAGAAGCCTGGGGCGAAGCTCTTCAAGGGCCTTACCAAGCTGGAACCTGGTCAGAGCTGGGCGGTGCGTCCCCGCAAGAAGGACAGCACTGGACGTCTTTGGAGTCCTGGCCTGCGTGCCGGCGTGAAGAGCGGCTCAGAGTTCCACACGGTCGAATACTTCGGGCCGGTTCTAGGTGTCATGAGGGCCCGCACGCTGCAGGAAGCAATCGAGATGCAGAACGGCACCGACTACGGGCTCACCGCTGGCATCCATTCGCTGAACACCGATGAGATCAAGTATTGGCTGGACCGCGTTCAGGCCGGGAACTTGTACGTAAACCGTGGGATCACAGGCGCCATCGTCCAAAGGCAACCGTTCGGGGGTTGGAAACTGTCCTCGGTCGGTGCAACCGCGAAGGCGGGCGGTCCCAACTACCTTTATTCCTTCGGGTCCCTCATCCCTCAAAACGTTGAGCGTGACCAGGGCAAGCAACACGATGGCCTGCCCGCGGACAAGGCGTTGCACCTGACCAAGGACCAGCTGATCGACCTGCATGCCACCGCGGATCACTTGCTGGTGGGCCAGGAGTTCGAGCGTGTGCAACGGGCGATCTACAACGCGGACCGGGCGGTGGCCAGCGAGTTCGACGTTATGAACGACCCAACCTCTCTCCAGTGCGAACGCAACGTTTTGCGCTACGTTCCCACGGACTCGTTCATTAGGGCCCAGGGCGACTGGAGCGACGCAGAGCTACTAACCGTGATGGGCTACGCCTGCGCGACGGGTCAGTTCGTTGAAAACGAAGCTTCGGGTCCCTCGAAGGTCCGTGTTGCGCCCGGGCAGAGTGACCCTGACGCGACTGTTCCCGCCCTGGTTGTGGTGTCGACGGACCGCCTGGTTAGCGAAGAGATCCAGGCTTGGGGCTCGCGGTACGGTTTCGTGTTCCAGGTTGAAGACGCCGCGGGCTTCACGCAGTCGTTGCAAGCTGACAAAGCAAGCAACGAGGTGCGCGTTCGCGGCGTTGGGGTGACCCGGGAGCAGATCCAGCAGAGGCTGGGTGGCCTTATCGAGGTTGCGGTCTGGGACGGCCCGGTCACCGAAGCTGCCAGGGTAGAGATCCTGCCGTTTGTTCACGAGCAGGCGATCTCCATGACGACGCACCGCTTCGGCAACCCCTCCACACTGCTTGATGGGGTGCTGGACTCCGACCAGTTCTAGGCTCGGCAGGCATCCCTAGGAACCCCTCTCTGGGTTTCTCTGTTTCGCCCACACCCCAAGCCTAAAGTATGGCAGACATCACATGTCTTGGAGGGGTGGAGACAGCGGTTGTCTTTGCGGGGCAATGATGCCTCGGGTTGAGGGAGTTGGTTGCTGTGCGCACTGGTAGAAGAACGCGGTTTGCGGCTTTGGTGGTCGGGGTTGCCCTTGCGCTGGTGGGGGTGAGCGCAAACGCAACCACGCCGGGACCCAACCCCACCTCGGGGCCAACCGACGGCGGAAGCCAAATGACCCTGCCGAAACCCGAAGCCAACCTGGAGTTCGTTCAGGTCAGCGCCGGTGGCCACCACTCCCTTGCGATCGCTACGGATGGGAAGACCTACGCCTGGGGACTCAACGAACAGGGGCAACTGGGCAACGGAGCTAGCGGTTCTGGCGCGCACTCGTCTGTGCCAGTGGTTGTTGGGGGTGAGGTCCAAGTTACCGGGGTTCTTTTTGGTGAGGTTCCTGGTACTGACCTGATTGATAACGGCGATGGGTCGGTGACGGTCACCTCGCCTGCTCATGTGGCTGGCGCTGTTGACGTGAGTGTTGAGTGGACTTTGGGCGGTGTGGTCCAGGATCCGGTTGTCTATCCCGACGCGTTCACTTTTGAGGATCCTGTAGCTCCTGAGGTTGTGGTGGAGCGGTTTGCGGGGTCTTCTCGTTATGGGACGAATTTGGCGTTGTTGGAGGCAACGTTTGTGGCGGGGGATCCGTTGTTTGTGGCGACGGGTCTTGATTTCCCGGATGCTCTTTCAGCGGCTGTCCCTGCCGGTAAGACTGACCAGCGGTTGGTGTTGGCACAGAAGACCTGCATCCCTGGGCCGGTGGTTCCTGACTGGATCAAGGGTTCGGGCAGTACGGTCACCAACGTAACCCTGGTCGGCGGCACAGGCGTCCTCACCGACGGTGTCCAGAAACTGGCCCCCTGCGAGGGCTAGCTCCCACTTTCCAAAGTTCCGGGGATGGACCCAGTCAGAGCCCTCTTGAAGTCCACAAAATAGAGGGCCAGAAGTTGGGCGTCGCGCGGGCTCGTGGTCGCAGCATTGGTCTTTCAGCTACCGTAGCGCCGTTGTCCGCAAAGTGACCTTGTCGCGGCCAGCCTGCCCGCTCCCGTAGACTCTGCAAGTAAGTAATCGCCTAAACAAAGGGCAGGGAATGCCGGGGATTATTGTTGTCGGAGCTCAGTGGGGCGACGAAGGCAAAGGGAAAGCAACCGACCAACTTGGGGGCGATGTTGACGTCGTCGTAAAGTTCAACGGCGGTAACAACGCCGGGCACACGGTCGTCATCGACGGGGAAGCATACGCGCTACATTTGCTTCCCGCCGGCATCCTGGCAGAGTCGGCCGTCCCCGTCATTGGTAGCGGCGTGGTTGTTGACCCCGAAGCGCTCTTCAGCGAAATGGACGCAATGGAAGCGCGCGGTGTCGACACCTCCCGACTGGTTGTTTCCGCAAACGCTCACGTCATCCCGCCTTTCAACCGGCTGGTGGACCGGGCCGCCGAAAAGGTCCTAGGGGCAGGGCAGATCGGGACGACTGGACGAGGCATCGGTCCCACGTACGCCGACAAGGCGAACCGTGTCGGGATCCGCATCCAGGATTTGCTTGACGAAAACGTTGTGCGGGAGCGTGTTCACCGCTCCGTCTGGCAGAAAAACAGGGTCCTCGAAGAGGCAGGTGTAGAAGAACGCATCGACGTTGACCAGGTAGTCGCTGACTTGGTGAGCTACGGCGAGCGGCTACGCCCCATGATCGTTGACACGTCCCTCCTGGTGAACCGCGCTTTGGACGCTGGGGAAAAGGTGCTGTTCGAGGCGGGCCAGGCAGTCATGCTGGACCTGGACCACGGAACTTATCCGTATGTCACTTCCTCGTCCGCTACCGCCGGTGGCGCGTTGACGGGCGTTGGCGTTGGGCCCACAAAGATCGACCGCGTTATCGGTGTGGCAAAGGCTTACACGACCCGCGTTGGTGAAGGACCGTACCCCACTGAGATCTTCGGGGAAGAGGCCGAGCACCTGCGCGAACTCGGCGGCGAATACGGCGTGACGACCGGCAGGCCGCGCCGCGTAGGTTGGGAGGACGCGGTGGTGCTCCGCTACGCGACCCGCGTCAACGGACTCACCGACCTGGTGCTCACCAAACTGGACGTCCTCGACGATTTCGAGACCATCCCGGTTGCTATCGGATACGAAGTCGACGGGGAGTTCACCTCTGAGATGCCGGTGTTGCAACAGGACTTTGCCAAGGCAGTTCCCGTCTACCAGCACCTCCCCGGCTGGCAAACCAGCATCAGGGACGTGCGGAAGTTTGAGGACCTGCCGAAGGAAGCCCGGGACTACGTGGAGTTCCTTGAGAACCAAGCCGGTTGCCGCATTTCAGCGATCGGGGTTGGGCCGGGGCGGGAAGCAACGATCCTGCGGCACCCGCTCACTTAGCTCGGGTGGCGCTGTCCATTTTCGCGGGCTGAGGCGCAGGGTGCGGTAGCCTGACCAGGGATAAGCCTGCAAGGGGAGATAGAAATGAGAGTCTTGTTGCGGGGCGCCCAGGTTTTCCTGGACGAACAGCTTCGCCCGGCGGACGTTTTTCTGATTCCTGATTCAACCGGTGAAAAGGGATCCGCCGAAAAGGGGCGGGCACGCTACCTGATCGAGTCGATCGCACCCGTTCCAGATGATGGCGCAGTTCCAGATGACTGCCGAGTCGTTGACGTTTCGGGGAAAATGATCCTTCCCGGCCTGGCGGATGTCCACGTTCACTTCCGCGAGCCGGGGTTCGAATACAAGGAGACGATCGCGACCGGGTCTGCTGCTGCAGCTCGCGGCGGGTTCACCACAGTATGTGCGATGCCGAACCTGGACCCCACGCCTGACAACCTGGCGGAGCTTGAAGAGCAGATCAAGGCCTACGACAAGAACTCAGTGGTTGAGGTTTTCCCTTACGCGTGCCTGACGAAGGGCGGGACGGGGCGAGGAGAGCTGTTGGACTACCCGGCACTCGCAACGAAGGCCGTCGGGTTCTCCGATGACGGTTTCGGGGTTCAATCCGATGACTTGATGCGCGAAGTGATGAAGGGGATCGCGGCAGCGGGTGGGATCGTTGCCCAGCACACCGAAGACCTGGAGCTTTCCGGTGACGGCTACATCAACGATGGAGAATACGCGGTCGCCCACGGTCACATCGGCAAACCGGGGGCTTCGGAGTGGAAGCAGCTGGAGCGGGACCTCCGTTTAGTTGAGGAGACCGGGTGTGACTATCATGCCTGCCACGTCTCGACCGCGAAGAGCGTTGAGTTGATCCGCCAGGCTAAGGCTAAGGGCCTGCCGGTTACGGCGGAGGCTGCGCCTCACTACCTAGCGCTTTCTGACGACATGCTGGAGGACCATGGGCGGTTCCGGATGAACCCGCCGATCCGCGACCGCGCGGATATGGAAGCCGTCCAGGAGGCTTTGGTGGACGGCACCATCGATTTGGTTGCGACGGACCATGCGCCCCACGCTGCTCACGAAAAAGATGTGCCGTTAGTGGATGCGGCCAACGGCGTCGTCGGACTCGAGATCTCAGTTCCTGTGGTGTACACGCATTTCGTGCGCACGGGTCGAATGGACATTGCAGACTTCGTCCGGGTCATGTCGAGCGCGGGACGGGAACGTTTCAAGCTGGGCGGCGGCGTTCTGCGCGAAGGTGAGCCCGCCGATCTGATCGTTTTCGACCCTGAGTTCCATGGGGTGGTCAACCCGGATGACTTTGTCTCGAAGGGCAAAGCAACCCCATATGAGGGCCATGATCTGTACGGGCGCGTCGACGTTACGGTCGCGGATGGGGTGCCCGTGTGGGATCCAACCTCCGTGCTCACCCCGGAGTTAGACGGCTAAGCATGGGCAGCGTTCAACTCTTCGAAGTTCGCGCCAACCGCCAGGTGGCGCGGGCAACGTATTTGTTAGAGCTGGACGGGGACACGGTCGGGATTGAACGTCCCGGCCAGTTCGTGAACGTTGCGGTTCCAGGGTTCTTTCTACGCAGGCCTCTTTCGGTTTGTTCGTGGAGTCCTGGCAGGCTCACCCTGCTCTACAAGGTGCTCGGTGAGGGCACCGATGCTCTCACAAAGGTGAAGCCTGGAGAAAAACTCGACGTTCTTTCAGGGCTCGGCAACGGGTTCTGGCTCCCCAGTAGCGTCCAGTCGCCTCTTCTAGTTGGGGGCGGAATCGGGGTCGCACCAATGCTGGGCCTGGCGGAAGCACTGGTCGCAGAAAGGCTAGAACCCGTAGTCATCCTTGGGTTCGGCAGCGCTGACGAGGTGACGCTGGTGGACCAGCTTTCAGAGCTTGAAGTCCCCGTGACCATCTCAACCGTTGATGGGAGCGCGGGCGTTCCGGGGTTCGTCACGGACGCGATGAGCCAACTTGCGCAGCAGGGGCAGCCCTGGGACTACCTCTACGCGTGCGGTCCAACCCCGATGCTCCACGCTGTTTTCGACATGGCGGAAGTCCCCGGGCAGTACTCGATGGAAGAGCGCATGGCGTGCGGATTCGGGGCGTGCATGGGGTGCGTTCTTGAGACAACCTCCGGCTTAGAGCGCGTCTGTAAAGAGGGCCCGGTCTTTGAGAGTTCGGAGCTGCCATGGTGAGGCCGCTAGGTAACGAAGGTTGCGATGGAGTGGACCTTTGCGTTTCGCTCGCGGGAGTGGAACTACAAAACCCGCTGATCCCAGCCTCTGGTTGCTTCGGGTTCGGGGAGGAGTTCCTGGACTACTTCGACCCGAACATTCTTGGGGCTGCGGCACTGAAAGGCACAACGGGCGAGCCGCGGGACGGAAACCCTACTCCCCGCATAGCTGAGGCTCCCGCTGGGATGATCAACTCGATCGGCCTGCAAAACCCTGGGATCGACGTGGTTCTAGCTGAGCGACTTCCCGCACTTGCTGAGCTCTACACGCAGCCCGTCATCATGAACATCTCGGGGTTTTCGGTGGATGAATATGCGGCTTCCTGTGCGAAGACCGATGGGACCTGCGAAATCATCGAAGTGAACGTGTCCTGCCCGAACGTTCACGGGGGCGGAATGAGCTTTGGGGCCTCCGCTGAGGCAGCCGCTGAAGTGACGGCGCACGTGCGCCAGGTAGTGAAGGACTCCAAACTTTTCATCAAGCTCAGCCCCAACGTCACTGACATCGTTCAGATCGCCGCTGCGTGCATGGAAGCTGGTGCGGACGGGCTCACCCTGATCAACACCGTGCAGGGTATGCGGATCAACATCGCGACAGCGCGCCCTGTGATCGCCGAGCAAATGGGGGGCCTTTCTGGGCCCGCGATCCTGCCTGTTGCCCTGCGCATGATCTACCAGGTGAGCCGCGATCTGGGACCCGTCCCGATCATGGGAAGTGGTGGCGTTGCCGGGCCTCGGGACGTGGTTGAGATGTTGATGGCTGGGGCCAGCGCCACCCAGATTGGTGCCGAAAGCCTGCGTAACCCTCTGGTTTTCCCGGAAATCCTGGCGGAACTTCCAGGACTAATGGAGGACCTGGGGATCGACAGTCTGCAGGAAATCATTGGGGCCGCACTGCCATGAACCGGGCCGCGCCCGGAACTTCCCACCAGGGAGAGAGGGAAACAAGATGCCTGAAATAGGAAGCTCGAACCAGGGGCCCCGGGACGTTATCGTTGCCGCTGACTTCCCGAACCGGGAGGCCTTGGAAGCCTTTTTGGATTCCCTGGGGGAGACCAAACCCTACCTGAAGGTGGGGATGGAACTGTTCTATGGGGCCGGCCCGGACATGGTGCGAAGCCTGAAGGAGCGCGGCTACAAAGTCTTCTTGGATCTGAAGCTGCACGACATTCCCAACACGGTCTCCTCGGCCATGTCCGTCCTGTCGGACCTTGGCGTCGACATGGTGAACCTGCACGCGGCCGGCGGGAAGAAAATGATGGAGCGCGCCTTGGCTGGGCTGACGAGGCCGGATGGTTCCCGCCCCCTCCTGATCGCCGTAACCCAACTGACCTCCACCTCCCAGGAAGTGATGAATCAAGAACTGGGGATCCCCGGAAGCGTGGAGGACAGCGTCGCCAGTTACGCGCTCCTTGCGAAAGAAGCGGGCTTGGACGGGGTTGTCTGTTCACCGTTGGAAGCTGCCGCGGTGAAGGAAGCGTGCGGATCCCAGTTCCTGACAGTGACGCCGGGCGTGCGTTTCCCGGACTCATCAGTGGACGACCAGGTCCGGGTGATGACGCCCGCAGCTGCCCGTGAGGCAGGTAGTGATTACATCGTCGTTGGCAGGCCGATAACCCAGGCAGAAGACCCCCAGGCCGCCTACCAGCGCGCCAAAGAAGATTTCTTAGGAGGAAGCGGTGAGTGAAGAAAATCGTGAGCAGATCGCACGCCAAGTTGCGGCTGACCTGCTCGAAATAGGTGCGGTGTTCCTGCGCCCCAGCCAGCCCTTCACTTGGGCCAGCGGCATCAAGAGCCCGATTTATTGCGACAACCGCTTGATTCTGGGGCGGCCGAAGGTGCGCTCGCGGGTTGAGCGGGCGCTGGCGGACACGGTGCTAGGAGTTTTTCCGGGAGCCGAGCTCTTGATGGGAACCGCGACCGCGGGGATCGCTCACGCGGCCCTCAGCGCTGAACTGCTTGGCCTGCCGATGGGGTACGTCCGGTCGGGCGCTAAAGCACACGGGCGGGGCAGTCAGATAGAGGGCGGGCCGAAACCGGGCGCGAAGACCGTGGTGATTGAGGACTTGATCTCGACAGGGGGTTCCTCACTCGTTGCTGCGCAGGCTTTGCAGGCTGGTGGCTTGGACGTGATGGGGGTCTTGGCGATCTTCACGTACGGAATGGATAAGGCAACCCGGACGTTCCTGGATGCGGATATGCCTGTCGCGGCGCTCACGAACTTGGACACGCTGGTGCAGGTGGCGATGGAGCAGAACTACTTGAGCCCGGAAGAGGGGCCTGAAGTTCTGCGGTTCCGGGATGATCCTGCGGCGTGGTGGAAGGAACAGGGCTAATGCGACACCTGATTGACATTCGAGACTTTGAGACTGCGGAGATCAACGAACTCTTGGCGCTCGCCGAAGACATCATGGCCGACCCCACCGCTTACCAGGAGGCCTGCAAACATAAGCGCTTGGCCACCTTGTTCTTTGAGCCATCAACCAGGACTCGCCTCAGTTTTGAGGCGGCAATGCAGGCTCTGGGTGGGAAGGTGATTGGGTTTGCGAGTGCGGACGCTAGCTCTACCGCAAAGGGAGAGTCCGTCACCGACACGGTCCGCACGGTCGCCTGTTACGTGGACATTATTGCGATGAGGCACCCGAAGGAAGGGGCGCCCCACCTAGCGTCATTGCGTTCGCCAGTTCCCATCATCAACGCGGGGGATGGCGGACACAACCACCCCACCCAGACTCTGACGGATCTTCTGACGATCCGAAGTGAAGTTGGGCGCCTTGGGAACCTTAAGGTGGGCATGGCCGGGGACTTGAAGTTTGGCCGCACGGTCCACTCGCTCATCACGGCCCTGATCCCGCACGCGGGCAACTCGTTCACACTGATGTCTCCACCGGAACTGCGGATCCCGGACTATTTGCGGGAACTGCTAGACCGCGAGGGCGTGCCTTACGTCGAAACGGATCAGATGGAGGAAAACCTGGGAGACCTGGACATCCTCTACATGACTCGGGTGCAGAAGGAACGGTTCTTTAACGAGGCGGACTACATTCGGCTGAAGGACCGGTTCATCCTGGATCAGGAGAAGATGAGGTTCGCGGCACCGGGGATGCGGATTCTGCACCCTCTTCCCAGGGTGAATGAGATTTCGCCGCAGGTGGATAGCGATCCTCGTGCTGTCTACTTCAAACAGGTGAAGAACGGGATGATTGTGCGGATGGCGTTGATCCTGAAGCTACTTGGAGGCGGACAGTGAATATCGACGGTGTTGAGAACGGGATCGTTATCGATCACATCAAACCCGGGGATTCTATGCGGCTGTATCACCTGCTGGAGCTGGGGGATCTGGAGTGTTCGGTGGCGATCATCCAGAACGTGGAGTCGAAGAAGTACGGGCGCAAGGACATCATCAAGATTGATGAAGAGATCGATGTGGACCTGGATGCGCTTGGGTACATTGACCCGCGGATCACGGTGAACCTGGTGAAGGACGGGGCGCTGTTTCGGAAGAAGCATTTGGAGCTGCCGAAGACGTTGCGGAACATCGTGGACTGTATGAACCCCAGGTGCATCACGTCGGTTGAGAGTGATGTGGACCAGGTTTTTACCCTGGTTGATGAGGAGCAGGGGCTGTACCGGTGCGTGTACTGTGAGGCGGCTGCGGAGGCCCGCGAACCCTAAACGCCACCCCCTAACTCGCGGCCGAACCGAGAAGAGGGGGTGAGTGACGCCGGGCCAATGCGCCTGTCGGCGCGTATGCCGCTCGTAGCGGCTCAAGTTGGAGCCCGGGGCATAAGCCCGGCGTCGCACTCAGTCTACCGCATTCCATCCCCTTCACGCGTGTTAGGGCGCGCCATCAAGTTCCTGAACAAGGACGAAACCAAGGTCCAAACGGGCCTCGAAGTCCGCGCAGTCGGAAACTCGGTATGGTTGTTGGCGCTTCTGGCTTTGGGAAGAACGACGCGGAGGTCGATGCACTTGGGGGCTGGCCAACGGATAGGCGGACCGGCAGAAGCTTCAACGGGCCAAGGGACGGCAACCTCAACCCTTGCGTGTGGGGCGACCCGGAGGCCTGCGCACTGCCCGGAGAGGAAACGTACGAGGCAGTGGAAAACCTAGATCTTCCAGAGCTTTCTGCGTTTGGCTTTCTGGATCTTGCCGATCTTTACTGCCTGGTCGACATCTGTCCAATGGCCGACGGCGGTGGATCCAGTGGTTACCGCCAAACAGAACGCTGGCCCGGCAGCAGGGTCGGTAGGCTTGAGTCATGTTTGAGATTCCTGAAGACCTACCCCTTCGTCTTGGCCCACTTGCCTGGTTACTTGGTGAGTGGCAAGGGTGGGGAACCCTGGTCAGCCCCGCTGGCCCGTCCCTGAGCCTTGGTGAAACCGAGGACGGCACAGCCGCGTTGGACATGGAGCAGGCCAGCGTTGACAGTCCCATAATCCAGCAGATCAGCGCCCAGGTGCTTGGCGACCAGATGGCTATGAAGGTCACGGTGTTTGCCGCCATACCCAAAACCAAAGTGGACCCGATGTGGAGCGCGGCTGAAGGCCTCGACAACCTCACTGCCGGGGACGTCTTGTGGGAGGAAACCCAGTACTGGTCCGTCACTTCCCCTCTTGCACTTGTTCCAAGCGGAGGGGAAGAACCCCGCGAACTTCGGGTGACCTCGGCCAGTTCTCGCGGCTACGCCACCCTTTGGGCAGGCGTCGCGATCGGGCCACGGATTCGCCTGGACTCTGACGCGATCGCCTACGAACCGTTCGCTGACCCCGTGAACTACATTTCCCGCATGTTCGGGCTTGTTGGGGGAGAGCTGATGTGGGCGTCGGACAACAAGGTGGGTGACGCCGACTTCGAAACCGAGTTCACGGGGCGTCTGCAGCGGGTTGAAAAGGATCAGTCTTCGTGACCCACACGGAGTCGCGCGACTGGGGACAACCTCCTCTTCCTAGCTCCGTCCGGAGTGCCGGGGCTGTTATAGCGGACGAGGGTCGCCTTGCCGGCCGCCCCCTGCACTACGGTTGGCCAGCGGATGAGCAAGAGGCTTTCGCTGAAGGGCGAGGCCTTGCCTACCTGGGCTCAATCGGGGTCGTCAAAGTGAGCGGTCCTGACAGGCTCAGCTGGCTTTCGACCATGGGCTCGCAGATCGTTTCTGACCTGGAGCCCGGAGACTCAAAGGAGCTCCTGTTTTTGGACGCGCAGGGACGCATCCAGTTCGCGGTAGGCGTGGTGGACGACGGAGAGTCCACCTTCCTGATCACGGAGCCGCAGTTCGCCGCGAAACTCACCGAGTTTTTGAAGTCGATGCAGTTCATGCTCCGCGTTGAGGTCGCGGACGAAAGCGAGCGTTTCGTTGGGTTCGCGACCGCAAACGAAGACGTCGACCGGGCTTCTAAGAACCGGGAACTGGCCACGCGACTTGGCGGCTTGACCTGGCAGGATCCCTGGCCGGGAGTCGTAGAAGGCGGCGCTGCCTATTTCCAGGGCGACCACCCGGGCGCCGCCTTCAGGGTCTACGTGGTCCCGACGCAGGCGGCGGACCAGTTCGCCTTGGACTTCAAGGTCGGCGGTGATGTCAGGCTGGTCGGGCTTCTGGCCGCGGGCGCGGAACGTGTCGCAGCCTGGCGGCCGCTGCCAGGTTCAGAAGTTGACGAACGCGCCCTGCCGGCAGAGTTGGATTGGCTCCGAACCGCCGTGCATCTGGATAAGGGATGCTATGCGGGCCAAGAGTCCGTGGCGCGGATCATTAATCTGGGCCGGCCTCCTCGTCGTCTCACTTTCTTGCAGCTGGACGGGTCAGGCGAGGGATTGCCACAGCCAGGAACTGCCATCTGGCTAAATGGGCGCCAGGTTGGTGTCCTCACCTCTGTCGCCAACCACTTCGAGATGGGTCCGATTGGCTTAGGGCTGGTAAAACGGGGCTTGGACCCGGCGGCGCAACTGACCATTGGGGGAGTGGACGCCCTCCAGGAACTGATCGTTCCCGTGGATGGGCGCAGCGACCGGAGCCCAGACACCAGACCCGGGGCAGGCCTGAAACGGCTGGACTTCGGGAAGCAAGACATCCGCACGCGCGGCCCCGGCACTCAGCGTTAGTTAGGAGTCCAGAAATGCGAGCAGTCTTGCAACGCGCCGAAACCGCAAGCGTTTCCGTCGGCGGCGAGGTCATCGGGCGGCTGGACAGTCCCGGCCTTGTAGCACTGGTGGCAGCGCACAAGGAAGATACCGAAGCCGACATTGCAAAGATGGCTGCCCGGATTCAGAACCTGCGGATCTTGCCTGGTGAAGAGTCGGTTGCCGGGTCGGGTGCGCCCGTCATGGTGATCTCTCAGTTCACCCTGTACGGGCGGACAAAGAAAGGGGCGCGCCCCTCGTGGTCCGATGCGGCCCCCGCGCAGATTGCTGAGCCCATGATTGACCGCCTGGTTGAGCTACTTCGAGCGGACGGAGTCGAAGTGGCCACAGGCAGGTTCGGAGCAATGATGAAAGTTGCACTAGTGAACGACGGACCTTTCACGGTCATCGTTGACACCAGGGATTAGATGACACCGAGCACCCTGTGACGCCGGGAGCACCCTTGGACGAACGCCTTTAGCGAAAAGTGACCCTGGGCCGGAAAGCGGGCTTTAGGCTAAAAAGGCCCAGAGACAAGTGTTTGCCAAAACCGGAAGTGGCCCATATGTTTGAACGTTTTACTGACCGTGCGCGTCGCGTCATTGTGTTGGCGCAAGAAGAAGCACGCGGGCTGAAGCACAACTACATCGGCACCGAACATTTGCTGCTGGGGTTGATCCACGAAGGCGACGGGGTAGCAGCCAAAGCACTAGAAATGGCTGGCGTCAGCCTTGAGGATGCACAGGGAGCCGTCATCGAACTGATCGGTGAAGGTGAAAAGCCGGTCGAAGGCCACATCCCCTTCACCCCAAGGGCCAAGCGCGTCTTTGAACTTTCCTTCCGCGAAGCCCTGCAACTAGGTCACAACTACATCGGGACTGAGCACCTGTTGCTTGGACTCCTAAAAGAAGGCGACGGTGTCGCCGCCCAGGTGCTCCACAAGCTAAGCGTTGACCCGAACGCAGTCCGGAAGGGCGTCATGTCCCTTCTTCAGGGCTACCACTCCCAAGGCGACAAAGAATCCGTTGGGACCTCTGGACAGTCCGTGCGTGAAGGTCGCGAACGCGGCAACTCTGCACTCCTTGAGCAGTTCGGCCGAAACCTGACCCAGCAGGCCCGCGAAGGCAAGCTGGACCCCGTGATCGGGCGAAGCAACGAGATGGAACGGGTCATGCAGGTTCTGTCCCGCCGCACCAAGAACAACCCCGTCCTTATCGGCGAGCCCGGGGTTGGGAAGACCGCGGTCGTCGAAGGCCTCGCCCAGGCGATTGTTCGCGGCGACGTCCCCGAAACCATCAAGGGCAAGCACATCTACTCCCTGGACATGGGATCCCTGGTTGCAGGCTCTCGCTACCGCGGTGACTTCGAAGAGCGCCTCAAGAAGGTCCTGAAAGAAATCAAGACCCGCGGTGACATCATCGTCTTCATTGACGAGATCCACACGCTGGTTGGGGCGGGCGCCGCTGAGGGCTCCATCGACGCAGCCCAGATGCTGAAACCAATGCTTGCCCGCGGCGAACTCCAAACAATCGGCGCCACGACCCTTGACGAGTACCGCAAACACATCGAAAAGGACGCCGCTCTGGAACGTCGTTTCCAGCCGGTGAAGGTTGATGAGCCCACGCTCGAGGAAACGATCGCCATCCTGAAGGGTTTGCGTGACAGGTACGAGGCCCACCACCGCGTCATCATCACCGATGAAGCGATCGAGGCCTCGGCTTCGCTCGCGGACCGTTACGTGTCCGACCGCTTCCTGCCGGACAAGGCCATCGACCTGATGGACGAGGCGGGAGCGCGCCTCCGCATCCGTCGCATGACCGCGCCCCCCGAGCTACGCGAGTTGGAAGAAAAAGTTGCCGAGCTACGCCGCCAGAAAGAGGCGGCCATCGACAACCAAGAGTTCGAGAAGGCAGCGAAACTCCGCGACCAAGAGAAGCGTCTGGCTAAGGAACGCGCAAAGCAGGAAGAAGCCTGGAAGGACGACGGCGAGGCCGAAATCTCAGAGGTCACCGAAGAGGAAATCGCCCAGGTCCTGGCCATGTCGACCGGCATTCCTGTCGTCAAACTGACGCAGACCGAAACAACGAAACTCCTGAAGATGGAAGACGCCCTGCACAAGCGCGTCATTGGTCAGGAAGAAGCTGTCCGTGCCCTTTCGCAGTCGATCCGCCGTTCGCGGGCCGGCCTGAAGGACCCGAAGCGTCCCGGTGGTTCGTTCATTTTCGCTGGCCCTACGGGTGTCGGTAAGACCGAGTTGGCGAAGACTCTGGCCGAGTTCCTTTTTGGGGACGAGGACGCGCTGATCCAGTTGGACATGTCCGAATACTCCGAGAAGCACACCGCTTCACGCCTTTTCGGCGCCCCTCCCGGGTACGTCGGATATGACGAGGGCGGCCAACTGACCGAGAAGGTTCGCAGGCGTCCGTTCTCCGTCGTCCTGTTTGACGAGGTAGAGAAGGCTCACCCGGACATCTTCAACTCCCTGCTCCAGATCCTTGAAGAAGGCCGCCTGACTGACGCTCAGGGCCGCAAGGTTGACTTCAAGAACACGGTCATCTTGATGACCACGAACCTTGGGACTCGTGACATCAACAAGGGGGTCATGACGGGCTTCCAAACCTCGGACTCGCTGACCCACGACTATGGCCGCATGAAGGCAAAGGTGAACGAGGAGCTGAAGCAGCATTTCCGTCCCGAGTTCCTGAACCGTGTGGATGACGTGGTTGTGTTCCCGCCGCTCACGCAGGATGACATCAAGCAGATTGTGGACCTGATGATCGCCCGGCTCTCCTCGCGCATGGCCGAGCAGGGCATGGGGCTGCAGCTGTCAGACGAGGCGCGGGACCTGCTTGCTGAGCGCGGCTACGATCCGGTGCTGGGCGCCCGCCCTCTTCGTAGGGCAATCCAGCGCGACATCGAGGACGCGATTTCTGAGCGGATCCTGTTCGGTTCGATTGCCTCCGGAGATGTTGTGACTGTTGGGGTTGAAGAGGTGGATGGGAAGAAAGAGTTCACCTTTAACGGCGACGTGCAGCGTGTCGCCGAAGACCCCGTTGTTATGGCTGAGTAGGCGGTCACTAGTAGGGGGCGGCTCCTGGTACTGATTGCTAAACTGGGCGCGTTAGTTTGCGGTGTAGCAATTTACGACAGAACAGACGAAAGGCCGGCCACCTATGGTCAAATACGTTTACGATTTCTCCCAGGGCGACAAGGACATGAAGGACTTGCTGGGAGGCAAGGGCGCGAACCTCGCAGAGATGACTCGCCTTGGGTTGCCAGTCCCCCCAGGTTTCACGATCAGCACCGAAGCGTGCCGGGTTTACCTGGACAGTGGTGAGGTTCCGGAGGAGCTCAACACCGAGGTCACCAAAGAGCTGCGCAAGGTTGAAGACAAGATGGAACGTCACCTTGGCGATGCGGACCACCCGCTGCTGGTGTCCGTCCGTTCGGGCGCGAAGTTCTCGATGCCGGGAATGATGGAGACTGTCCTTAACATTGGGCTCAACGACGAATCTGTTGAGGGACTTGCTGAGGACGCCGAGGACGAACGCTTCGCGTGGGACTCTTACCGCCGCCTCATCCAGATGTTTGGCAAAACTGTGCTGGACATTGACGGTGACCTGTTCTCTGACGCGCTTGAGCAGCTGAAGGAAGATCGCGGTGTCGAAGCGGACACCGACCTGGATGCCGAAGACTGGAAGACCCTGGTCGAAACCTTCAAGCAAATCGTGAAGGATGCGACGGGCGAGGACTTCCCTCAGGATCCGCGCAAGCAGTTGGACATGGCTGTCGAGGCCGTGTTCCGCTCCTGGAACACTGAACGCGCCAAGATCTACCGTCGCCGCGAGCGCATCCCGGATGACCTGGGAACCGCGGTGAACGTGCAGACGATGGTGTTCGGCAACATGGGCGACACCTCGGGCACGGGCGTTT
>CAYFRO010000010.1:0-34714 GCA_964345565.1 uncultured Actinomyces sp.
GGGTGAACCGGAACCAGTGACCTAGTGTGTCACTAGAGGCCAGCCGGGTCCAGCTGCTACGCGCGTAAAGAACGTGAGATCTGCCCCGAGTTCTTAATCCGACGCCGTCGTGCGCTGAACCAGCATCAGGAACTCTGCGTTCTTCTGGGTGTCTTTCAGCTTGCCCAGCACTGACTCCAGTGCTGCCTGCTGGTCGAGGTTCCCAAGAGCCCTGCGGAGCTTCCACATGACTGCAAGCTCTTCCGGCTTGAACAGCATCTCTTCACGCCGGGTTCCCGAAGCGTTGATGTCGATGGCTGGGAAGATCCTGCGGTCGGCAAGTGCGCGGGACAAGCGGAGCTCCATGTTGCCGGTCCCCTTGAACTCCTCAAAAATGACCTCGTCCATCTTGGAACCGGTCTCGACAAGTGCAGAGGCGATGATCGTGAGCGAGCCACCTTCACGCAGATTGCGCGCCGCACCAAAGAACTTCTTAGGAGGGTACAGCGCGGCTGCGTCGACGCCGCCGGACAGGATGCGGCCCGAGGCGGGGGCGGCCAGGTTGTAGGCCCTTGATAGGCGCGTGATGGAATCCAGCAGGACCACGACGTCTTGACCTAGTTCAACCAGGCGCTTCGCGCGTTCGATGGCGAGTTCAGCAACGATGGTGTGGTCGGATGCGGGCCGGTCGAACGTGGAGGCGATGACTTCCCCGTTCACGATGGAGCGCATGTCCGTGACTTCTTCGGGACGCTCATCAACCAGCACAACCATCAGGTGAACGTCGGGATCGTTGATCTCAATGGCTTTTGCGATCTGCTGAATGATCATGGTCTTGCCCGCTTTGGGCGGGGAGACGATGAGTCCGCGCTGACCTTTACCAACAGGCGCCACAAGGTCGATCATGCGCGGCGTGATGGCCTTCGGAGTGGTTTCGAGGCGCAGTTGCTCCTTCGGGTACTCCGGGGTCAGCTTCGCAAAGTCACGGCGTTTCGCGGCGTCCTCGATGCTCATCCCGTTGATCGAGTCGACCCGAACCAGTGCGTTGTACTTTTGGTTCCCGCGGCGCTCGCCTTCGCGGGCCGCGCGAACTGCGCCAACAACTGCGTCGCCTGGGCGCAGGCCCCAGCGGCGTACGTTCCCCAGGGTCACGTAGACGTCTGAATCCCCGGGGAGGTAGCCGGACGTGCGGACGAACGCGTGGTTGGACTGGACGTCAACGATGCCCGCGATGGGAACCAAAGATTCCTCGTCCAAAGGCTCGTTGTCACTTTCGCGTCGCTGCCCGCCCTGGCCCCGGTTTTGGCCGCCTCGACCGCGGCGTCTTGAGTTGCGGTCGCGCCTGTTGCCGCTCCGGTTCCGGTTTTGTTCGCCGCCTTCAGGAAGCTCGATTTCTTCTAGCGACTTCGCGGGTTCGGGCCCGCCAGAGGCTCCCTTGGCCTGTTCGCGGGTTTTTTCGAGTTGCTCTGCAACTGCTTCGCGGGCGTCGACCTTCGGCTTTTGATCCGCGCTTCCCGTGGCGTCGCCACGATCGGCTGGCTGTTGCTTGGGTCCCTTTTGCCGACGCTGGCCGTCCGAGGCGTCAGAAGAAGGCTTCTGTTCCATCCCCTCCTCAGGCCTGCTGGCCGGGGATTCTTGCTTTGTCGCGGCCTGGGCGCCAGACAGTGCGGCGACAAGGTCAGACTTGCGCATCCGCGAAGTCCCTTTGAGCCCACGCTCACTAGCGAGCGCCTGCAACTCAGGCAATCTCAGCTTGGACAGGTCGGCTTGGGTAGCGGAGCCCGCTTGGTTTTCCATGATTATGTTGGGTCCTAACTAGTGGGATCTTCGTGCCTGTGGGACGAAGGACCTTAGAAAGCAGATTGACAGACGACGCATCCCAGCGCGTAACACTTCACAAGAGGCTGTCTAGGACAAAGAGTCCCGCGACCTTTGAGGTCCGTCCTGGCCACTATAACAGGATTGAAGGGTGGCCCCAGGGAGCGTGATGTGATGCTAGTTTGTTGCGTTCGATCTCACAGACGCAACGATTAGTGGCAATACCTTCCACCCTGAGCGCTCCGCGGCCCCTGCAACCTCGGGGGAGAGTTCTCCGAAACAACAGACGGCAGGCCCATCACCGCTCGTGAAGGCGGCTAGGCCCTGTTCGCGCAACCAACGAACAAGTGCGGCTGAAGCAGGGGATGCGGGTTGCAGGTACTGGTCGGCAAGCAGGTTCTCGGTTGCCTGGTACAACAACTCCGTGGTCGGCGCGGTCTGGCCCGAAAGAAGACTGGTCATCAGGAGCGCGTTCGCCGCTGCGCCTTGAGCCGCCGCAAACGGGACCGCGGAGGGGCGTGGGCCGCTTCCTGAGTGCTCGTCAAGAACAAAGTCAGGGATCAGTGCCGTGAGGTCCAGTCCCGTCTGGGCCGTTGTGAAGGGAGCGGGTGAGCCGTCACTTCTTAGGAACGCGCCTTCACCGGATAACGCCAGTCGAGTGCGCAACGGGTCGACGCCCAAAGAGGTCACGCAGTCGGTTAGAAAATCCAGGTCCAGCGGTTCGGGATCCCCCAGAAGTGCTTTTGCTGCGAGTGTCCCGGCCGCCACTTTCGCGGCGTAGCTACCCAGCCCTGCCCCGGGTGGGATGGAAGAACTGACGGTGACGTTGAGGCCGACCGTGGGCGCCCCAACCCGCTCCAGCAGTGCCTTCACGGCCACAACCGCGGGGTTCTTCTCAGGGTCAGTAAGAGCCGCCGGGATCGCGTCGCCTATCACTTGAGTGCGCCCGGCCACTGCCCGGAATGAGGCCCTGTAGGCGGGAAGCGTGGCGACCCCCAGCAGGTCCAGTCCGATCCCGAACCCGGTCACGGAGCCGGGCACCGTGACCTCAGCCCTGTCGGCAACAATCTTCATGGAAGGCGCTCCGTCCTACTGACCTATTTCCCCGTGCCGATGATATCGCTGGCACGGACGCGGTCGCGGTGGCCGCGAGCCAGGTCGACTATTCCAACCAGCACTGCCAGAGCCACAATCGAAGAGATAGTGACGGCAGCGGTGGAAAACGCTTGCTGGCCCGCCGCCTCGCCGGAGAACTCCGACGAGGATAACGTCACGAAGTACACGGTGGTGACCACGGTCAAACCGATCGCGGTGCCCAGCCTCTGAAACGTCTGGAGAAGTGCGGCGCCGACCCCGGCTAAACGGAGTGGGACTGCGAAAAGGGTCAGGGTTTGGTTGGGAGAGATCATCAGTCCGGACCCTGCGCCAGCCACCGCTAGCGCGCCGATGACCACCCACGGAGCTGCAACTGGTGAAACCCCAGGTAGGAACAGGCCAAGGGCAGCAAGGGTCAGTGCGACGATGGCCGAACCAACCACCGGGACGCTACGACCCAAACGGTTGACCATCCCGCCACTTGTCCCCGAAGTGACTCCGGAGGTCAGCGCGAACGGAACGGCCGCGGCGCCCGCAGCCAAAGCTGACCAGCCCGCCGACTGTTGCAGGAACAGTGTGAGGACAAGCAGGATCGAGGTGAAGCCCCCGAAGTAAAAGAAGGCAGCAAGCACCCCGAGCATGAAGGAGGGATTCTTGAGCAACGCGGGGTCCATTAGGACCTCACCCCCGCGGCGGACCCACCACCGCTCCCAGAACGCCAGTACAACCGCCAGCGCTGCAGAGACCCCAAGCAACCAGTAGGGCCTTGGGGCGTCAATGCCCGCTTCGGCGGAGCTTTCCAGGAAGGGAAGCATGATGCAGACCACGACGCCGCCAAGTAGCAGGATCCCAATGGGGTCGAACTGGGCCGCCAGTGAGCCCTTCTCTTTGAGTCGCCGGGGTGTTACGGGCAACCATTTCGCTGCAAGTGGGATCACCACCATGCCGATGGGGACGTTCATCAGGAAGACCAACCGCCACCCAAGGGAGGGTCCCGCAATCGCGATCAGAGTGCCACCAAGGACCGGACCCAGGGCCGTTGAAAGACCGACGATCACGCCGAACACCCCGAACGCTTTGGCCCGAGCCTTGCCTTGATAAAGCTCTTGCATCAAAGCGATCACCTGGGGGTTCAGAACGCCCGCAGCACCGCCCTGAACGAACCTGAAGATTGCCAGCCAAAGGGCGCTGGGCGCCAGGCCGCACGCCAGCGATGCCGCGACGAACAGGGTGAGGCCTACCAGGAACAGTCTGCGTCTTCCCAGCAAATCCCCGGCTCTGCCGGCCGCGACCAAGGTGAGTCCGAACGCCAGCGCGTAGCCCGCCACAATCCACTGGAGCGTGTCGGCGCCCGCACCGAGCGCCAACTCCATTGAGGGGAGTGCGACGTTCACGATGGAGACATCCAACAGGGTCATGAACCCCGCGGCCAGCACCATCGAAAAAGCGCCAATGTGGCCGGAAAGGCTATCTTCGGCAGGCTTTTCAGGCTTCTTCATACGCCTCTCCCCTCGCTGGGCTACGGTGAAGTCATGGACAGTCTGGGACACGATTTCGAGTTCGAAAGACGCTTTTTTGTTGCCGAAATGCCGGAGCAGTTCCTAACCGACGTGACCCCTGACCTTATCGTCCAGACTTATTTTCTGGCCTCTCAAGGATACGGGCTACGGATTCGCCTGCAAGCGACCAGCCTGAATAAGCCCGTGCCTGAAAGCATTGAAGGTAAGGAGGCTGTCGAGCTTTTCGCCGACGACTTCGACCTTTGCATTTTGGCTGCCAAGGGCCCCTACACGGGCGGAACCCGCTACGAAGCTGAACGCGTCCTTGACGTGAACGTCGGAACGCAAATGAGTCTGCTGGGGGGCAGCACCATCACGAAACTGCGCTACGGGGTCTGGCTGGGCCAAGACGGATGGGTGATTGACCGCTTCCTGGGTCCTAACGAGCCGCTGATAGTCGCCGAATGTGAGCGAACCTCGCCCGTCGTCAACCTGGAAATCCCGTCTTTCTGCGTTGAAGAGGTGACTGAGGATCATCGGTTCTCAAATGACGCGCTTACGGTTGAGCCGTTCTCAAAGTGGTCGGATCTCTACCATCGTTCGTTGCAGATGAACGCCCCCAGGTTTGTGACGGACTTCGGGGTCAACATCCCCTTAGAGCCCTGACACTAGGCCCCTGGCCCGCCCCCACCCGCCACTTTCGGTTCGGCCGCGAGTTATCCCCGGTTCGGCCGCGGGTCACATCCGTTCCGGTGCGCTAACCCCAAGGAGGTCGAGCCCGTTGGCAAGCACCTGCGAGACGGCCTCGTTCAGCCACAGTCGGGCAACGTTTGCCCCTGACACTTCCTCGCCCGCGCGTGGCGTAACCCTGCACTGCGAGTACCAGGCGTGGTACGTCCCTGCCAGGGACTCTAGGTAGCGCGCAATGCGGTGTGCTTCAGCAAGTTCTGCGGCTCTTGCAACGACTTCTGGGAACTGGGCAAGAGCCCCCAACAGAGCCGCATCTGCAGGGTGGTCCAAGAGGCTGGGGTCGTAGGACTCCCCCAACTTCACGCCGTGTTCTTCCGCGTTTCGCGCGACGCTACGTGTCCGCGCGTGTGCGTACTGGACGTAGTAGACGGGGTTCTCATTCGAGTTGGTCTGCAACAAGTCCAGGTCGATCGTGAGTGGAGTGTCCGCTGAGACCCGGACCAGCGAGTAGCGTGACGCGTCGACCCCGACCACGTCGACCAGGTCATCCAAGGTAACGACGGTACCCGCACGCTTGGACATGCGAACGGGTTCGCCGTTTGAAAGCAAAGAGACCAGTTGCCCGATCAGGATCTCCATGTTCTTTCCTGGCGTGTCTCCAAAAGCCGCGCAGACAGCCATCATGCGCCCGATGTACCCGTGGTGGTCAGCGCCCAGAAGGTAAATGGCTCGGTCTGCTCCGCGCGTCCGCTTGTCCAGATAGTAGGCGACGTCGCCGGCAAGGTAGGCGGTCTCGCCGTTTGATTTGATGAGGACGCGGTCTTTATCGTCCCCGAAGTCGGTTGAGCGTAGCCAAAGTGCACCGTCTTTTTCGAAGATGACGCCCTTGTTACGCAGGACGTCAATGGCCCTGTCAACGGCGCCCGAGGTGTGGAGCGAGTCCTCGTGGAAGAAAACATCGAAGTCGACGCGGAAGTCTTTGAGCTTCTGCTTAATCTCATCAAACATGATCGAGACCCCGCCCTCGCGGAAAGCTTCGAGCGCGGCCTCATCCGGCAGGGACGCAGGCTTCGGGAGGCCTGCGGCGACCTGCGCATCCGTGACTGTGTTCGCGATGTCAGTTATGTATTGGCCGCCGTAGCCGTCTTCGGGGGCTTCTTCCCCGCGGGCGCGGGCAAGCAGCGATTTCGCGAACTTGTCGATCTGCGCCCCGTGATCGTTGAAGTAGTACTCGCGGGTGACGTCAGCGCCGCTGGCCTCGAAAATCCGCGCAAGGGAGTCTCCAAACGCCGCCCATCTGGCCCCTCCAATGTGAATGGGTCCGGTGGGGTTCGCAGAGACGAACTCAAGGTTGATGGCCTGGCCAGCAAGGGACTCGTTCCGTCCGTAGGAGGGTCCTTCGGACAGGATTAGGCCTGCGAGTTCGCCAGCGGCTCCCGCGTCGAGCCGTATGTTGACAAAGCCTGGGCCCGCGACCTCGGCACTTTCGATTTGAGGGCTTTGCTCCAGGCACGCCGCGAGCAACTGCGCCAGGTCGCGGGGGGCCATGCCGGCCTTCTTAGCCACCTGCATCGCCACGTTTGTTGACCAGTCCCCATGCTCAGCTACTCGGGGACGTTCAATGCTCACACTTGGCGGAATCTGATCTTCGGGCAGGGAGATTGAGCCAGACTCAATCAACGAAAGCAAGCAGAAACGAGTCAGGACGGAAAGTTCTTCGGGAGTCACCCCAAAAGACTAGCGCGGCCAGGGCCCAAACTTCCGTGCCGCCAGGTGTTCGTGCGCGTCTCCACAAAACAGGCCCACAGCCTCCTCCGCCAACAACTCGGGTTTCCACCCCCACCCAATCGGGCGGGTATCCACAGCGGGCAGGGCTCAAATCCCGTGCACCCCCGCACTGGTGTCAGTCTTTGACGTGAGGAGGTCCACATGGTTCCATGGTCGCCCAGGTGGGGAGAAGAACAGAGGATAGATGACTGTCCCTGGTGGTGTGATGGCGGGGAAGGCAGTGAGCCTCACGCGACACATTCCAGGAGTGCGGGCCTACAGCCGGTGATTCGTGCCAGTGAGCAGCACGCTACAGCGGACACCCCGAAGGCTAGCGAGTTCGACGTAGTCCGGTTTCAGGGTGCAGGAGACCGCGAAGAGTGGGTTTTCGTCGGCGACGACGTCTGTGGTTGGAGTGTGACTATTGAAAGCGCATCCCGTATATATCGTGCCCTGGGCGAGGTTCTAGTGGCCCTTGGGGCGGAAGCAACGAGTTAGGGATGTTGCGGGCAGGATGCCCCGAAAAGAGTCCGGGGTGGACTGGTGGCAGAACCTCTGCGGCGCTCACGCCAAGGACACTGCAGACCGCCAACAGGGTGTGAAGTGTCGGGTTTGTTGGCTGATCGCTCCCCTTCAAACCTCGCTCCAGCCGCTGGTACGTGTGCCTCGACAGCCCCGCAGCAATCGCAACGTGCTCTTGAGAGAGGTTCAGGCGCTCGCGCACCGCGGAAATGTTGTCTCCGAGCTGCCTAGCGAAGAGCGCCCAAGACTCAGTAGGAATGCGACCGGTCATGGGTTGAGACTCCACCGACTGGGCCATTTATCCGACCTCTCATGTGGGGCCACATAGATGTGGCTCCAAGTGGCCCCGAACAAACCGCCCATCCGCAGATCCTAAACTAGGGCTGATCGGCATAAACAGTGCCATCTGAGTTTTGTCGCCACCCAGAAGGCACAGCACTAGACCTTGCCGGTGTGACGAACCCCACCCTGCCTGTAAAGAGGCGTGGGTTCCGCGAGGGCTGAAAACAAAAAGCCAGGGCCGCCCACACTAAGCCCAGACCTGTTACCCCGGAAGCGGAAGACGCCCACGGACCTCTGCGGGTAGTAAGAGTGCCTCCCGGGAGGGCACCTTGCCTACACCCTTGCCACCCCAAACGCACCCTCAGCTTTTGAGGCGTGAGCGCGGCGGGAAACAGAGCGACTCACACGGACACAAGGGACACAGAGGCAAATAGTGCGACACGGGAGAACGTAGAAGAACGCAGAGAGACACGCACGAAGCGTGCCTAGCCGCACAAATGCGCGGTTTCCAAACAACAAAGCGCCCCGAACAGGACTCGAACCTGCGACCTCTCGCTCCGGAGGCGAGCGCTCTATCCGCTGAGCTATCGGGGCTTCCACCAGACCCAAGTTGCAACCTGGGAACGGCGTTAGCTGTCAAGCGCTAGTGTTTAGCACCAGCTGTTTAACAGCTACTTATGTTATCAGCTGTCGGGCTTCACGAAGAAGGCCTCCAGAGCCCCATGTCCGATAACACATCACGGGCAACCATGGGGACGTCCGTGATGATCCCATCGACGCCCATCTCAATCAGTTCCACCATGACCTCTGGGTCGTTCACCGTCCAAACGTGGACGGCAAGCCCCGCCGTGTGCGCTGTGGCAACAAACCTGGGCGACACGATCCTAATGCCCTTGCTCTTGACCGGAACCTGCGCCGCACGCACGTGATGCCGGGGCCCCGGGACCCTCCAGCTTTCAGCATTCGACATTGTTTCTGCAGCTAGCAGCAGGCTGACGATGCCTTTTACGCCGAGTGACGTGGTGACCTGGGGTCCTCCGATCCGACGAATGCGTTCAAGTCGTCGCTCGGAGAAGGAAGCGATCAAGGTCCTGCCCATAGCGTCATGCTCCAGGAGCAACTCCACCAGCGGCGTAGCAACCTCATTCGTCTTCGCGTCGATGTTGAGGTACAGGTCGGGAAACTCGGTTAGCACCTCAGAAAGCAGGGGCATGGTCTGCCCCGCGTCGTTTCGAAGCTCCAGGATCTCTTCGTAGGTTCGCTCGAGGATCGACCCCACGCCCCCGTAGGTCCGCTCAAGAGTGTGGTCATGGCAGACCACAACCTGACCGTCCGCAGTCAGGTGCACGTCGGTTTCCAAGTAGTTGATTCCCATCCCCTTTAGGGATCGGAACGCAGCCATCGTGTTCTCCGGAGCAACCTCACTGCCGCCACGATGCGCCATCACAATGGGGTAGGGCGCAGCCGCGACTGGGATCATGAACACTCCTGGCCCACGTAAACAGCTTCGTGCGTCGCGAGCCAAGCGGTTGGGTGGACAGAATCTCCACCCCCAGGGCGAACCTCAAAGTGGAGGTGAGGGCCAGTGGAACGACCCGTAGTGCCGACCTGACCGATCATCTGACCTGCGGAGACCTCCTGGCCCACCGAAACGGTTGGAGAACCGGGAAGCTGGTGGAGGTAGGCCGTCTGAACCATGCTGCCATCAGTGTCGGTGTGCTCAATGACAGTCCGAAGCCCAGCAGTGCCCGCATAGCCCACGGCCACGACGACCCCGTCTGCCACCGCGTAGATGGCCGTACCGGCGGGCGCCTGGAAATCATCGCCCTCGTGGAAGGAGTACTGCCCCGTCGTCGGATGGACTCGGTAGCCATAGCCGGACGAAGTCGAATACGTTCCGGACGCAAGTGGCATGTAAAAGCGTTGCTGACGAGTGAGTGTTCGGGAACCGTTCGCTGCGCCGGCCAGTGGCACGCAACCGTTCTCAAGAACCGGCGTGCGCATGCGGGCCCTGGAAGCGGCAGCGGCAGTCCCGGCAAGCTCGCCGGTGTCGACTAGCTCATCGGACTGCAGGTTCACCCATGAGTCCTCCGAAGGAACCACGCCCTTTGAGTCCTGTGAAGCCGCGTCCGCAGCCGCAGGGATTGAGGGAAGCCCAAAAGCCAAGGCAAGCACGCCTGCTAACCCCGCGCCCGCGCGCAAGTTCATCCGTTCGCTTTTGCCCCTAAGGCTCTCGCTCTGAACTGGAGCGGCCTGCCAAGCGGTGTTCCGAAGGGCTCCGTGTAGCTCACTGCGCTTCGGGAAATGCGCCAGCTGCGCGCTGCTGGGACTCATCCACTCTCCAAGTCATGCCTACAAAACTGAAGCGAAAGCACCAAACCCGGTCCGGAAACCGTCTGCTTTGCGCTCGCCGTGAAAGATTCTACGCTTTCACGCGAAGTTTAGGAGAGTCCTTGGTCACGGGTAGAAGTCTCATATCTGTGACGTTGCTTATGCCTACGGGCCCTGCAAGGTCACTTCCTCCCTTGGTAAGAGGTCACTTCCTCCCTCTTTGAAGGGAATCCTGAACCTGTCCCACCAGCTCTTCTAGTAGATCTTCAAGGAACAAGACTCCCCTGACCTCATGGTCGCCCTCTTCTGGGTCAACCACGGCAAGCATGTGCGTGGCTTTGGACTGCATGTCCCGCAGGGCTTCCTCCGCTTCGACATCGGACGAGACCCGGCCGAGGTCACGCACCCTCCAGCTCTCAAGAGGCCGGTCCCGTGCCACCCCCTTGGCGAAAAGCACGTCCTTTAGGTGCACGTAGCCGGTTAGTTCACCTTCCGCGTCCACAACCGGAAAACGGGAAAATCCCGTCTTAGTAACCAGGGCCTCCACCTGACTGGGAATGACAGGCTCGGTGATCACCGTCAGGTTTTCAAGGGGAACCATCAAAGCCCCCGCCGTCTCTTCCGTGAACTCAAGGGTTCCGGTGAGTAGTCCCAAGTCGTCCTCGAGCTTGCCCTCTTCCCTTGACAGTTCGACGATGGACGCGACTTCCTGCGCGGTGTACGTCGCAGAAATCTCTGAGCGCGGTTCCATCCCGAACACGCGCAGGAACCAGTTTGCAACGTGATCCAACCCGACAACCACTGGGCGGGCAGCTTTCCCAATCGCGCTTAGGGGCGGCGCCAAGAGCAGCAGGGCGCGTTCAGGGTTCGCGATGGAGATGTTCTTCGGGACCATCTCGCCGAACACGACGTGAAGAAAAAGCACCAGGAGCAACGCGATGATGAACGCGGTTGCGTGCGCACCCGCAGCGGACACACCCACCTGCTCCAGCGGAGCTGAGATCAGGTGTGCTATCGCGGGCTCCGCGATGACACCCAGCGAGGTCGACATGATCGTTATGCCGAGCTGGCAGGTCGCAAGGTTCACAGAGACGTGTTCAAGCGCGTGAAGCGCCGCTTTGGCTCCCCTTTTCCCCTGCTCCGCAAGGGGCTCCACCCTCGCTCTTCTGGAGGACGTCACCGCGAACTCTGCCGCCACGAAAAAGGCGTTGACCGCCAGGAAGATTACTGTAAGGCCCAGCCCAAGCACAGGGTTCATTTGGCTTCACCTGCGCCAATCACCCGCAAGCGCGTCACGCGCCTGCCCTTCATGGCAACCACCTCTATGGTCACGCCGTCTTCACCCACGGTGTCCCCCACCTGCGGGACCGCTCCCAGCCTGTCCATCACAAAGCCGGCCAGGGTTTCAAAGGGGCCGTCGTCAGGAACCTTGATTCCAGTTTTTGCGGCGAGTTCGTCGGGGCGGAGCGTGCCTGGGACCAGGTACCCGCCGCCTGGCGCCTGCTTGATCCCGGCCCGTCTGCGGTCGTGTTCATCAGAGACTTCGCCGACCAGCTCTTCGACGACGTCTTCAAGAGTGACGATCCCTGCGGTCGCGCCGTACTCATCCAGAACGACCGCCATTTGCACGCCCGAGCGCAACTCGACCAGGAGTGGTGCCAATCCCACCGCTTCGGGGACGAAACTGGGTTCGACAGACAGGGAGCGTGAGGCAGCCGGGACCAGGTCACGCTTTTCAGGCGGGATCGCAACTGCCTTGCGCAGGGAGGCGATGGCGATTACCCCCTCGCCGTCCTGGTCTAGAACAGGGAATCGTGAGTAGCCGCTTTCCTCGGCCAAGTCGATAAGGTCAGCGGCGCTCGCGTCCTCTGGAAGGTAAGCAACCGCGCCCCGATCGGTCATCACGTCTGCTGCTGAAAGCTCCCCCATCAGGATGGAACGCGTGAACAGGTCCGCCGTCTCATCTGCCAACACACCCTGGTCTGCCGAGTGCCGGACCAGGAAGGCAAGCTCTGAAGCGGACCTGGCAGACGACAGTTCTTCTTTGGGTTCTATCCCGAACCTGCGCAGAATCCAGTTCGCGGTCCCGTTCAATACCTTGATCACGGGGGAAAACAGCCAGGTGAAAGCCATCTGCGCGCCCGAGGTCAGGGTCGCGGTCTTCATCGGGTCAGCCAAGGCCATATTCTTTGGCACCAGCTCGCCGAAGAGCATGGAAAACAGGTTGACCAGGATTAGCGCGATCGCTGCCCCAAACCCTATCGAGAGGGCCAGGCTGAGCCCCTGGGACTCAAACAGGCCCTGGAACATTGTCGCCAGTGCAACCTGGGTCGTGTAGCCCAGCAGGATGGTTGTGAGGGTAATTCCGACCTGCGCACCGGACAGTTGTGTTGACAGGTGTTTCAGGGCACGCAGGACGCGCGCAGCTCCGCGCTCTCCCTGCAGGGCCCTACGCTCCACGGAAGCTTGGTCGAGTGCCACGAAAGAGAACTCGGCGGCAACGAAGATGGCCGTGCCCAAAGTTAGGACGACGCCAAGAAGGATCATCAAGAGGTTGTACGTCACGCGGAACCGCCGGAGGGGACGGGAGGAAAGGGCATAGGAAGGTCTGCCGCTGGCTTCGCCATAGTGCGTTCACTATAGCGAGCGAGGCGGGGCGTCGCCCGAGGCACCGCCCAGATACCTCTTGAAACCGCGCACAGGTCTTGCCTTTACCCAGAAAAACCCACGGATCTGCAAAGGAACTCTGCGCGAGGAGTTAGTGAGACTTAGTGCCCAAATCTCCCTAGACTAAGGGGCGTGGGCCAAGGCGGCCAGGAGCAGCAAGGGAGCTGGAAATGAGCGAAGAAGGTCGAAGCGACGCCGCGGAACTGGGACCGAATGACTGGTACATCGCCCAGATGTTTGAGCGTTTCCAGGAGAGTCCAACCAGCGTTGACGATTCCTGGCAAACCTATTTCACGACCAACCCGCAGGTTGGGCCCGCAACCCTACAACGCCTTGACGCGCCCCTACCGGTCCAGGAAGGGGCTCCCCTACTTGCCAACGCGGAGCCGGCAACAGAGAAGGCGTTTGACGGGCGGGAGAACAGGTCCAGCGAGGAAGTGCGGAACGAGGAGGTCGTGACACGCTCCGACCTTCCGCCTGCGCCGACACCGCGGATTTACGAAGCCACGTCTCCGTACGCGCGGGCCCAAAGTAGAGCCAGCGACCGGGATCCAAACACTGGTTTGGAAGAGAACGTGACCCTCCCTTTGAAGGGCGCAGCCCGCGCGATCGCTAAGAACATGGAGGCCTCCCTAGCCATCCCAACGGCAACTTCAGCTCGTGAGATTCCCGCGAAGCTGATGATCGAGAACCGCATAGTCATCAACTCCCACCTGGCGCACACTGTTGGCGGGAAGGTCTCTTTCACCCACCTTCTGGGGTACGCCCTGGTTGAGGCTCTCACGGAAATGCCGAAGGTAAACGTCCGGTTTACGGAGCTAAACGGGAAACCGGCGGTTGAGGAGCTGGCGCACATCGGTTTGGGCATTGCGATCGACGTCCCCCGTCCGGATGGAACCCGCTCGCTCATGGTCCCTGTGGTTCAGAAGGCGGACACCCTGACCTTCCCCCAGTTCGTGCACGCAATGAACGACCTTATTAGCCGAGCTCGGGTGGGCAAGCTGACGCCCGCGGACTTCCAGGGTGCCACCGTGTCGCTGACGAACCCGGGCACGATCGGGACGACCCATTCTGTTCCTCGTCTAATGCCAGGACAGGGCGTCATTATCGGAATCGGTGCAACCGACTACCCCTCTGAGTGGGCCGGTGTGCCAGTAGCGCGTCTTGCCGAGCTGGGCATCGGGAAGACCATGTACGCCACGTCAACCTACGACCACAGGGTCATTCAGGGTGCGGAGTCCGGGCTTCTGCTCAAAGCTTTCAGCGAGAAGCTGGCCGGGATGGACGACTTCTACGACCGGGTCTTCGACTCCCTCGAGATCCCCTATCCGCCCTACCGGTGGGAAAAGGACCTGGTTTACGACAGCGCCCTTGAGAAGGGGAAAGCCTCAAGGACCATAGAGCTGATCCACGCATACCGCTCCCGCGGCCACCTCGCCGCCGACACGGACCCCCTGGCATACAGGATCCGCCGGCATCCGGATCTTGAACTGGGTCGCTACGGCCTAACCGTGTGGGACCTGGACCGCGTTTTCCCCACCGGGGGTTTCGGGGGGACCTCGCAGATGGTGCTCCGCGACCTGCTTCAACGCTTGCGCGACACGTACACGCGCACCGTCGGCATCGAATACATGCACATCCAAGACCCGGCGCAGCGGCTCTGGGTCCAAGACCAAATCGAGGCCCCCTACCGTAAGCCCTCTCACGCGGAGCAGGAGCAGATCCTGTCCACCCTGGTTCACGCGGAGGCGTTCGAGGACTTTTTGCAAACGAAGTTCGTTGGCCAGAAGCGTTTTTCTCTGGAGGGCGGCGAGTCCCTGATTCCCCTGCTGGACACGGTTCTGCACGGGGCAGCCGAATCAGGTTTGAACGAGGTCACTATCGGGATGGCTCACCGCGGACGCCTGAACGTCCTTGCAAACATCGCGGGCAAGTCTTACTCACAGATCTTCTCGGAGTTCGAGGGCAGCAAGCACATGCGCGGTGAGAAGGGGTCCGGTGACGTCAAGTACCACCTGGGAACCGAGGGCGTTTATTCGGCCGGGGACGGCATGGCAACCAAGGTTTACCTTGCCGCCAACCCCTCGCACCTTGAAGCCGTGGACGGCGTGCTTCTTGGGATCACGCGCGCGAAGGACGACCTGCTTCAGGACCCGACCTGGCCTATCCTGCCGATCCTGATCCACGGTGACGCGGCCTTCATTGGTCAGGGCGTCGTCTACGAGTGCTTCAACATGAGTCAACTTGAGGGTTTCCGCACTGGCGGAACCCTGCACGTCGTGGTCAACAACCAGATCGGGTTCACGACCGGACCGACTTCCGGGCGTTCCACCCGCTACGCGACCGACCTGGCAAAGGGCATGCAGATTCCGATCATTCATGTGAACGGTGACGACCCGGAGGCCGTGGTCAGGGTTGCTTCCCTTGCTTTCCGCTACCGCGAAGAGTTCAACAAAGACGTCATCATCGACATGGTCTGCTACCGCCGCCGCGGTCACAACGAGGGCGACGACCCTTCGATGACGCAGCCACTGATGTACCAGCTGATCCGCGAGCTGCCCTCGACCCGCGAGGTGTACACCCAGAACCTGATTGGTCGCGGTGACTTCACCCAGGAAGAAGCGGACCTGTTCCATGAGGAGTACGAGGGCGAGTTGGGGAAGATTCTTGAGGAGACCCGAAGCCGGGGCGGAATCCCCGACCGCACCAGTGCCGCCAGCCAGGATCCCGAAGGGTGCCGGGCCCGGCTACTGCGCCACGGCCTTGAAGTTCCCGAGTCCCAACTGCCGGGTTCGGGAATGATGATCGGTTGGACCAGCGCGGTCTCCCCGGCACAGATCGAGCGGGTCGGTGAAGCGTACAACGCGTTCCCGGAAGGGTTTTCTCCGCACAAGAAACTTCGTCAGCTCTCTGAGAAGCGTCTTGCAATGTCGAAGGGTGAGGTCCCGATCGACTGGGGTTTTGCCGAGCTGCTGGCGTGGGGAACCATGCTTATGGACGGCACTCCTGTGCGTGTCACGGGCCAGGACGCGCGCCGCGCAACGTTCGTTCAACGGCACGCGGTGCTCCACGACCAGAAGGATGGCCGCGAGTTCACGCCGCTCGATTTCTTGACGGAAGACCAAGCCCGATTCCAGGTCTACGACTCCCCACTTTCGGAGTACGCGCCTCTTGCTTTCGAGTACGGGTACTCGGTTGAGCGTCCCGACATGTTCGTCGCTTGGGAGGCGCAGTTCGGTGACTTTGCGAACGGCGCACAGACCGTGGTGGACGAGTTCATTTCCTCGGCCCAAGTGAAGTGGGGCCAGAGGTCTTCCCTCACCATGATGTTGCCGCACGGGTACGAGGGTCAGGGGCCGGACCATTCTTCGGCCCGGATAGAGCGCTACCTGCAGCTGGCAGCGCAGGACACGCTATGGGTCGCTCAACCGTCGACGCCTGCGAACCACTTCCACCTGTTGCGTAAGCAGGCTTATCGCAGGCCCAGGACCCCTTTGATCGAGATTACCCCGAAGCAGCTGCTGCGACTTTCCGCGGCGACCTCACCGCTCGAAGACTTCACCAGTGGAGGTTTCCAGCCCGTGATTGGCGAGACCGACCCGCAGGTACTGGCCGGGGCCGCAAGTGTGAAGACGGTGTTGATCTGCAGCGGCCGAATCTACTACGACCTGGTGAAAGAACGAAGCAAGCTAGGACGAAACGACGTTGCGATCATCCGGCAGGAGCTGCTGTTCCCGCTCCCTGTCGAAGAACTGGCGGCCGCGTTGCAGCCGTTTGGGGGCGCTCAGGTGAGGTGGGTTCAAGACGAGCCAGAGAATCAGGGGGCGTGGCCGTTCTTGGCGCTCAACCAGTTCCCATTGCTCGGCATGATCCCTGTGACTGCCTCGATGCTAGAAGCTGGACGGATCCCCCAGGGAGCGACTGTCCAGGTCGTTTCGCGTGCGGCCGCCGCGTCCCCGTCAACCGGGATCACGTGGAGACACGAAGAGGAACGCGCGTCAATCTTGGAGCGAGCTTTCGCTTGAGCCCCTAATGCCGATTCGGTTCGGTGGCTGGCAGTGCCGCTACCGAACCGAATGGGCGTAGAAAGGGAAGTTAGCTGTTGGGGCGTTTCCCGTGGTTTGCTGCCTTTTTCCGGCGAGCTTTCCTTTTGCGTCCTCTTGTGCTCATTACTGCCTCCGTTTTTCCCGCCGACCGCGGGAGGTTAGCTGCTACCCCGTGAAAAATACCAGGGCAACCCCCGCTTAGTCGAACTGCTGGCCAGGTTGCCTATCACTCTCTGCTGTGTCTATCTCGATAAGCCGTGCAATGATCCGCACCTGGGTGACGATCCTTGCCCTGAGCCTGGGTGGCGCCGCCGGCAACCTGCACGCACCAAGTATCGCGCGCACGTAAGCACCGTCAACCGAGTTCGGATTGCAGACCGGACAGTCGCAAACGTCTTCCGGTCCCCCTTCGATGTCAAACTGATGCATGTTTGCTAACCGACTTCCCAACCGCGCTCAAGCGCCTGACCGCGCAGAGATTTCCTCAAAGATTCCCTGCCCCTGTGGATCCGGCTTGTGACCGTACCCATTGGGACCTCAAGAATCTGCGCAATTTCCTTGTAACTAAAACCCATCACGTCTGAGAGGTAGACCGCGTTCCTTTGGCCTTCCGGGAGCCGCTCGAGCATCTCCAGTACCTCTCCCGTTTCTAGACCCACGATGGCTTCGCTCTCTGCCGAAGGGGACACTGGAGAGCCCCGCCGCACCTGCTTTGACACCAACGTTTGCAGATCCTGGTCGGTGAGTTGCCAGTCCGCGGGCAACGGCTGACCGATTCGGCCCGGGTCCCGCGCCCCCGACCTGTAGTCGGAAATGAACGTGTTGGTCAAAATCCGGTAAAGCCAGGCACGAATGTTCGTTCCCTCTTCGAACCTGTGGAAGTTAGAAAAAGCCCGCAGATACACGTCCTGGACTAAGTCTTCAGCATCCTGAGTGTTGCGGGTTAGCCCCAGAGCTGCCGCGTACATGCGGTCAAGGTAGGGCAACGCCTCAGATTCGAACCGGGCTTCGAGCTCAGCAGTTCGCTCTTCTGGCACTCCCTGATTGTGTTTCATTGTCTCCAGGCTACTCCGAGCAAACCGAGGTTTCCCGCTAACTTTCCGGCCCGCAGGGGACGTCCCCTAGCAAAGATCCCGCGAAAAGCTGACAATGAAGCCGTGGACAGTTATTGGGAAGCCCCCGTGCCTACCGGCCCGCTCCGGGCTACGGTCATCTTGCCTGGTTCAAAGTCACAGACCAGTAGGGCCCTGGTCATTGGGACCATTGCAGAAAGCCCCACGGTCGTTCGTGGGGCTCTGGCGTCACGTGACTCGCACTTGGCGGCAATGGCAATGGCCCACTTTGGTGCCGGGTTTGATTTCGAGGCGGAACGTAACGAAGTTCTGATCACACCCCCAAAACAGCTTCGCGGGTGGGGCACCATCGACTGTGGGCTTGCCGGGACCGTGATGCGCTTCGCGCCGGCCTTAGCTGCTTTCGCAAACGGCACGACCCGCTTCGTCGGGGACGTGGCCGCCGAGAAGCGCCCCCTTGCCCCTCTTACTGACGCTCTGAAAACCCTTGGTGCCAAGGTTCGGTTCCAGGGCGCTAAAGGGCACTTGCCGCTGAAAGTTCGCGGCATTTACACAGAGTCAGAGTATCCGGACCAGGATCCCTGGGACGAACCTTTGAAGAACGTCGAGGTGGACACAACCAGTTCTTCCCAGTATCTTTCAGCGTTGCTGTTGGCCTCCCCCCTGTTCGGGCGCCCCGCGTTACTTAGGGCCGAAGGACGATTGCCGTCGTGGCCCTACGTGGCAATGTCACTGGAAATGCTGGCCGAACAGGGCGTTGAGATCGTGTCTAAATCCTCGTCCAGCTGGCTCACTTCGCCCACCAGGCCGAAGGGCGTCCCGATCGACATTGAGCCCGACCTGTCTAATGCAGGCCCGTTCCTGGCCGCCGCGTTGCTGACAGGCGGGTCGGTGACTATTAGTGGCTGGCCGCGCCGTACGGACCAGGTCGGGAAGTACTGGCTGGAGCTGTTGCCCCGGTTCGGGGCGACCTTGGCCTTCTCTTCGGCTGGCCTAACCGTTTCCGCGCCTACCGGTCTCACCTGGCCGGGCATGGAGTTCGACCTGGCGCCCTGCGGCGAGTTGGCGCCCACGGTTGCGGCCCTGTGCCTATTCGCCTCATCCCCCTCAACCATCCTGGGGGTCGGACACCTGCGCGGTCATGAAACTGACCGTCTAGAAGCTCTTGCCTGTGAGATCCGTAAGCTTGGTGGGAAAGCTCGGGTCCTGCGGGATGGCCTTCGGATCACGCCCGGCCAGTACCACCCGGCGGACCTGGCCAGTTACGACGACCACCGCATGGCAACGTTCGGTGCAATCGTGGGACTGCGGGTTCCCGGGTGCCGGGTCAACAACATTGGCACGACCGCGAAAACTTTGCCGCACTTCCCTGCTCGCTGGGATGCGATGCTTCAGGGCTGGCCTTCCCCCGAGCCTCTTTGGCTAAGCGAGGTTCACGAAGACCCATCCCGGCTCACTGATCCCGAACACGGCGAGGCAACCCGTTGAGTTGGCATGACACTGGCACGGATGACGAACGTGTGCGCGTTCGCCCTGGTAAGGGGTCGCGGCCACGCACCAAGCGCCGCCCGGACTACTCCGGGGCTCCCCTGGGACGGGTCGTCGGCATTGACCGAGGACGCTACGCCGTCGCGTTAGAGGACACGGCCGAGCCCAGGGTGCTGACAGCCGTCAAAGCCCGTGAAATCCCGAAGAGTTCGGTGGTCATAGGCGACAGTGTTCGCCTGACGTCTGACCTGACTGGGCGTCCCGGTTCCCTGGCCAGAATCGCCGCGGTGGAGCCACGGGTGAACATGCTCCGCCGCAGCCTTGAGGAAGCAGCCGAGGGACGCGGTGAGAAGACGATCGTGGCCAATGCGGACCTGATGGTCATCGTCGTCGCAGCTGCAGATCCCCCGCCCCGCGTTGGGATGGTCGACCGCTGCTTGGTCGCCGCTAAAGAAGCCGGGGTTCCGGCCGTCTTGTGCATTACAAAAACTGACTTGGCCGATCCTGCGCCCTTCCTAGAAAACTTCGTGGGTTTCGATCTGGACACAGTACTCACGTCTTCTGTTGACGGCGTAACAAGTGGGCTCACGCAACTGAGGTCCCTGGTGGAGGGACGGTTCTCTGTCCTAGTCGGCCATTCCGGGGTCGGAAAGTCGACCCTCATCAACGCTCTTGTGTCCGGTGCGGAACGCGCAGTTGGGGAGGTCAACGCACACACGGGCAAGGGACGGCACACGTCCACTTCAGCAGTAGCGCTTCCAATCGAAGGTGGCGGTTGGATAGTGGATACCCCGGGAATCCGCTCGTTCGGGCTTCAACACGCAAAGCAAGAGCACGCGTTGCAGGCGATACCGGAAGTGTTCGAGGCGTCAGAGTTGTGCCTTCCGAACTGTTCCCACGCTTCCAGCGAAACGGATTGCGCTTTGGATGCGTGGGTAGCGGACGATCCTGCCCCGGGTCCTGCCGGACGCATTGACCGCGTGCAACGGGCTCGCGTGCTCCTAGAGGCCATTTCGGCCTAGAACCGTCCCCGCCTATTCCGCGAGGACGTCGAGCACCGCGTTTTCTAACAGACCGTTGGTCGCGAGTCCCCCGGGTCCCCAGGGTCCCGGCGTCCCCGACAGGTTTGTGAACGTGCCGCCGGCCTCCACCACGATCGGCACTAGCGCTGCCATGTCGTGTAGCGCGAGCTCGGGTTCAACGCCTATGTCCACGGCCCCCTCCGCAACCAGCATGTAGTTCCAGAAATCGCCGAAGGCCCGGGTTCTCCAACAACTGGACATCAGGTTTTGCATGTGGGGAGCTAGCCCGGCCTTCTCCCAACCTGATAGGGAGGAGTAGGACAGGAATGCGTCGGATAGGTCCCTAACCTTCGACACATGCATGCGTTCCGGCTCCCCCTCCGCAAAGCGGCGGTAGGCCCCCATCCCTTTGGCAGCCCACCAGCGCCTTGAAAGCCCCGGGGCGGACACAACGCCGACCACGGGCTCTCCGTGATCGATCAGGCCAATCAGGGTCGCCCAGACCGGAACCTGCCGGACGTAGTTGTGGGTGCCGTCTATCGGGTCGATGACCCACTGCCTGGAGCTTGCCGCCTGCTCTAAGCCGTGCTCCTCTCCAAGGATTCCATCGCCCTCACGCGCGGACCGTAGCAGCCTGCGCAAGACTGTCTCAGTGTCGCGGTCCGCGTCCGAGACCAGGGTCATGTCAGGTTTGGTGTGCACTTCAAGATCGGCACTAAAGAAACGCGACATGGTCACCGCATCGGCAAGGTCCGCGAGTTGCAGAGCTAGTTCAAGATCCGCATTGAGCGAGGCTTTAGGTTCAGGGGTCTCCATCACCCCAGGTTACGGCACTGATGGTGCGCGGAAGGAAGTGCCCGCGTTGCTACGATCGGGACATGGATGCACGGTTCCTGATGATGACCACGCGAGACATAGAAGAAGTCGCACGATCCGAACGCGAAGCGCTGTTACGTTTTACCGGCTTGCGGCCCGACCAGCTCGTCAATGTCCGACTAGAGCGCGAAGACTTTCCTCGCATAGATTTCACGCACTGGGACGGGGCCATACTGTGCGGATCGGCGTACGACGTTTCGGCACCGGAAGACAAGAAATCAGCGCGACAAAAGGACGTGGAGCGCGGCCTCAGGCGGCTCACCGAGGACGCCTTAGAGACGGGGTTTCCTATCTTCGGCATTTGCTATGGGCTGGGGGTCGTCGCCAGGCAACTGGGCGGACGCGTGGGCCCCGAGATTTCCGAGGACATTTCTGCCCCTGTTCTCACCCTGACCAGTGAAGGCCGGGCGGACCCCATTCTTGAGGGGGTTCCCGAACGTTTTCGCGCCTACGTCGGGCACCACGAGTCCGTGGTTGAAGCACCGGATGCCATGGTGCCGCTGGTAACGGGGGCAATCGCACCACTGCAGATGGCGCGGGTCGGGCCGAATATGTACCTGACACAGTTCCATCCCGAGCTGGACTTGGACGGCATCCGCCTGCGCATCGATCTTTTCGCAGATTACGGGTACTACCCGCCCCAGGAACGTAAGAAAGTCGAGTCACGGGTGACCGGAGTCGACGTCTCCCCATCCCACAAGATCATTGGGAACTTTGTCCGTCGATTCTCATCCAGACGCGGCGCCGCATAAAATGGGCCGCTTTCGGGAGTCCGCTAAACACGCGTGTCGCTCCCGCAACACCAGTAACAATCGGCTAAAGCGAGACGGGCTCAGCGTTCGCTAAGTTGCTTCCGCTCGGACACGTCGAACCACTCAAGCGGCTCGTCAAGAAGTTCCTCTAGCGCGGCCTCCGCGCGCTCTTGGTCTGGCGCGACCAAGACTTCCTGCACCAGGAGCCTCCCGCGACTACCGTCCACCATTAGAGACTCAACTTCGTCCCAGCTCTCGAAGTGGCGCTGACCGGCAGGAACGTCGCCGACCGCGACAACGCGTCCCCCCTCATTTTCACTGATCTGGAGCAGCTCAAGAGAGGCAAAAGACGCGTCGTGGAGAGTGTCTTCAAAGGCCTGATCCGGGGCCTCGATGGCATTAATCTCCGCCACGAATCCTTCGCGTGCGGGCGGTCTGTCTAGACCCAGTTCCGGGTGTGTCAGGGGCAAGTAAAGGCGCATAGTGACCAGTCTGCCAGGTACGCGACTTTCCGGACAGATCTTCACAGCGCAGGCCCAGGGGAGTTTTCCCAGAGGGCGCCTTGGTAGCGTTATTTTACTGTGAGCCTCCCACCAAAGTGTGAGCACACTCCCCTCAAACAGGAAGGAACTGACCGTGAGCAAAAACGGTGAAGATCAGCCCACAGTCCCGGGCAAGCGTGTCCGCATCCAGGAGCGCCCTCAGCTTTGGCTTGCACTTCTGGGTTTTGTTTTACTGGCAGCATCGCTGGCGATCCACTGGCTTTTGCCGCTCGCCACGGCAGCTGGGCTCGCATCGCCCACAGGTTTTGCCCTGCTGCTAGTCGCCGCAGTGGAGGCGACCCTGCTCTGGTACTTCACCTGGATGTTGCTGGCGTGGCTTTCCACGTTTACCTCTCACACCTCCCGGCTCGGCTTCGCACTTCGGGCAGCCATAGACTCCGCGGCTCCGGCAAGTGCACGGAAGCTCGCAGCGCGGGCTCTAGTCTCAACTTCGCTCGCAGGAACTGCGGTCGTAGGACTGACAGGTCTTGCAACCGCCGAACCTATCGACCCGATATTGTTCCCCGCGAGTCCTGAAGAGATCAGTCAGGAAGGCGTGAAGGAACAGCAGGTGTGGTGGCCGGATGGGTCGGCCCCAGCGCCACCGCTCTTAGAAGAGAACCTCCCCGAGGCCCCGCAGCCTCCTGCGACTACAGAAGTTGAAATCCCTGCCACGCCTCTCTCAGAAAACCCGGAACCTTCCTTGAAGGCCCCTGTCACAGCGACGCCAAAGACGACTGCAACACCTGAGACGACTGCGAAGCCCCAGGTCACTGCACGGACGCAGAGCCCGGTAAAAGCAGGCGGAAACACACTGACCCCACTGAAACCGAGCGGCAACACACTGGGGCCCTCGCGCGTTCAAGAACCTATGCCGCCCACCACCTCGCCGACCCCACAGCACAGCAGCAGGCAACTTTCGAGGTCGGAAAGCTCTTCCAAGACGCAGAAACGTGCCCAGGTCGCCGCGCCTCAGGAACGAACGCACACGGTCCTGCCCGGTGACTGCCTGTGGAGCATCGCTGGAAGCATGCTGGGGCCCGAAGCGAGCGACCGCGAGGTCGCTGGGCTCTGGCCGCTCATCTACGATCTCAACGCGGTTGTCATCGGGGGCGACCCGAACCTGATTGAACCGGGCCAGGTCTTGCTTCTGCCCGACCTCGGTCGAACCGCAGACTTTTCACTAGAAGACGGACGCGCGGCGTGAGCGTAGCAACGGCGCCCCGCCCCGCCCCGGTTCGAGCCTATCCAGCCCTTTACCCGCCACGTTTCCCTGGGAATCGGGTTGGGAAACCGACGCGGCCCACGGGGCTGGATGGCGTTGGTGTTTCTCCAGAACAGTGGGCGCGCGTCTTAGCGGCGGCAGTTCTGGACGCTGTCGAAGGTCGTAGGGATATCCGCACGCTGGCACGTTGGATGACTCGGGACCTGTTCGTGAATCTGCAAAAGGTGTGCCAAGAGCGGCCGCCCGGCCCGAAGAATCCGAAGCCGGCCAAGGCCCACTCAGTGCGTGTTTGGTCACCTCAACCTGAGTGCGCGGAGGTTGCGGTCACGCTGTGGGACCGTGACAGGCTCCGCGCGGTCGCGATGCGTCTGCAGCTGCGGCGCGGCCGCTGGGTCGTCAACGCGCTCGAGTTCGGCTAGGCCCACAACCCGGGCTCCGGCCCCCAAAACGGTTCGGCCGCGAGTTGTCGCGGCCGAACCGGGGAAAAGGGGCTTAGCGGCGCTTACGGCCGCCCTTCCTGGCCTGCGCTCGCCTCTGCTGTCGGTTCATTCCTCCAGCCGGCCTTGCGCCAGAAGTCTGTTTGCCGCCACGTCCATCGCCGGACTCGTACGTCACCTTGGCGGGTGCGGCCTGCCGACCAACGTCCCCCATGATGCTGCCCGTGCCGTGGAACGCTGCGCTCTTCTTCGCTGGGGCGTTCGCCGGGCCACGCCTGGACTTGGAGCGTTTGGTGGAACTCTTCGCCTGCGTCGAGCCCTTTGCTGCGGTGGCGGCCGCTGCCGGAGCCGCGGCCTTCTTGGCGCCAGCCCCAAGCGAGATCCCCGCTGCCTGGGCGCCCGCTGCCGACATGTCCACGCCGCTGGCAAGCATTTCCTCGCGCTGCTCCGCCATCTTCTGGAACTGGCTGGAGTAGCTGAACAGCTGCTGGACTGTCTCTTCGCGCACGCGTTCCATCATGGCCTGGAACATTTTCGCGCCCTCGTCCTTGTATTCGACAAGCGGGTCACGCTGACCCATGGCACGAAGCCCGATGCCTTCCTTCAGGTAGTCCATTTCGTAGAGATGCTCACGCCAAAGCTTGTCAACGGTGGACAGTAGGACGCGCCGCTCCAGTTCTGCCTTCGGGTCGTCCCCAAGCTGTTCTTTAGCGACCGGATTTTCACGCAGCGCTTCGATCGCGGACTTGTACGCCGCCTGAACGTCGCCTGTCAACTCAAACTTGAAGTCTTCGGCAGTAACGCCTTCCAGTCCGCCGTGTTCATCCAGGACATCCTGAGCGGTGATCGAGACAGGGTAGTACCCCTTCAGCTCGACCCACATTTCCTCAAGGTTCCAGTCGGTGGGGCTTTCAGCGGCCGTGAACTGGTCGACAATCCCTGACACCAGGGATTCTTGGAACAGCGTCACCTGGTCTGTCAGGTCCTCACCCTGGAGCACGCGGGAACGCTCTTCGTAGATCAGAGTGCGTTGGGCGCTCATGACGTCGTCGTACTTGAGGACGTTCTTACGGATTTCGAAGTTGCGGGCCTCGACCTGACTCTGCGCTGACTGGATGGACCGCGAGACCATCTTAGATTCCAACGGCATGTCTTCGGGGTATGCACCCGACATCATGATCCGCTGAGCCATCCCGGAGTTGAAGAGACGCATCAGGTCATCTTCCATGGACAGGTAGAACCGTGACTCGCCCGGGTCTCCCTGACGTCCTGAGCGGCCCCTCAGCTGGTTATCGATGCGCCTGGATTCGTGTCGTTCAGAGCCAAGGACATACAGCCCGCCGAGCTCTGCGACCTCATCGTGTTCTTCGGCGACGGCGCGGCGCGCATCTTCAAGGGCGTCGGCCCAAGCCTCCCGGTATTCTTCCGGGTGCTCTTCCGGGTCTAGGCCACGGCTTTCCAGGTTTGCTTGCGCAATGAACTCGGCGTTGCCACCAAGCATGATGTCAGTACCACGCCCCGCCATGTTGGTCGCGACTGTGACTGCGCCTTTTCGGCCAGCCATCGCGACGACCTGGGCTTCGCGCTCGTGCTCTTTCGCGTTCAAAACTTGGTGAGGAACTCGCTTCTCTGCGAGTAGCCTTGCGATCAGCTCAGAGTTCTCAACCGAAGTCGTACCGACCAGGACGGGCTGTCCCTTCTTGTGGCGTTCAGCGATATCTTCAATAATCGCGTTCAGTTTTCCCTGCATGCTGGGGTAGACCAGATCTGGCTGATCTATGCGGATCATGTCCTTGTGGGTTGGGATAGGGATGACGCCGATCCCGTAAGTCGACGCGAACTCGGCAGCCTCGGTCTCAGCTGTACCCGTCATGCCCGCGCGCGACCCTTCGGGGTAGAGCCGGAAGTAGTTCTGCAAGGTGACCGTGGCCAGGGTCTGGTTCTCAGCCTTGATCTCCACGCCTTCTTTAGCTTCAATCGCCTGGTGCATGCCCTCGTTGTAGCGACGTCCCGGCAGAACGCGTCCGGTGTGTTCGTCAACGATCAGGACTTCCCCATCCGTGACGATGTAGTCCTTATCGCGGTGGTAGAGCTCTTTCGCACGGATCGCGTTGTTGAGGAAACCAATGAGTGGCGTGTTTGCTGCTTCGTAGAGGTTGTCGACGCCCAGCTGATCCTCGACCTTTTCGATCCCGTCTTCCAGGATGCCTGCGGTCCGCTTCTTCTCATCAACTTCGTAGTCAACTTCGCGTTCCATGGTTGCTACTATCCGCGCAAACTCCGTGTACCAGCGGTTCAGGTCGCCCGAGGCAGGACCGGAAATGATGAGGGGTGTTCGGGCCTCGTCAATCAGGATGGAGTCGACCTCATCAACGATGACGTAGTTGTGTCCGCGTTGGACCATATCTTCAGGGCGCTGAGCCATGTTGTCGCGAAGGTAATCAAACCCGAACTCGTTGTTCGTTCCGTAGGTAATGTCTGCCGCGTAAACCTTGCGGCGCTCTGCAGGGGTTTGTCCTTGAAGGACACAGCCAACGGTCAGCCCCAGGAACTTGTGGACGCGCCCCATCATTTCGGACTGGTACTCGGCAAGGTAATCGTTCACGGTGACGACGTGGACGCCTTTACCTTCCAACGCCCGTAGGTACGAAGGCATGGTGGCGACCAGTGTTTTACCTTCACCGGTCTTCATTTCGGCGATGTCGCCATTGTGCAGGGCTGCCCCGCCCATCACCTGCTCATGGAAGGGCCGCAGGTGGAGCACGCGCCAAGCCGCCTCACGCACGGTGGCGAAGGCTTCAACCATAATGTCGTCGAGCGTTTCCCCGTCGGCAAGCCGCTGCTTAAACTCGGTAGTCTTCGCTTGGAGCTCTTCGTCCGTGAACTGCTTGAAGTCTTCTTCCAAAGCGTCAACTTGGTCCGCAAAGCGGTCTAGCTTTCGAAGCTGACGTCCTTCACCAGAACGAAGAATCTTGTCAATGAATCCCACTGGGGCTCCTAATCATCGGACAGGCCTGGCTTTCGCCGAGGGCCACTGGGGCCTAGTCTACGAAATCCGCGGCCTGCCAGTAACCTACGCAGGGCTACGCTGCGGTGACCTGGTTCACGGGGCAAGAAAAGCCCCCGAGCGTTGGGGCTCGGGGGCTCCTCCCATTAGTTAGACAGTGCCTAGCTAGAAAGCGTCTGGTTCAAGAGCGCCTAAACGACCTCGCCGGTCTCATCGACGCGGGTGTGAAGCCGCAGGACACCGTAGGTCCAACCCTTGCGGTGGTAGACGACGCACGGCTGCATGGTGTCAGAGTCGATGAAAAGGAAGAACGGGTGGCCGACCAGCTCCATCTGGTGGAGCGCCTCATCAACCGTCATGGGCGTGGCCTCATGGACTTTCTGGCGAACGACAACAGGTGAGTCACCGAGCTGCTCTTCCCGAACCTCCCCTACTTTCAGGTCTTCCGCGCTCCGAAGGTGCCAGTCTTCGGCATCCGAAAGGTCTTCCTCCAGACCTTCTTCGATGACTTTCGGAGCAGGCTCTCCTGGCACAGGCGCAACGCCACGCCCCCTGCGGCGATCTTTCGTCCGGTCGCGGAGCCTGCGGAGCCGTTCGAACAGCTTCGCGCTCGCGAGATCCACGGCCGAATAGCGGTCGGAAGAGGCTGCTTCAGCCCTAATCACCGGGCCTTTACCGTAGACGGTGAGCTCGATCCTTTCGCTTTGGTCCGCCATCCGAGGGTTGCTTTCATGTGTAAGCTCCACGTCCACGCGTTGGGCCCTGGGATAAAAGAGCGTGACTTTCTCAAGTTTGTCCTCGACAAATTGACGGAAGTTGGGGTGAATTTCGGCATTGCGTCCTGTGACAACGATGTCCATTGGATCCTCCAGGAAACCTTAGGATTTGAGTAAAACGGGTTCGAAAGCGAGTGGCTTTCGCTTCGGTCGCCTCCTTTGAGCTGCTACTGCGGGGCAGTCCCACGCGGGCAAAACAGTCCCGTCAGTGATCTTCCAATCTTACAAGAGCCCGACGCTTTCTCCGCCCTGACCTGCCCAAGTCGGGCTTTCTGCCAGTGCCGAGGGAGCGGGGGTAGCACGTATTGGTGACAGAGGGCAGAGCCAAACCATGGTCAGGATCGCGGAAGTGGTGAAAGCGCGTGGCAGGGTCCCAAGGGGTGCGAGCACCTAGTCCTAGCTCAAGCTAGTCGGCCTTAGGTGGTCTAGCGCATGGAAACCGCGAGCGCCGCAACCGCGATCACAGCGGGGTCCAGAAGTCGCAGCATTTCCCGCACGGTGGCCCCGGAGGCAACAACGTCATCAACAACGACCATGGGAACCGGGGCTTTGGAGGTCAGGACCCGCCGCATGGAGCCGGTACGGCTTCTGCCCCGGGCGCGACTTGAAAGCCCCGCCTGACTGCCGGAGAGCAGAGCCCTTGCGACCATCAACTCAACTGCTGGGACAACCTGGACCTGAATCCCCAGGTCAGCCTCCATTTGCTCCGCAACTGCGCGCGCCACCAGCGGAACGATCTCGGCCTTTGCTTTCACCCGGGCCCTGGAAGACGGTGCAGGCACCACCCAGATCCCCCTTGCGGTCCGAAGCCCTGGTTCCTTTGACAGCGCCTTTCCTAATGTGTGTCCCGCCTGCTCCAAGAAAGGTGTCAGGTCCCGCACCCGGTCGTGTTTGGCCGCGAGCACAATCCCGCGCAGGGCGCCCTGGTAGTCCCCAAGCGTCAGAAGTGGCCATCCTGGTACTCCGAGTTCGTCTTCCAGAATCAGGCCTTCGGCCGGCCCTTCAGCAAGTTTCGCACAGGCACCACAAAGCTCCGTGTCCCATTTCTTGCAGCCACTGCACTGCACCGGCCACACCAGGGACTCCACTTGTTCCCAGGTGCTTCTCCAAAAACCCTGAGACACTCCCATCATTGCCCCCCACTCGCCAGGTCCCATGTTGAACGGCGCGGCTCAGTTGCAGGCGAAGGAATGGGTCGCCTGTGGAACGCCTCCATGTGGGAAGACTGTTCAGTGCGGCCCAACCGACGTCAGCCGGGCACGGCCGACGTCATTCAGGCTCAGCTGGCTGTCGCAATGTAGGCGAGGGCGTCCCCGACCTCGCGCCAACCCGCACCGACCCGGCGAAACAAGAACTGGTCGGCCCTTTGGACTAGCACGCCAGTCCCCGCCGCACCCCCGGCGACCCGCACAGTATTCGTGGGCGCGTTGTAGGTTGTCTGGAAAGCCCCAACTGGAGCCCCAACGACTTCCCTTGCATCCTCCGGCCCGACCAGTGCCACCAGTGAGGTTTGCGATGACCAGGTGACATCAACGGTCGCTCCAGTGAGCCGTTCTTCAGGTGCCAAAGCACGGATCGTGGGCTTGCCATCACTGTCGTAAACGATCGTGCCTATCCATACACTGCGGCCTGCCAGTAAAGCGATCCGCGCCCCGTCGGGTGCAACGCTCACTTTCGAGACTTTGTCGTCACTGAAGGTTAGGGGGACCTGGAGCGCATCCTCAGCCCCACCTTCAAAGAAGTAGATGTCGCCGTCCGCGTCGGCCGCCCACACATTTCCAAGTGGGTCGACGCTGGGCGCGCTAACCCACTGGCCCTCATGCACAAACTGGGCTTCCGGGCTAGCAAAAACGTGAAGCTCACCGCGGTCCTCGCCCGCCAACCACGCATAGGGACTGGCGCCGTACGGGCCCACCGCCGGCAGTTGCGGATCCTCTCCCACGTCCGTTATCCCCGCAACCGAACTTGGAGACTGCAGGGACCCGCTCACCAGTGCCCCGTCCCTGAACGCGACCACCCTGTCGAGGACAAGCTCAGGGGCGGAGGGTACAGATTCCGGGTCCAGTTCAAACCCGTTGACGGAAACAACCACCACCTGCACATCCGAACTTTGCCTTAGCGTCTGCGCCATCTGCCATTGAAGTAAAGAGCGCACCTCAGGGTCGCTCGACAACTGGCCCTCTAACTCCACGTACGCAACCCGGTCGCGAACCTCAACACCCCCCGTTGGAAGGGTGAGCCCGTCCGCTACGTTCTGGGCGACCGCGCCCTCGAGGTTAGGTGAGGGACCTGCCAGCAAACCTTGTGTCAAGTGCGAGGAAACCCGCAGTCTTGGCACCCACCGGGGGTCGGCCACAAGCGTTTCTTCACTGGCTGAGGGGAAGTAGAGGTTGTTCTGAACAAACCCTGTCTTGAAAGAAGACTGCGACAGCACAAGACCGTCTTGTAGCGCAGCTATCCGCCACTCCCCCGACTCGTTCAGGGCCAGCCGAAAAACAAGTGGGGTGTCCTGCGTTTTCGAATACTCATTCAGCACACCGGCGGCGTCAACGGTCGCCATCGTGGGGACTTCCAGGAGCACGTCGGTGGTGCCAGAGTCACTATCCTCAAGCATGGGCGAGGGCATCTTGTCCGTTGGGAACACCGTGACCTGCGAGGTCGGTTGCCAGGTATCCGCGACGCTCGGAAGAAGGTAGAGCCTAGCGGTTGCGTAATCGTCGAATGCCCCTGCGGCGCAGGCCCGCAAAAAGTCCTCTACCAACTGCTCCTCGCTTGTCCCCACCCGAGGTCCACTTCCCAGCTGCCCAATCGGCTCCCGGTCAGGAACGTCGATCGCGAACTGGTGGGGGGCTCCGGACGTCGGCATGGTCGCGCATCCGGCCAGCAGCATCACGGCACTCAGGATCGCTAAAGCGCGTCGTTTCACTTGTCCTCCCACACTCTCAGTGGGAACTCGGTGACCGCAGCCAGGGCATCGCGCGGTAGCGTCACAACGAAGGAACTACCCTGCCCAAGCTCGCCCGCGACAGCAATAACACCGTTGTGCAGTTCAATGTCCTCTTTCGCGATGGCCAACCCCAGCCCCGTGCCGCCTGTCGTGCGAGCCCTGGCCGGGTCAGCGCGATAGAACCGGTCAAAAACGCGCCTGGTGGTTTCAAAGTCCATGCCGACCCCGTGGTCGCGCACCCCGATTGCAACGGAAGTCTCCCCAGAAACCACGCGGACCTCAACCGGCTGTCCCTCAGCGTGTTCGTAAGCATTCACAAGCAGATTTCGCACGACGCGTTCCAGTCGCTTCGGGTCTACAGGGATAGAACACTTCTCCGGACGATCTCCGACTATCACCTCTACCCCCAGCTGGCCCGCGAGTCCGCTAGTCGCTTTGACCGTCTTTGTGACCAACGCGTAAATGTCTGTGGACTCCCCGTCAAGCTTCGCGCTGCGGGCGTCATAGCGGGAGATCTCGAGGAGGTCAGACAGCATGTCCTCGAACCGTTCCGCTTCCGAATGCAGAAGCTCGGCAGATCTGCGCCCCGCCGCTGAAAGGTCAGAACGTTCCTTATAGATCATCTCTTCTGCCATGCGGATCGTGGTCATCGGTGTTCGTAGCTCGTGAGACACGTCCGAAACGAACCCCTGTTGCATGCGTGAAAGAGTGTCGTATTCGGCGAGCTGCCCGGAAAGGGAAGCGGCCATTTCGTTGAAGGCGCGGCCCAGCTGAGCCATCTCGTCGCGTCCCTGGTCGTCGATGCGCGAATCCAAGTCGCCCTCAGCGATCCTGGTCGCGGCCTGGGAAGCGACGCGGACAGGGCGCAACATGCGGTGAATGAGGAACGAAGCGACGACGCTCATGATGATCAGGATTGGGATTGCGCCCCAGAGCATCACGTGCGTGAGCAGTGTCAACGCGGATTGTTCGGCCTCAAGGGAGTACAGGATGAACATTTGGTACGTTCCCGCGAGCGGCAGGTCGACCAGTGCTCCAACCAGGACTCCCGGCTCTTCTTTGCCATCCAGCGTGAACCCAACGGACTGCCAGTAGCCGTCCTCGTGAGTCAGTAGTGAGCGGATGTCATCACCGATCACGTCCGTGGTGACAGCCCCCAAGAATTCGTTGATTCGAAATGTTGAGGACGCCGAGGGGGAACTGAGCAACGCGACCTCCATCGCCCCCGCGCCCGCCGCGGACTCCAGGATGGAGTTCAGGACGGTTTCTGTTGTTTCCTGAACCTGGTCCGGGGTGGAGACTACCGCTTGGTCCAACGATGCCTGGGCTTGCGAGAAACGCACCGATGCATCTTCAAGTACCGCTTCAACCTTGGCTCCAAACAACTCACTGCGAAGCTGGGTGGCGACCCAGAATGAGAAGAGTGCCAAAACCAGTAGCAGGACGGCAGTGAAAGTAAACGCAATGCGTGTCGACAGTGAGCTGGCGAGCCACCGCTTGGTTGTTGAGCCCTGACGGACAGCCGACCTGTGGCCAGAACCCTCAAGTGAGGCAGGCGTCAAGACCCGGTTCCAGCCCGGTAGCCGACCCCCCGAACCGTGATCACGAGCGACGGGTTTTCAGGGTCGCGCTCGATCTTTGAGCGAAGGCGTTGCACGTGAACGTTCACTAGACGCGTGTCGGCGGCGTGCCGGTATCCCCAAACCTGTTCCAGCAGTTCTTCGCGGCTGAACACCTTCCAGGGGGCTCGCGCCAGGGCCACCAGCAGGTCAAACTCAAGCGGGGTCAGTGCAACCAGTTGGTCCCCACGGGTCACTTCGTGGCCAGAAACGTCTATCTTTAGGTCCCCGAGTTCCAGTTGTTCGTCTGTCGGCTCGGTTTCCGCGCGAAGGCGGGCCCGCACCCTTGCCACAAGCTCTTTGGGTTTGAACGGCTTCGGAACGTAGTCATCAGCCCCAGCCTCAAGGCCACGCACGACGTCTTCGGTGTCAGAGCGGGCGGTCAGCATCACGATGGGGACGTTTGAGACTCTTCGAATGGCCTCACAGATCTCAAAGCCGTTCTTTCCCGGCAACATCACGTCTAGAAGAACAAGGTTCGGCTCGTAGCTTTGGAACGCTCGGAAGGCTTCATTCCCGTTGTAACAATCAAAGACGTCATAGCCTTCGGAACGCAGGACTATGCCGATCATTTCGGCCAGGGCTGCGTCGTCATCGACCACCAGAATACGCGCGGACATAACCCGATGTTGCCACGAACAGCGCGACCTGTCACGCTGATGGCTTTCGGGAGAGGCCGAAGAAAGGGCAGAATGGGTGGGTGACTAACAACCAGAGACTCGTCCCTGAAAACAGTAACGGCACTTGGCCAGAGGCCACCCAGGTTCCAGCCTGGGGTTCCCCGGGATGGCAGGGCTCCTGGCCGTCTGCTTCGGCTCCGCGGGGACCCATCATCCCTTTCCGGCCGCTATCGGTTGGTGACCTGTTCAATGGAACGTTCGCCGCGATCCGCTGGAACCCAAAGGTCGTCTTCACCTTCTCGCTAGTGACAATGTCTATCGTGGGTCTCCTAATGGGGATCTTTAACGCCGTGACAATGCTCAGCCATCCAGAAGTTGAGGTCCTTTACTCCCCTTACGGAGTCGACTTCAGTGAAGTGCTCAACCCGGCCTCTTCTGACTACGTCGCCACCACTTTCACCCAGAGTCTCCTTGGGATCGTGCAGGCGGGCGCAAGCGTGCTCATCTCCGGAATGCTGGTGCTCAGTGTCACAGGAGCCGTCGTTGGAGCCAAGAAAGACGTTGGGCAAACGTGGCGGGAGCTGTCCCCAAGGTTCTGGCCTCTGGTGGGTACGACCATCCTGTACGCCCTGATCACAGGTGGTATAGCCCTGGCGGGAACAGCGCTGATTGCAGCCCTAATACTGTTGTTTTCAAGCGCGGGGATCGTGTTCGGCGTCCTGCTTGGGATCATTCTTGGCTTGGCTGTGGTCGGGACGATTGTGTGGGTATCGGTACGACTCTTCATGGCGCCAATGATCACTGTGGTTGAGCGTGTCAGCCCAACGCGTGCCATCGCCCGATCCTGGCAGGTCACAGAAGGCGCGTTTTGGCGGTGCTTGGGACGCCTGTTGCTATTGGGCTTAGTTGTGGGAGCCGCAACAGCGATCCTGGGTGGGGCGATTTCGGCCCTGGTCTTTGTCGTGTTTGGTTTCGCCGCGCCTTGGCTTTCAGCCCTGGTCGGGACGCTCGCCTTCGCCGCACTTTCCGGGCTCACGCAGCCTGTATCCGCGTCGTTCACCGCGTTGATGTACGTTGACGAACGCATCAGAAAAGAAGGGCTGGCTAGCTCTCTTGAAGCGGCCCTCGCTGCGAATGAAGGCGGCTTTGCGGGTCAGCTGGCTTAGGTGCAGGTGCCTCCCCAGGGATAACGGAAAAACGCCCGTTTCTCAGGGGAGCGTACTGGTCCTCTTCGGGGTGGTTGTTTGAAGTTGGGTCCCCGCGGCTTTCCCAGCCGGACCAGGAGGAGCGCGCGCCGGGGTCCTCAGTGCGCTGCTCCGTGGCCTCCCGAACGATGTCCACCAGTGCCAGGAGGTCATCGGCCGAGGGTGGGGCTGGCTCAAACTTGGACTGGAGACGAATGACCTGCCAGCCTCTTGGCACAGTCAGCTTCTCTGCGTGGTATTCACATAGGTCCAGAGCGTGCGGGTCGTGGACGGTGGAGGCGGGTCCAAGGACGACGGTGGAGTTCCCGTAGTCATAGGTCAAAGTCGCTACCGTGGCGCGCCCGCACCCCGCTTTAGAACAAGCTCTCACCGCTCCCCCTTTCACCACCTGCCCATGCGACCGTCAGGCTCCGCCAAACCCTCTACGGC
>CAYFRO010000010.1:34741-40352 GCA_964345565.1 uncultured Actinomyces sp.
GTGGGACCGTCCTACGATTAGGTTATGGAAACGACTGGTAGGCCCCCCTTCCCTGCGCGCGACCGCGTCAGGGAAGCAGCACAGCAGACGCGCCTGGTCCGCTCCAGCCCGCTCCCCCCTAAAAGACGTTTCAAGGATCGGCACGGGCGCGGCGCCCGCGGACCCCTTCTGCACCCTGTTCTTCCAGGGTGGGTCACTCGACAGGAAAGGTTCGCTGCCTGGGTGAACCAAGTGGTTGAAGCATTGAGGGCTGCCGACTCGGACGTAGACCGCATCGAGTTTGGGATAGAAGAAATCCCCCCGTCGTCGCCCGCAGAATGGGAACCTGCAACTGTCAGCCTCTCGCGAGCTTTTCCCCGCGACCGAAAAAGGGGACTGGCGCCGCGTGTCGTCCTGTACCGACTGCCGATTGAACGCGGAATGCGGGGCCAAAACACCCAGGAAGTCGTCGTTGCTCTTCTTGTCGAGCGGACCGCGGAGCTACTTGGCGTAAGTCCAGAAGACCTGTTACCTGAGTAGCTCCCCCGCCCGCTAGCGAAGCCCCGGCTGAGGGAAGACAATCACGCTTTGGCGAACGGCCGCCGACGTGTCCTCACGCAAACTGGTGACGGAAGTGAGCTTGCCCGACACTGAGTCAACGGATGAGACAAGGGCGGCGCTAACGGGCAGGTCAGCCTTGATCTCAACTGCTTCGCTCTCAGCTTTTCCGCTGAGTGGGATGCGGACGCCAGAACCTGGCTGCAAGAGTCTTGTATCGGACCCAACCGAAACAGAGGCGGCTTGGTCCCCCGAGTTCACGACCACAAGCTCGGACGTGAAGCCCGTGAACCCCAGTTCTTCGGTGAGTGCGCGCACCTCATCTTGGCTTGGAACCGTGGCCGCAAGAATAGACGGCGCGGCTCCCACCAGAGAACGCGTAGAGACGGAAAGCTCCGGGTCCTCTGCAAAAGGCTCTCCCGTAGAGCTCTGAAGGATAGCGGCGGCGATGGGCTCCTGAGAGTCGACGCGTAGCGCCAACCCGTCGCTGCTTACACCGGCCAGGTCGAAGTCAAAGACGCCGTGGGGTTCGATCAGAGTCTGGTCCGTCCCACCTAGGTCACTGGCGCCGCCCGTTCCAAGAACGGAGACGTGGACCTGGGCGGGAGAGGACCCCATGTTTGCTACGCGGAGTGTTTCGCTTGCCTGCGGGTCCAAGCCGACCAGGGTTACTGAAGGCCCCGTTTGTTGACCTTCGAGGCGGCCGAGGCCAAGTGGGACTTCGCCGTCCAGCCCAGAGGACTGGAGCCAAGCTGCAACTCCCGCACCATCCGCGGTGACGTGCGCGGCCAGTCGGTCCTCGTCCGGTGCCCAGACTGCGGGCAGGACCGAAACGGTCGTCAGGGGAGGAACCGTCAAAGAGACGCTCTGGTCAAGGACGGGTCCGATCGGAGACAGGAGTTGAACCTGCGCAACCACAGCTTTCGTTCCGGGGTTGGACAGCGTCAACACGGAGTCTTCTCCGGTGACGGTGGACCCGGCGGGGAGCACGGTTTCCATGCTGGGAAGGACACAGGAACTCAGAAGCAGGGAGGTCAAGTCGCCTTCCGCTTCCCCACTTGCCGCTGCCGTCGCGAACACCGTAGCCTCTAGAACTTCAGAGCTGATCTCTAAGCTGTGCCCGCCGCCCTCAAGTTCTACGATGTTTCCGTCCTGGCCCGCCCATAGCCTGCCGGAGCCCTTCACCTGTGCGGTCGTGACCGGGTCGATGACACCGGGAGGGCACGCGAGCGTCAGGGTAGCGCGGTCCACGCTGACTTCTACCCCACTTTGGGGCTGGGGTCCGTCCACAGAACTTGCCACGTAGCCTTGGAGGAAGGCAAGCCCAACCAGCCCACCTAAAGCCACTGCCGCCCCGGTCAGTCCTAAGGCCGCGAGCGGAGTGAAACCCCTGCGCTCACTCATCGCCTGCCACCTCCTGCAACCCGGGGGATGCCGTGACTTCTTGGGGCACCTTGTTTTCAGGTTCGGCTGCGCGCAGGCGTGCGGGGCGCCAACGCCAAGGGATCGCTGAGATACCCAGGATCACCAGCAGGGCTGCGGAAGCCCCCACCCACCAGGGCACGTACGGCTGCACGTAGCGGACCTGAAGCCGTCCCTGTCCCGCGGGGACCTTGAACTCTGTTGCCCAGCCTCCCCGGTCCGCCTGCTCTAGTTTTTCGCCATCGAACCATGCGGTCCACGCATCATCTTTGGTCTCTGCAAGCCGTAGGACACCGTCGTCGTCAAGACTCATTTCTGTGTCGACCTGGGTCACCTGGGAGACTACTTCGCTTGTTAGGGCCCCGGTACTAACCGTGACCCGTGCGGGCTGGGAACCGCCCGGGCGCACCCGCCACATTGAGCCCGACTCGATAGAACCAATGCGTTCCAGGCCTTCGCTGGCGTCAAGCACGTTTGAAATCTCGCCCTGGTCTTGGCTGCCGGGGGCCAGCAGGACGACATCGACCGCGTGTTGTGAGACGAGTTCCGCGCCGTCGTTCCTAATCCCGGAAGTCAGAACTGTTGCTGCCAACGCAAGCTCAGAGCCAGCCTGCAGCCGGGCGTCAGTGTTCACTCCGCCAGCTAGGGGCTCTTGCATTAAGAGGTCAGCAAGCTGCACCCCGCTTCCCCGAAGCAGAGATGCCTGAAGTGTTCCATCCACCTTCGAGAGGGAAAGCACGCGAGCTTGTCGAGGACTTTCTTGGGCTTCCGCAGCGATTAGTGGGAACCCCTGGTCCCCCACGGGGGTCACTGCAAAGTCAGAGCGGGAATCGGCGGAGTCGCGCTGCAACGGTCCGAAGCCCAGGACAACCCCCACCGCCGCCAGCGAGGCAAGCGAGATCACCGTTCCCGCCACGGCTCGGTACACAGCCGCCGAACCAGTTTTTCGGCGCAGTTCGCCCCCCTTAGAGGCAATCTTCGGCTGCCCCGACAAGGCACTAAGGACAACTAGGAACGACAGCAGGGCCAGGCCCATCAGCAACGGCGAAACCTGCGTGCCACCGGAAACCCCGGTCACAAAGACCGCGCCGACCAGTGCCAGCAGAGCAACTGTGAAGAGTATCCAAGACCGAAGCACAACTGCGGGGCGACCGCCACGGGCCCGTAGCAAAGTGAGTAGCAGACGGGCGAGGGCGAAAACCAGCACGGCAGTGCCGCCGGCAAGGCTGACCGCAGTCAGCCAAGAAAAGTGGGTGCGGCCAACCAACGCGTTGGGATCTACGGGGCTTCCACCTAGGAATGCCCACCAGGCCGGCAAGTCGGTTCCGGTTTCCATCCCACCTGCCAGCCACACCCAGAACTGGGACAGCGTGGACCACCTGACCCTGGCAACCAGTTCTGGAAGCACCCAGATCAGCGCCGGCAGGGATGCCACAGCCAGCCCGACTTTGGGAGCCCACTTCGCTGAGCCAGTCGGCGCCTCCGGATTGTCCGCACGCTCCTGCCGACCACGCAAGACAACAACAATCCCACCAATCAGTGCGACCACCAGTAGCACCGGGAGCGACGGCACCACGAACAGTAGCGCTATTCCTGCGACCGCAAACCACGCCAGGTAGTCGGGTCGGGGTGTGACGGTGACATTCGATACCCCCAAAAGCGTCTGGTCCTGGGCCCGACCGCGACCACGCCAGATGCCAATAACGACCCACGGCAGGGCAACGTACGCCACGGTCTGAGGCAGATCGCCGCGGAGCAAGACCGTGAGTAACGGCAAACCCCCAAGCCAAGCGAGAGAACCTGCGACCCTAAGCGGAATAGAGCGGGTAAAACTTGCAACCAGCGCCCAACCGGACACTGCTGCCAAAGGAAGAGCCAGGTACAGTGCCCATTGCCCGACCGTCCCGGGGCTGACGCCAAACAGTGCGAAAGGAGCCGAAAGGAGCGTTAGTGGCAATAGCTTTGCGCTTGCCGGCCCGCCGGCACCATCACCCGTGACCTGCCAGCCACTTAGTGCCTGAGCGGCAAGGGAGCTAAACCGGGTCGGTAAGTCTCCCCAAAGAGCCCCCACGGGCCCACCCGTGAAAGCCCGCCACGCAAAGACAGAAAGGAGGCTGGCCGCGACCAGGACCGCAACCAGTGCGGACGCCGACCGGACGCGATAGGTTCGCCGGGCTGCGAGGGCACCCACGTCCAGCACAGGTCCCCCCAGTTTCTTCTGGGCGGCGACCCTGCGGTGCATACGCCTTACTCGCATGATGTCCATCGGCCCGGCGTGCATTTGCCGCAGTGTGGAGCGCGGGACAGCAGCGGTTGATGCCAGTCGTTTGCGGGCGCGGAGCACTGCGCGACTTCTCCCGACCAGCTTGAAGTAGGCCCCTGCTTCCGCCAGAGCTAGCCCTGGTTCCTTAGTCATTAGGCGCCCGATCACGCGCGCCAGAGTCAAGATTGGTAGCCACAGCAGCAGAAGCGGCAAGAGCCAAAGCGGTTCTTGGATGACCCAGTTGTAAAGTTGGGCCACGCGGCGGTCCTCGAAACTTGTCGAAACGCCAAGATGGGTGTTGTGCGAGGCCTGCCGGTGAAGCGCTCTGGCCTCCGGGGCCACCACAACCCGGTAGCCTGCGCGGCGGAGCCGCTGACCGTACTCAAGGCCGTCCCCAAAGGGTCCCAGTGCGGGGTCAAGTCCGCCAACGTTTTCCCACGCTGACTTGCGGACCAGCATTCCCGCGGTCCCCACCGCAAGAACGTCCGACCTGAAGTCGTACTGTCCCTGATCGATCTCGTCAATCTCGATGTCGTCAACGCGCCTGGCGGACCCCGTTGCCTTGATTCCAAGTTCCAGGAGTCGGTCCGGGCGGTCGTAACTGACCTGCTTTGGGCCAATCGCTGCGATGGAAGCCGAGGTTCTTCCAAGGCTCAGCATCGTCGCTAAAGCACCCGGCATTAGCACCATGTCGTCGTGAACCAGCCAGAGCCAGCTGGACCGGCCCGCACCTGGGATTGCCGTCACCACCTGGGAGGTGAGCGCCTGCTGGGCGGCCTGCCCAAAGTTCTCCGCGTCAGGAACATGCACCTGAACCATCAGGGTTTCGCTAGCACTCACCTCAAGTGGCGCGGGAGGGGTCGGCCCCACGTGCGCGACGACTACTATGCCGGGTGGTGGCTGCTGGCGAAGAACTGATTCGAGCGCGGCTAAGCCATCCGCGGTCGGCAATGCCGGATCGGCGTGATCTGGGCGGGTAACTAAGACCACCAAAACGTCCGTGCCGTCAACTGACAGGGCCCCACCTGTCGGCACAGCTTCTTGACTCATCGAGGTCGGGCCGCTCACCTACAGCCTAAGATGCGTCTCTGCGTAGCCTGCGGCGTTCTCTTTCAGAAAGACCTCCCCAGATCCCAAAGCGCTCGTCAGTTGCCAGCGCGTACTCGAGACACTGTGCTTTGACTTCGCACCCGGCACAAATACTCTTGGCCTCGCGTGTCGAACCACCCTTTTCAGGGAAGAAAGCTTCGGGATCCGTCTGTGCGCAAAGCGCGTCGTGTTGCCACGCGAGTGGGCCGTCCAGTATGACAGCCGAGGAGTTGATATCCGCGGCGGGCCGGATCTCACCATCACCGAAGATATTCCACATACGGGCTCCAAACTAGTCTG
>CAYFRO010000011.1:0-38506 GCA_964345565.1 uncultured Actinomyces sp.
CAACGCTGTGCCGACGAACTCAGAAGCGAAAATGCTCCATGCATCCAATGTCTTGTTACTCCTTTCGCGCCTTAGCGCCTCCGCAAGCTCCGCGTGGTTGCGGAACTGTGCTTCAGACCGTCAAAAACGGCCTGACTGGTTCAACCGATTCCCGAACGGCCTGGGCCTCGGATTCAGACTCGATCTTCTGAGCCATCCAAACCGCGTCGCAGATCTCGCGATACAGGTTCTTTTCGTGTTCCTTGGTCGCTTCACTCCAGCCGAGGTACTCGGCTGCGAGATCAGCGACCTCATCTAGGGCGTCAAGTCCCGCGTCCCTCTTAGTGAATGAGAGTCGGACCCTGCGCTCCAGGATGTCTTCTATGTGCAACGCGCCTTCGTGGGTGACACCAAAGACAACGTCAGCCCGCAAGTACTCGGGGGCACCGTGCAGGCGACGACCCAGGTCTGGGCGCTCCTTGATCATGTCGAAGATGATCGAGATGTCGCTGCCGTAGCGGTCAAGTAGATCTTCGACTTGGTCAACTGTCAGATCGTGATCTTCCGCGATCCCAACCTTCGAGTTCTCCAGCGCAAAGTACCCGTCGGCACCCTCGAGCGGAGTCCGATCGGTGACCGAGGGGAGTTCTTTCGACAGTTGCTTTCCAAGAGCAAAGTCGACCGCGTCTTCGGCCATCTGCCGGTAGGTGGTGAGCTTGCCACCGGCGATCACCGTGACACCCGGGATCACTTCCGTCACCGTGTGTTCGCGGGAAACCTTCGTCGACTGCGCCGCGTCTTTGCCAGTCGGTTGCAGTAGCGGGCGCAGGCCCGCGAAAGTCCCGATGACATCTTCCCGAGTGAGCTTGTCCTTGAGGACCTGGTTGGCTTGGTCGATCAAGTAGTCAATATCAGCTTCATCAGCCACGGGCTCACGCAGTTCCTCATGGTAAGGCGTGTCAGTGGTACCGATCAGCCAGTAGTACTTCCACGGGATGATGAACAGGACGGACTTTTCCGTCCGCAGGAAAAGCCCAACCTCAGAGTTGATGGCGTCTTTCGGCACGACAATGTGAATGCCCTTGGATGTGAGGACCTTTAGGCCCTCATCGCCGTCCGCTAGGCCCTCTGTCTGCTCAGTCCACACGCCGGTCGCAACAATGATCCGCTTGGTCCGGGCTCGGAACTGGCGGTCATCTTCAACGTCTAATAGGACCGCGCCCTTCACCCTTCCGTATTCGTCGCGTTCGATGTCAACGACTTGAACCCGGTTCGCGGCAATCGCCCCGTAGCGAACCGCGGTGCGAACCAGCGTCACGACCAGACGGGCATCGTCAACGCGACCGTCGTAGTAGACAATCGAGCCAGAAAGCGCGTCGGGGCTCAATGCCGGGCACAGCTTCAGGGACCCCTTCTTCGTGTAGTGCCGCTGAATAGGCACGGCCCCACGATGCGCCCACTGCGCCATTGCGTCATACATGCCGACGCCTACAGCCGAGTAGGTCCGTTCAATGACGGGAGTCTTCAAAGGCCACAGCAGGGGCTGTGCCTTCACAAGATGAGGGGCGTTCTGTTCCAGGAGCAGGCCGCGCTCCCTGAGCGCTTCGGCCACAAGAGGGAAGTCCAGCTGGTAAAGGTAGCGGAGGCCGCCGTGTACCAGCTTCGATGATCGGGACGAGGTCCCGGATGACCAGTCTTGGGCTTCGATGATGCCCACCTTGAGCCCACGAGTGGCGGCGTCGAGCGCTATCCCCGCCCCTGTTACGCCTCCCCCGATGACCAGGACGTCGAGTTCTTCGCCGTCCCGCATTTTCTTGATTGCTTCGTTTCTGGTCTCTTTTGAAAGAACCGGATCTGCCACAGCGTCTTCCTAACTTCCATAGGTAGGTCTCCACCAAATGCCACCGGCGCCAAGCCACAATGCGGCGAGCGCCCCGGGTCTCTCCAGTATGACGCAAAACACGCCCCTTCGGTAGCCCTTAGCTGAGACCCCCCAGAACCGACCGTTTCCTTGGACGCCGGGGACGCGGAGGCAACTAGACTCAGGAAAAGCACGCTTCCTTGAAAGGATTTCTAGATTGGGCCCCAGCCAACAGAGCCTGTTCCAGTTACCTGACGGAGTACGCATCCCGCGAGCCCAGGTCGTCATCTTGACGGGGCCGTCGGGGTCTGGGAAGACGTCGCTGTCGTCGCGGCTCGGTATCCCGTCGCTATCCCTCGACCACTTCTATCGTGACGGCAACGATCCCCGGGTGCCCTTGATCCGCCCCGGTGTGCACGACTGGGACGACCCTGCTTCGTGGGATCAAGACGCTGCACTCGACTGTCTGGTAAAGCTGTGCCTCAGCGGGACAGCTGAGGTCCCCATTTACGACATCCCCACAAACAGGAAGACAGGGTCAAGACCGTTCGCACTAGGCGACAACCGTCTGGTTATCGCCGAAGGAATATTCGCCTCCCGCCTGGTCGCTCCCCTTTTAGAGGAGGGCCTCCTGGCGGACGCACTCTGTATCGCGCGGTCTCCGCTTCGAAACGCTTGGTTCCGTCTGATGCGCGACCTGGCAGAGGCACGCAAGCCTCTGCCAGTCCTGCTACACAGAGGAATCCGCTTGGCGCGGGAAGAGCCAGACAAGATCAAGCAGTGGAAAATGGATGGCTGTCGGCCCGTGTCTTCTCTCCAGGAAGCAAGTGCCAGCATCAACCTGCTTCGTCACCGACTTCGGCTCCAGAGCCGACCTAAAGACGCTTCACCAGAGGGAACAGAATCGTCTCTCTGACTCCCTCACCCGTCAATGCCATCAGCAGGCGGTCAAGGCCCATGCCCATGCCGCCCGCCGGGGGCATCCCGTAGTCGATAGCCTCCAGGAAGTCGTTATCCAGTTCCATGGCTTCGGGATCCCCCTTCGCAGCCGCAAGAGCCTGGTCCTGGAACCTTTCCCTTTGAATGACGGGATCCGTGAGCTCCGAGTAGGCCGTCGCAAGCTCAAACCCGCGAACGTATAGGTCCCACTTCTCCACCACCCCAGGCAGGGAGCGGTGAGAGCGGGTGAGGGGCGATGAATCCTGAGGGAAGTGCTTCACGAAAGTTGGTGCGTACAGGTGGTCGCCAACCAGCTTCTCGAAGAGGACCTCAGCGATCTTTCCCTTGCCGTAGTGATCCGGGATCTCTTCACCGTGCTGCTCCGCCAAGCGCACAAGCTCGTCTCTTGGAGTCTCCGGAGTGATTTCAACCCCCAGTGCCTGCGAGGTCGAGGGGTAAAGCTCAATCTCTGCCCAGGTCCCAGACAGGTCGTACTCCGTCCCGTCGCTAAGCGTCACTGTTTCAGAACCGAACGCATCCCGCGCAGCACGCTGGACCATCTGTCTGGTCAGGGTGGCCATGGTGTCGTAGGTCCCGTAGGCCTCGTAGGCCTCGATCATTGTGAACTCTGGACTGTGCGAGGAATCAGACCCCTCGTTCCTAAAGTTCCTGTTGATTTCAAAGACCTTGTCGATGCCGCCAACCAAAGCGCGCTTCAAATAGAGTTCGGGGGCTATCCGCAAAAAGAGCTCTGTGTCGAAGGCGTTCATGTGGGTCTTGAATGGGCGCGCCGCAGCTCCCCCGGCTACTGTCTGAAGCATGGGGGTTTCGATTTCGATGAACCCGTGGTCGTGCATGTAGTCGCGGATCGAGCGCACAACGGCGGCCCTGCTGCGGACCATTTCCCGTGCGGCGGGGCGCATGATCAGGTCCAGGTAACGCCTGCGGACCCGGGTGTCTTCTGCAAGCTGGGCACCTTCCCCATCCTGCGTTTCATAGACCTTTGGCAGTGGGCGGAGTGCTTTGGCCGCCAAAGCCCACGCGGGGGCGGCGTCCGAGGGGGACGCGAAGATAGAGAGTTCACCGCGACGGGACGAAATGACGCGGCCGTGAACGAACAGGATGTCCCCGAGGTCGACATCCGCCTTGTAAGCGGCAAGGGAGTCCGCGCCAATCTCGCCGGCGGAAAGCATCACTTGGAGCTGGTTACCAGCCCCGTCCTGGAGAGTTGCAAAGCAAAGTTTCCCGGTGTTTCGCGCCAAAACGACGCGGCCAGCCAACCCGACAAAATGGTCAGTTTCTTCGCCTGGCTCAAGGTCCGGGTAAAGGGCCCTAACCTCTTCAATGCTCCCGGTGATGGGGAGCTGCGCAGGATAGGGATCGAGGCCGCTTTCTAGGATGCGTGCGCGCTTTTCTGTACGGATGCGGATCTGTTCGGGCATGGAGGCGTTCTGGCTAGTCACGCGGTAATCCTAGCCGAGCCCGGGATCTACCTTGCCAAGTCGCCCCCGACGTTTCGTATCCGGTTGTGCTTATCCACGTGAACAACCTTTGGCTCCATTGTTCTAGCAACGGACTCAGGCACATGGGCGTAGGCCATGATGATGATCAGATCGTCGCGCCGAACAAGGTGCGCAGCGGCGCCGTTCATCTGAATAGTGCCGGATCCTGCAGGAGCCTCGATCACGTAGGTGGTGAGTCTCTCCCCATTTGTCACGTCGACCACGTCTACCTGTTGCCCAGCAAGGATGTCAGCCGCGTCCAAGAGGTCTTTGTCGATAGTGATTGACCCAACGTATTGGAGGTCGGCACCTGTCACCGTCGCGCGGTGGATCTTCCCGCAAACCATGGTGCGATACCAGGGCGCTTCGCTATTCATCTCTGATCTTCACCTTCACGTTGTCGATCAAACGCGCGGGCCCAACCCGGGCCGCTAACACCAAGTATGCGTCACTATGCTGCGAGGTAGGAGTGGCTAGCCTCTCAACTCCCAGCCTCTGTCCGTCCGGAGTCCACATCGCGAAAACATCAAAGCTCGTGGCATCAGCGAGCGCAACGTACTCTGGCTCAACTCCGGGCGCCTCTTTGAGAACTTCGGCGCTGGCGCGGACAATGCCTTCTGGAGTACGTCCCCGCAGCGCCTCAGTTTCACCGGCGACCAGGGACGCGTGTAGAGCCGTAGCCTCGGACAGTTGTCGCTCACTCAGGTAAGAGTTCCGGCTTGAGAGTGCGAGTCCCCTGGCATCTCTGACGATGGGAGCTTCGATCAGCTCCACCTGCTGATCCAGGTCGGCGACCATCTGCGAGATGTTCACGAACTGTTGTGCGTCCTTTTGCCCAAAGACCGCGGTGGCAGGCCGGACCAGGTTGAACATTTTCCCCACGACTTGTAAGACCCCTGCGAAGTGTCCGGGGCGCAGATACCCCTCCAGGACCTTCCCTGCAGGGCCCGGCTGCACCCTGACCCTGGGCTCCACGGGATAGACCTGGTCTTCCGTCGGTACGTAGAGGATGTCAACCTGAGCATTCTTGAGCGCCTGGACGTCTGCTTCTAGAGTCCGAGGATAGGTATCCAGATCCTCGCCCTCACCGAACTGCTGCGGGTTGACGAAGATTGTTGCTACCACGCAGTCGTGGCCACTGCGAAGGTGTTTCACTAGGGATAAGTGCCCGCCGTGGAGCGCACCCATGGTCATTACCAAGCCGACACGTGAGTGTCCCTGCAGAGCGTCCAGTAGCTGTTCTTTTGTCGAGACTATTCGCATCGTTTTCTCTTCCGTCACGGTTTAAACCTTGAGTCGTCTAGCGGTGCAGACTGGACGGCTTGGTCCACTGGGGCCTTCTGCACGCGAGCAAACCACCGTTCGGGAGGCTCTCCCGCGCGCGACTCTTCCATTCTTGAAACTAGGACATCACGGGCGTTCGCGGCCGCCCGGTTCTCTAGATGACTGATTTGGACGGCGAAGGGCCCGGGCACGATCGCTGCCTGAAGGCCCGTGAGCTTCAAGGCCCTCTCCAGCGGGCCTTGCCTCACGACTAGAGACTGGATGCGGGAATAGGGGACGGCCGACATGGTGCGGGTCAAAAACCCGCCGCGCACAACCATCGCAGTCCCAGTGAGTGCCAAAGCCAAGCGGCGGAAAGTGAAAAGGTCAAACGGCCAGGCTCTGGTTGGAACGGAAGTGAAACCCGGCGTCTTTCCCGAGTCTTTCATTGCGCGCTGAAAGAACACCCCGACGTCGTCAACACCGAGGTCCGGCATGACCAGCCACAGGGCCAGCATGGCCTGCTGCTTCGACCCGACAGGAAGCAGTACGCCGAACCTGGTGTTCTTGTTGTCCGCACCGACGTGATGCGTAGCCTGACAAAAGCTGACGCGGTACCACCCCGGCAGGCGCCAGAGCAAAGGCTGACTGACCTGAACCGCGTGGACGCGCCTTGGCGGAATGGTCTCGCTACGTGTCTCTAGCAAACCCCTGTGGATGCGGATACCGTCAGGCGAGACAGCCGCTTTGAAGTCAAACTCAGAGGCAAAATGAGACCAGCCAGGAAGGATCCCAATAAGTAATAGGGGTAGAAGGACAGAGACTCCAACCAGGAGCGCTTCCGGGCCCCCAAAGAGCCCCTCCCCAACCGCAAAAATGGTGGTACCTCCCATAACGACCAGCAAGACGAGTGACCAGACTGTCGAGGGGGAAAGAAAGAGGGAGCCGACAAGCCTCCCTGACGGCACGGTGTAAAGCACGTTTTCGGGGGCCTCTAAGGGAGGGCTCAGCGCTGGTTCCTTCTCCCCTTCCGCAGGCAGGCGGGCACTGGCATCACGAAAAACCCCGGCAGCTCGAGCCATGATCTCGGCGCGCAGAGCCGACAGCTCCCCCGACTTCAGGTATCCAATCTGGAGGTTGCCTCCGGAACCCGCAGAGTCGACTGAGAGCTTGCCCAGTCCGAACAGGCGGCCCAGCAGAGGGTGAACCAGGTCTACAGATTGGATCCGCTCTAATCTGACGTGCTTTTGGTTTCGGAACAGAACACCGACTCGGAGCCAGACTGCCTGGTCAGTTACAGCAAAACTGCTCGCGCGCCACGCAAGGAACGAATAACCACCAATCACGACTGCGACCACCAAAACTGCGCCGACAAGAAGCAGAAGAGCTTTCGTTACCGATCCAGTGGAACTTGAAAGTAGCCTGTGCAGGTGCTCCAGGTTCTGGAGGACCAGGACCGCCATCAACACCACGATTAGCTGCCAGCTGTTCAAGACCGGGGTGACCCAGTGGACTCTGCGCCACGCTGAAGGCTCCACCCCGCTCTCAACCGCTCGAGCCTTTTTCCCAGGTAGCCCGGTGTACTCCGCGCCCGTCATGCTAGAGACCAGAAAGGTCAGACGAGCCCCGACGCATCAGGAGCTCCCGTAAGTCCGATGCTTCTTCCGCGGGCAGGCCCGGGATGCGGGCGTCGGTCGAGGCTGACGCGGTTCGCAGGGCGCAAGTGGCGATGCCGAAGTGTCGCGCAAGAGGCCCTTCTTGCACGTCCACAAACTGGATCCGACCAAAGGGGACCACGTCCAGCCTGCGCCACATGATCCCTCGGCGAACCAGTAGGTCAGCATCGCTCGCCTGGTACCCCAACGCACGAACCTGCCTCGGCAAAAGCCACAGCAACCAGAGAAAAACCGCCACCAACAAGCCGGCCGGAAGAAGCAGCCAGGGGTTCCAGAACAGACCTGCTACGACTAACGCCAATGCTGGGAGTAGCACCCAGAAAGTGAGGATAAGTAGCCGAACCTTTGTGAGGGAACTGGAGACAGGACGAAACGTCACTCCAGCAGGCGACAACGGGTCCACCATGATCTCTCCTCACTTTTCCCGCGCACGACACTCGCTCGTAGCCAATGTTTTCACACCTGGGCTCGGCCCCTGGAGCCCCAGGGAAGGTTTTGGACAATAATCAAATGATGGAAAGAAACAGCGAACCGAAATGGCATCTGTTGGTCGTTGACGACGAACCGAACATTAGGGATCTGCTTGCCTCTTCACTTCGCTTCGCTGGCTTCTCTGTCGAGAGTGCCGCCGATGGGGAAAGCGCGCTCCGACTGATCCAGAACAAGACTCCCGATCTGGTGGTCCTAGACGTGATGCTCCCGGACATCAGTGGCTTCGAAGTCACCAGGCGCATGCGCTCCCTGGGCGTGGACACCCCGGTCCTGTTTCTTTCAGCGCGCGGCGAGTCGGCTGACAAGGTTGAGGGCCTGACGGTCGGCGGCGATGACTACGTCACTAAGCCGTTCGGGTTGGAGGAGGTTGTAGCCAGGATTCGGGCCATTCTTCGGAGGGCGACGGGCGGCGGAGCCGAACCCGGCATGATCCGGGTTGCCGACCTAGAAATCGACGAAAACGCGCACGAGGTCCGCCGCGCAGGCACACTGATTGACCTGTCCCCAACAGAGTTCGCACTGCTGCGCTACCTGGCGCTTAACTACGGACGGGTCGTTTCGAAAGCGCAAATCCTGGACTACGTGTGGCAGTACGACTGGGGAGGTGACGGTGCCATCGTCGAATCGTACATTTCCTATCTCCGCAAGAAGCTCGCAGTTGACCCGACACTCCCTGAGCTGATTCATACGCGCCGCGGGGTCGGCTACATGATGCGCGAACCTACCTGATGCGGAAACTGCTAGCACGAGTCAAGGAGCACTTCTCCATAGTTCCCCTTTCTCGCCAAATGACGCGACTGCTAGTCGCGGTCCTCACCGTGGCTCTGGCATTGGCGGGGACACTGCTGATAGGCGTGCTGAAAAGACATCTTCTGGGGCAGGTAGACCACCGGTTGCGGGTCAGCGCGGAGGAGCTCGCTACGCAAATCAGCAAGGACGACCTCCCTGGACAGAAGGGTCCCGTCCCCTCTGAGTACTATCTACAGGTGACGTCTGAAGACGGCGACGCAGTGGAGTTCCTCACTCCAGCGACCGAGGACAAGGCAGGCCGTCCTGATTTACTGCTCTCCGAGGCCAAAGTCACGGAGATTCTGGAAAGCGGTGTTAGTGCTCCGTACACCGTCCGTTCCACCGTCCCCGGTGCGGCATGGCGAGCCTTCAGCATCCCAGTACGCGGAGCGGAGGAAGGCTCCGCGCCCTGGGTCGTGACCGTTGCCCTCCCCCTTTTGGACACGACAGAGATCCTGGGTGCAACCGCTCTTTCCTTTTTTCTGGCTGCGACCGTCCTGATTGGCGTCGCTTGGCTGATTGGGAACTATCTGGTGAAGAAGTCACTGAAGCCACTTCGGACCATTGAGACCGTGGCCGGTTCGATCGCAGCCGGAGACCTGACCAAGCGAATCCCAAGTGCCCCGTTGACCACGGAGGTCGGCTCCCTCTCCGCCTCCCTGAACACAATGCTTGTCCAGATAGAACGTTCCTTTTCAGCGACCGAGGAATCCGAAGCAAAAACAAGGCGTTTCGTGGCGGACGCGTCTCACGAACTCCGCACTCCCCTCGCAGCGATTCAAGGCTACGGCGAGCTCTATCGGATCGGAGCGGTTGAACCTGACTCGGTGCCCGATGTCATGGGACGCATCGAAGCCGAGAGCAGGCGCATGGGGACCCTGGTTGAGGACCTGCTGGCCCTAGCCCGTCTTGACGACAAGCCCACCCTCGAGTTACAGACAGTGGATCTGGTGCAGATGGCGCTCCAGACCAAGTCTGATATGCACGCAATCGACCCGGCTCGGGAGATTTCCGTTAGAGGGATTTCGGCACAGAGGGCTCCGGCAGAACTCAACGTTGCCGCTGACCGAGACCGGCTCACGCAGGTGTTCTTGAACCTCGCGGGGAACACGGTCCGTTACACCCCGAAAGGCTCCCCCGTCGAAATCCTGATAGGTAGCGCCGCGTCGCAAGCCGTGATCGAGTTCCGGGACCACGGGCCGGGGATTCCTGTTGAGGACAGGTCGCGCGTCTTTGAACGGTTTTACCGCATCGGTGAGTCTAGGTCACGTGAGCTGGGAGGTTCGGGACTTGGCCTCGCGATCGTCCGCTCGATCGTTGAAAGCCACGGCGGGACGGTCTCACTTTGGGAAACGGACCCTAAAGGGCTCACGGTTCGGATCACTCTGCCGCTACAGGCGAAGCGAGGAGAAAACCAAAGCTACGACTAGACCTTACCAGAGGGCTACGATGGGGCCGTGCGCACAAACAGACACAGCGAGTCCGGAGCCGACTCCAATTGAAAAGCACTGCGGGTTCACCTCAGTGGCTCGTTACCGCGCTGGACGACTCACTGCTGGCTCTGGGCGCCACCGCTGATGAGCCAACCCGGCGAAAGCAGATCGAGCAGGTCTTGGACTCGTGGAACATGCGCGGCCGGACCTACCACAATGCTCGCTACCTTGGTCGCGTGCTTGAACACTTGGGGACTCTCGAGGAAGCTGCAGTAGACCCCGATTCTCTCAGAGTTGCCTACGCCTACAGGGGCGCGCTCGAGGAAGTCGGCTGGGAAGACTCAGGAATCGACCCCATCCCAGCGTCGATCCCGGCCACGGGATCACTGCGGGGATTAAGTGACCTTGGCGTCCCTCCAGAAAAAGTCGAGCGGGTGGCGCACCTGATCGAACAGTTGAGTACGCACATTCCCGACGAGGACGACTTGGACGCGCGACTGATGATCGACGCCGACATGGCCGTACTCGCTGCGGCCCCCCAGCATTACCGAGCCTTCTTGAACGGGCTGCGACGCGAAAGCCCCCACATGGACTCCGTCGTGTTTCTTCGGCATCGTAGGCGCGCGATCAGACGGGTCCTTAGTAGAAGACACATCTTCTTTTCTCCACTGGGGCGCAAGTGGGATGAAGCCGCGCGGGAGAATCTGGAGGCTGAGCTAGAAAGCATTGAGTCCCAGTTGCTGGCCGCTGGTGAGGACCTTGAGGACCACGCCGAAGAGGCCGACGTCAAGGAACAGCGAGTCATCCGGCGCTCAGTTCGCACCGCAAGTGCTCAGGCCAAAGAAAGTGGCCAACTGTCCGGAGAAGGCGGTCAGGTCGCCCAGCCCACAGAACCCTCGGATCCCTTAGTGCCCGCGGAGCAGGCGGAAGCAGATCCAGCACCTGTTTCTGACAGCGCCACCACCTCGACGCTTGAGATCATTCCGGAGTTTTGGGAGAAGCCGCGCCAGCGGGGACGTTGAGCAAGCGCATTGCTGCTCACAGCCCCTAGCGAAAGCTGTTGTGCACAGGCGGGGACGCAGTGGGGCGTGCCCTTTCCGTTTTTGAGAGACGCTGGCGCAGCGAGTTTAAACGGGAAGGGAGACACAATGTCTGTGTACCAAGTCGATTCTGATCAGTTGGCCGGCGCTTCAGCTGGCGTCGCGGCTTCTGCTGAGGCGATTCGGAGTTCTGTCGCGGCGATGATGGCCGAACTGCATGCCCTTGAAGGTTCGTGGGTGGGCGGAGCCTCGGCCTCATTTCAGGCGTTGATCGCAAGGTGGCACGCAACGCAAGCCCAGGTTGAGGATTCCTTGGATGCGGTGTCCGCTGCATTGGCGCAGGCATCCAGGACTTATCTTGAGGCGGAGAGCGGGGTGGCGTCCATGTTCGCGGGTTAGCCAGATCGGCCGCGGGTCCCAACGTCGGTTCGGCCGCGGGTCCCAACGTCCGGTTCGGCCGCGGGTTAGGCCCCCTAAACCGGGCTTTTGGGGCCTTTATCGCCCGATAACTCGCGGCCGAACCGGACGAAGGGCCTGGGCAGCCGCTGGAGACAGTCGCGGGGCGCCCCCCTAATGGAGAGCGCCCCGTCGTGACCGTTCAAGCGGTCTAGTACATCCCTGCCATTTCATCGGCTCCGCCGGCCGGGGCAGCGGGCTCCGGCTTATCGGCGATTACCGCTTCAGTAGTCAGGAACATGGAAGCGATGGAAGCTGCGTTCTGCAACGCGGAACGCGTGACCTTCACCGGGTCGGCGATGCCCTGTTCAAGCATGGGCCCGTATTCGCCCGTGGTCACGTTGAGGCCTTCACCATCGGGGAGGGCAAGGACGCGCTCCACGACAACGCCTCCTTCTAGGCCTGCGTTCTGTGCAATCTGACGCAGCGGCTCCGTCACTGCCTTGCGAACAATCGCTGCACCCGTCGCTTCGTCACCAGTCAGCTCAACGCCGGGCAGGACTCGGTCGGCCGCTTCGATCAGCGCGACACCGCCGCCGGGAACGATTCCTTCTTCCGCTGCTGCGCGGGCGTTGCGGATCGCGTCCTCAATGCGGTGCTTGCGTTCTTTCAGCTCAACTTCTGTTGCGGCGCCAGACTTGATGATCGCTACACCACCGGAGAGCTTCGCCAAGCGCTCGTTCAACTTCTCTTTGTCGTAGTCAGAGTCAGAGTTCTCAATCTCAGCGCGGATCTGCTTCACACGGGCCTCCAACGCTTCGGGGTCACCTCCGCCATCAACAATCGTAGTTTCGTCCTTCGTGACGACAACCTTGCGCGCGGTGCCAAGCGTGTCCAGGTCCGCGGTCTCAAGGGAGAGCCCCACCGTTTCCGAAATGACCTGTGCGCCCGTCAGGATAGCGATGTCCTGCAGGATCGCCTTGCGACGGTCTCCAAAGCCGGGGGCCTTCACCGCGACAGACTTGAAGATTCCACGAATCTTGTTCACAACGAGCGTGGCAAGGGCTTCACCTTCGACGTCCTCTGCAATGATCAGCAGCGGCTTCGAGGTCTGCATGACCTTTTCAAGCAACGGGAGAAGGTCTTTGATGGAAGAGATCTTCCCTTCAACAAGCAGGACGTAAGCGTCTTCGAGGACGGCCTCCTGACGTTCCGGGTCGGTCACAAAGTAGGCGGACAGGTAACCCTTGTCGAACCGCATGCCTTCGGTGGTTTCGAGCGTGGTGTCGAATGAGTTGGTCTCTTCAACAGTCACAACCCCTTCTGGCCCAACCTTCTCGAATGCTTCGGCAATCAGCTTGCCGATTGCCGGGTCATTGGCAGAAATGGACGCCGTCGCGGCAATCTGGTCTGTCGTTTCGATGGGCGTGGAGGACTTGTGAAGCTCCGCCACGATGGCATCCACCGCAGCTTCAATGCCCCGTTTGATCGCCAGCGGGTTTGCGCCAGCCGCCACGTTGCGCAGACCTTCATTTACCAGGCCCTGAGCCAGAACGGTCGCCGTGGTCGTTCCGTCACCTGCGACGTCGTCGGTCTTCTTCGCGACTTCTTTAACGAGTTCGGCACCAATGCGCTCGTAGGGGTCCTCGAGCTCCACTTCTTTCGCCACCGAGACACCATCTTTCGTGATGGTAGGCGCGCCCCACTTCTTGTCGATCACAACGTTGCGGCCGCGTGGGCCCAGCGTGACCTTAACGGTGTCTGCGAGCTGGTTGAGGCCAGCCTCCATGCTGCGGCGAGCTTCCTCGTCGTAAGCAATCATCTTTGCCATGTCTGTTCCTTCTGCTGTTAGGTCGACTGCGCGAACGGGTTCCCGCTGGCGCGCACGTTTTCTGTCACTCAAGACGTCCGAGTGCTAACAGCTATTCTGGCACTCGAGACTGCCGAGTGCAAGAAGTGGGTCTACGGCTGGGTACGAAGCAACACTGCAATCTGAGAGCTACCCACCGCATCCGCGTTCTCAACCAGGTTCCCGATGCCGAGAAGCTCCCCCACCTTTACCGCGGTCGCATAGTAGTCCGGCGACTGGTAGTAGACGGTGTTTTCCGGGGTGGATGAACTGTCGGCGTTCCCCGCCCAAGCGTTCACGAAGCCCGCTTCGATCAGGGTGTCCGCGTTAGTGCCCGCCAAACCCGAGATGCCCGACGCGTTCAGAACTACGACCGCTGCGTCGTAATGAATCTCAGCTGCCGGCGCTTCTTCGACCGGGGCTTCTACGACAGGGGCCTCCTCGTCATCAGGAAGCCCCGTCGGTCCTTCTTCGGGAAGAGGTGCGATCGCTTCTGCCTGGCTCTGGGGCTCGTCTTCGCTTTGAGTCACTTCGTCTTCGACCACGACAACCTTGTCCTTCTCAGCACCGCGGATCAGCTCTGTGGCCCCCCAGGCAAGCAGTGGGACGACCAGAAGAATTAGCAGGAAGGGCAGAACCGTTTTCCAAGGCGACTTCGGTTTCCGGTGTACACCTTGGGGGCCGTCGGAAGGAACGTCGTCGAACTCGTCTCGTGGATAGTCAGTACTCACGGCGCCAGCCTACCCGCTGGGAGCTCTGGACCACGGAGCACACTCGACTTAGTAAGCTTTCACCCATGACAGGCACCCCTCCCCCGCTCTCGGAGATCATGGACCCGGGCTGGGCAAGCGCATTGGCGCCCGTGGAGCCCCAGATCCGGGAACTGGGGGACATGCTCCGAGCCGAAACCGCTGCCGGGCGCACCTACCTTCCTCCAGCCGGGCGGATCATGCGTGCCTTCACGTACCCTTTCGAGGATGTCAAGGTCTTGATCGTAGGCCAGGACCCCTACCCCACCCCGGGCCACTCTACGGGCCTGGCGTTCTCGGTCTCGCCCGAGACGCCGTTGCCAGCCTCCCTACGCAACATTTACCGAGAGCTCGAGACCGACCTGGGAATCCCCGCTCCGCCGAATGGAGATCTGAGCGGGTGGGCCAGGCAGGGAGTTTGTCTGCTCAACCGAGTCCTCACTGTGACCCCAAGAACCCCGAAATCTCATCGGGGTCGCGGATGGGAACAAGTAACCAGCCAGGCAGTGAAGGCTCTAGCGGAACGTGACCATCCTTTAGTCGCGGTCCTTTGGGGCCGGGACGCGCAGGAACTGGAACCGCTCCTTTCAGGTGTCCCCCTTGTTGAGTCAGTTCACCCTTCTCCGCTGTCAGCCCACCGAGGCTTCTTCGGCTCCAGCCCGTTCTCTCAGGTGAATCGCCTGTTGATCGACCAGGGTGCGTCCCCGGTTGACTGGGCAGCCTAGGTCTTAGGGAATCTGGGGCGTCCAGTCCTCGTCGTCAGCTTCGCCCAGCAGCCCGTCAATGTCGACCTCGTCCTCGTCCAGCTCATCCACAAGGTCGGCATACCCGGCCAAGACTTCGTCGTCCGGGCCCGAAAGCAACACCGCCTCGTCTCGTTTCGTCGGCAAGACGTCCTGGATGTACGACGCCAAGACCTCTTCGATGGGGATGTCTCGATGCTGCTGTTGGGCTAGGTACCAGCGGTGCTCAATCACTTCGTGAAACAGCTGAGCGGGCTCCAGCTTGGCGGACAGTTCCGCGGGCACACCCGTGACAATCGGGTCAAAGACGTCGTTCATCCAAAGGTGTGCGACCTGCTCCAAGCGGAGGTGAGACAGGCCGCGCACAGCCCGGTACGTCTCCATATCTTGCAGCATTCGACGGGCCTGGAGCTCTTCTGCATCGATTCCAGTTAGCCGCATGATCTGGCGGTGGAAGTGGCCGGCGTCAACGACCTTCGGTTGGATGGACATCCGGTGCCCGTCGGGCTCGGTCGCCATCGTGAGTTCGCCGACGCTGAATCCCAGATCTGCAAGACGATCTATGCGCTCCTGAACTTTCCAGCGTTCATCCGCGCCGATCAGTTCCTTGCCGGTAAGGGCGTCCCACAGCTCGTTGTACCTGCGGACCAGGCGATCTCCGATCTCGATCGCGTCCTCTTCCTCGGACAGGAACCCGCCCGCCTGAAGATCGAAAAGCTCGCCAATGATGTTCGTTCGCGCCAAGTCAACGTCGTACTCGCGCTGCCCCCTGGTCAGTTGAGTTTGCAAATCCCCGGTCTCCGCGTCGACCAGGTAGGCGGAGAAAGACCCTGCGTCCCGCCGGAAAAGTGTGTTCGAAAGAGAAACGTCACCCCAGTAGAAGCCAAGCAGGTGCAGGCGAACCAGGAGCACTGCGAGGGCGTCAAGGAGCCGGTTCACCGTGTCGGGTGCTACGTGCCGACTAAACAGTGCTCGGTAGGGCAAGGAAAACTCTAAGTGCTCGGTGATAAGAACAGCATTGAGTTCCTCACCATTCTTGTCTTTCCGGCCTGTCACGACAGCTGTGGGATGCACTGAAGGCGCGTCTTTGCGTGCGAGATCGCGGAGCAATTCGTACTCCCGGTATGCGACCGGCTCACCAATCTCTTTGACGGCGATAACGCGGCCTTCCAGGTTTACGAAACGCACGACGTGCCTGGAAATCCCTCTGGGTAGCGCCGCCAGTATGTCTTCCGGCCACTCGGTAAGAGGGAGCTCCCAGGGGAGGTCCAGTAGTGCCGGGTCGACTTTTGCGGCTGTTATCTGCAGTGATTGAGGCATAAGGACCTCCATTCGTGAAAGTTGGGTGGCACCGGTGGTGCCACCCAACTAACTCACGGTTTGTGCCTGAGGTTCTCGGATTTAGATCGGCAGGCGGTGGCCGGTCGCCTCTGAGAAGATGTGCTGCTGCCCTTGAATGACCTCAACATTCAGGATGCTGCCACCCGCAGGCGCACTGTTCGGGGGAACGCGCACGACGACGCGCTGACCGCCAACATCAATCGCGCCGGTATCGTCACCCGTGCCGACGATGTGCCCGTAGACGTAGGAGTCGGATCCCAGTTCCTCAACCAGATCAACCATGATCGGGATGACGTCCTTGGTTCCCGGCTCTGCGATCTTCAGGCCCTCGGGACGGAACCCGATGACGATCTTGCCTTCGTCCTCCGGGACCATTGCGTCAAGGGTTGCCTTCGAAAGCGGGACACGTGCGCCAGACAGAACCCCGACGTTGCCTTCGACAGTAAACGTGGCCAGGTTCATGGCGGGCGAACCGATGAAGCCTGCAACGAACTTGTTTGCGGGCTTTTCGTACATGTCACGGGGGCTGCCAACCTGCTGCAGGATCCCGTCCTTCATGACCGCGATCCGGTCGCCCATGGTGAGGGCTTCGGTCTGGTCGTGGGTGACGTAGACGGTGGTGACGCCCAGGTTGCGCTGCAATGACGCAATCTGTGTACGCGTCTGCACGCGGAGCTTCGCATCCAGGTTCGAAAGGGGCTCGTCCATAAGGAACACCTGCGGCTTACGAACGATTGCGCGGCCCATGGCGACGCGCTGACGCTGACCACCGGAAAGAGCCTTCGGCTTGCGGTCCAGGTAGGGCTCTAGGTCAAGGATCTTCGCGGCTTCGTCCACGCGTTCCTTGATTTCAGCCTTCGGGCGACCAGCGATCTTAAGAGCGAAGCCCATGTTGTCGCGGACAGTCATGTGCGGGTACAGGGCGTAGTTCTGGAAAACCATCGCGATGTCGCGGTTCTTCGGCTGAACGTTGGTGACGTCGCGGTCACCAATCAGAATGCGCCCGGAGTTCACGTCTTCGAGACCTGCGAGCATGCGCAGCGAGGTGGACTTCCCACAGCCGGACGGACCGACCAGCACCAGGAACTCGCCATCCGCAATCTCAAGGTTGAGCTTGTCGACCGCGGGATGGTCAGAACCGGGGTAGATCCGGGTTGCGTTGTCAAAAGTTACACTTGCCATATTTCCTCCACCGGCAGGTACGTGCCGGACGTTCCGTTGTAGAGACTTCTAAAACCGCGTTGTTTCAGACCCAGACAGCGTTGCACTGGACCCAAAAGGAAGCCTAACACGGCGAAGGCAACGCGACCATAGACTAGGGCCGTGACTTTTTCACGTTACGACACGGCCGAACCGCCACAGCCTGAGCCTCTAGACCCAGATCTCACGAAACCGGGTATTGTCACCGCCCCTTCGGTACCCGGGTACGAGGTCGTCGGTCCCCTCGGCAGCGGAGGAAGCGGGACAGTCTGGCGTGTGCGCGACGGAGGGGGCCAGGAAGCTGCTCTGAAGCTCTTACACCCCGCGGGACCTCAAACTGAAGTAGCCCGGGAAAGGCTGCTTCGCGAAGCAAGACTCGTCAACAAAGTCAGAGGCAGTGGAGACGGGGTCAAAGGGGACGGCCTAGCCCGAGTCTTGGATGTTGAGGCGGATGCGCTGTCACCGTTCGTAGTGACCGAGTTGATCCAGGGACCGACCCTTGAACAGTTGGCTGGAAACGGAAAAGGGTTGCCGCTGACGCAGGTGCTAGCGCTCGGGTGGGAACTCGGCGAGGTCTTAGAGCGCGTGCACGACGCCGAGTTTGCGCACAGGGACTTGAAGCCCGGCAACGTGATCATTTCTGAGTCGGGACCTGTCCTGATCGACTTCGGTCTTGCCCAAGGTGATTCTGATTCGCGGCTCACCTCGACAGGGTTCCTCGCTGGCACCCCGGGCTACGTAGCCCCCGAGCTACTGCGCATGGATGACCCATCGCCGGAAGATTGGAAGGACGGAGATTGGTTCGCATTCAACGCTCTCCTTTGCTTCGCCGCGACTGGACGTCCGCCGTTTGGCGCGGGGCAGAGCGAAGCGGTGCTCCACCGTGTTTTCACCGGCCAGGTTGATACGGCTGGCCTGGACCCCGTCGTAGCGCAGGCGTTTCGAGAGGCTCTTGCCCCCGACCCGTCCCAAAGGCTGCCCGCAGGCGAGCTACTAAGGCTTCTTTCCCAGCAGGCGGTAGCCACGCAAAGGCTCACCGCCCCAACACGGTTGCTCGAAGAGCAGGCCGACTGGCAAGCAGAAAACGCGGACACCTGGACCAAAGGCAATGCGCCACCGTGGCTACGCGCGGCCCCTTACACCCACCCGAAATCTGGGCGGGCGTGGGCACTGATCCTACTGCTGTTTGCGGTCCTAGCTGCCGTCCCAGAGCAGATGGGGTCGCAGTGGCTGATCCTTGGACCCTGCTTCCTGCTACTGGCGCAAGTCGCGGGCCGCATGGAAGCAGGGCTCGTGGACCGCAGACACGCTTGGGGAGGTAAACGAGGATCCGACGCCCTGGTCACGTGGGCCACCAGTCCGTGGGCTCTGCTTGTCGCTACCGTCTCGCTACTCCCCGGTCTGGCGGCTGGGTTCATAACCTTTGTTGTAGCGGGCTCACTCGGCGAATACCTGGTCTCTTCATCAGGCGGTGACGAGGCGGGCATCGCCGCCTTCTGGAGCTGGCTCACAGCGCCAGGTGAAAGCTCTCTTGCCTCACCCTTTGTCCTGCTTCTTGCGACCTGGCTGGGCCTTCTAGTCTGCTGGTCCCTTCCCACAAGTCAGTGGGCAAGGACGGGGGCCTACCGGATGATCGAGACTGGACTTCCGAATGCCTGGTGGAGGTTTGGCTTCGCGACGCTGCTACTGCTTGCTCTGGCCGGAATGCTTCTCCAAGAAAGTGGAGCCACTTAGAAAGCAACGCCCCGCGGGCGACAGGGGCGTTTTTAGGGGCCCGGCACCATGACTCTCGTCGCAATCAGGAGGGGACCCCTCAACTGCGATCCGGACCTTGCTAAGCTCCCATCAGTCCTGTGCGATCGAGACGCGAGGTAAAAATGGGGAAAAAGAAGGATTCTACTGCCGAGCGGGAAGTCCGTTTGAAGGCGGCAGCCATGCGGGAAGCGCAAGCAAAGTCTGAAAGGCGCACGCGGAACATCATCATCGGTGTTGTCTCGGTTCTGATCCTTGCCATTGTGGCCGCGATCATCTACATCATCGCGAGCCGCCCCGGCACAGACTCTGCCCAGGGCGCCCCGGCCGAGTTCGACGCGGGCCAGGGAATCTCGGTAAGCGCAGATGGCATTAGCGCATCGGCTGGCACCGGGGACAACGACCTAGACTTCTACTACGACTACACCTGCGGTGGATGTCTCATGACCGACTCCACTGTGGGCCCCTACATCTTTGAGGCCGCACACGGTGGCGACTTCACGTTCGTCATGCACCCGGTGCTCACTTCGGCCGGCGCTTACAACACTGCTGCGACCGCGGCCGTGCTGGCAGTAGCTGCCGAGGAGCCGGCAAACTTCGAGGCGCTTCACGAAGCGCTAGTTGCTTTCTCTTTGGATGCGATGATGTCGCAGGAGACCGAAGTTCTGACTGACCTCGAAGCTTCGAAGGAAGCAGTCGCCACAATCGCTGCGGAGCAAGGGATTAGCGAGGCCGTCATTGCCTCGTTCGACACCGACGCGGCCATGAGCTACCTGCAGGCTTCCACTGCCGCCTGGACAAGCCGGGACGTCGAAGGAAGAGAGACCACTGCCTCCCCTGAGTTTGTCTACCGCGACGCGAAGCTCTCCGCGACGGGTGACGATGGACAGCAGATGTTCGATTCTCTGATGACCGCGATGAGCCAGCTGCGAGGAGAGTAACAAGCGGGTCGGGTCTGCCCCGGCACTTTGACTAGACCCCACACGTTCGCGATGATTGGGGCACGCCACCTTAGCTCAGTTGGTAGAGCAACTGTCTTGTAAACAGTAGGTCATCGGTTCGAGTCCGATAGGTGGCTCTGTTTCTGCCAGCGCCGCACATCCCGCCGAGTACAAGCGCGCTCTATAGATGATCAACCTTTTCCTACACTTTCACACAAACTTGCGTGACTTCCAGACACGTGGCAACTGCCTGTGTGGAGTCGAAGTGGAATTTGGCGTGACGGCCTCATCTTCTCTTTTCTAGCCGCGATAGATCAACGCGGATGGTCCCGCCGTGGTTGACAGCCCCTTAGGATGTTTCTATGGCTTGGTTACTAATAGCACTTTTGATCCTGTGGGTTGCCCTGGCGATCGTCGGTTTCGTCGTCAAGGGACTCATGTGGCTTGCGTGGGTTTCGATAATCCTGGTTGCAATCACCATCGTGGTGATGTTCGTGGCCAAGGTTTTCAGTAACGATTAGACCCGCGGGAAGCCTTCACCACACCAGGACTCTTGCCCCGGGACCGTCAGCTTCCAGCAGTAACGTTTCGGACTGGGCTTCAGGTGGGAGGCCGAAAACGGTGGTGGCCTCGGACAGACCCTGAAGGTTCCGTACGTCCAACTTGATCGGGTCGTGGGCGGCGCGAGCGACGTGAACCAGTGCTGTCTGGCCTGCGCTTTCGCGCAAGAAGACAACTGCGTCGTCTTCTGCCACCAGCCACCGCAGGCCACCTTCCTGAAGCGCCGGAAGCGACCGTCTCAGGTGGATGAGGTCTTGGTACAGACGATGAATCTTCCCGTTCCACTTCGTCTGCGCGCCGCTCTTCGAGCCGGCCTGGCCGGGCCACGGCATCGGTCTGCGGCCGTCCTCTCCGTTCAGGCCTTCCATTCCGACTTCGCCACCGTATTCCACCATCGGGACGCCCGGCATCGTCATCAACAGTGCAAGCGCGGCCTCCAGCTTCCCAGGGTCCCCACCCACCAGGGTCAGGATTCTGGCAGTATCGTGTGACTCCAAAATGTTCAGGGACGCAACGCGATTCACCCAGGGAACGCGCGAACAGAAGTCCCGGATGGTCTGAACCATCAGTGCCCCGGTGACCCGCGGTGCAGCGACAGCCCAGCGGACGGGGACATCCGGATCTCTCAGCCACCCCCAGACCGGGAACGTGAATCCCTGATAGTTCATGACCCCGTGCCAGCCGTCTCCTTGCAGGTCTGGGGTGTAGTCGAAGAAGTGTTCAGCAACGACGTAGGCGTCTTCACGTTCATTCGTTGCACCCGCGCGGACGGCCCGTGCAACCTCGTGCGTGAAGTCGTCGCGCCCGGCGCGCCCGGTCATGTTGGCAACGTCGATGCGCCAGCCGTCTAGCCCGGCGGCAAGCCACTTGCGAAGGGGGCCAGACCCCTCCTCGAACAACTGCCGGCGCACATCGGGACTGGAGTAGTTGAGCTTTGGCAAGCTGGCGCGCCCTAACCAGCCAATGTAGGACCCGTCGTCTTTCCAGTAGTAGTAGTCGCGTTCTTTCGCGGTCTCGTCCGCTTTGGCTGCTTGGAACCAGTCGTGGTGGCGACCTGTGTGGTTGGTTGTGAGATCGCCGATGACCCGCACGTCGTGCTGGTGGGCCGCGGCAAGCAACCGTTCCAGCGCCTGTTCTCCGCCCAGGTGTGGGTCGATCACATCGAAGGTTGCAGCGTCGTACCTGTGGCTGGAGTGCGCCGGGAAAATGGGTGTCAGGTAAATGATGTTTGCGCCAAGATCCGCGACGTGGTCGATGTGCTCCGCCACTCCATCAAGGTCTCCGCCGTAGAATTGGCGCCCAGCGACTCCTGGTTCATCTATGACCTGCGCATCCCAAGGCTCAGGGATCGCCCAGCTCGGCGGCGGGTCGCTGTGCTTGCCCGTAGTGGCGAAACGGTCGGGGAAGATCTGATAGACGACGCCTTGGGACAGCCACTCGGGAGGGTTCGGATACACCGTGACCCGGAAGTCTGAGTCATCCGGGACGTTTCGGTCCCAGAGGCCCTGGCCGTTCAGGTACTGGAAAGAATCGGGGCCGTGCTCCAGTACGAAACGGTAGGACAGGACCGGGTTGTTCACGGTCAGGTCTGCGCTCCACCAAGTTCCGGTCGGTAGCTTCGCTTGGACCGCCATGGGGAACAATTCCATTTCACCGTCGTGGACGGTCCGCACTTTTACGGCGCTGGCTGCGGCTTCATTGGGAACCCAGAGCCTTATGGTGACTGTGTCTCCCAGCCCGGGGTCCTGGGGCTGAACATAGAGCGCAGAGCCGTCGTGATGGGGCTGACCCGCCATGAATAAACGCTGCTTCGTCATGAGACAACCCAATCACAATTCGAAGAGCTTGGGCCCCGAAACAGCAGGTCGAAACCTATTCCGGGGTCCTTTGGGATCTGTTGCCCTATTGTTGGGATGGGTACGCCGCCAGCGAATGGAGGCCGCACATCTCACTTATTTGCAACACTGTTAAGTGTTCAGTGCGTTGGGTGGAGGTTAGTCTTAAGTGCCCAGTGTAAGTTCGGTTTCTACAAGGAGCATCTGTTCATGTCCAGAGATTTCACCTCTGAGTTAGGCGCGTTCGTGCGGGCTGCCTCAGGCAAGGCCGCGAAGAACTCGACGCCCCTGGAGTTTTGGCAGGGCCTGTCCAGCTTGGTTGTCGATAAGATCGCCGATGACTGGGATGCAACAGTCACCACGTATCAGCAAGGGCGTCAAGCGCACTACTTCTCCGCAGAGTTCCTTGAGGGGCGCGCCCTACTCAACAACCTGGTCAACCTGGGACTGCTGGAAGACGCTAAAGAAGCCGTCGCGCACTACGGCCAGGACCTCACCGCCGTGCTAGAGGCGGAAAAGGACGCCGCGCTTGGGAACGGCGGACTTGGCCGGCTCGCCGCGTGCTTCCTGGACTCGAGCGCGACGATGGACCTGCCAGTGACCGGCTACGGGATCCTGTACCGCTACGGCCTGTTCCGCCAGACGATCGACGACGGCTTCCAGAACGAGCACCCGGATGCGTGGATGGAAGAGGGCTACCCCTTCGTCATCCGCCGCGAAGAGCAGACGAAGATTGTTCGTTTCGCCGACATGGACGTGCGTGCGGTCCCCTACGACATGCCGATCATTGGTTACGACACCAGTAACGTCAACACGTTGCGTCTGTGGAAGTCCGAACCGATGGAAGAGTTCGACTACGACGCCTTCAACTCGCAGCGCTTCACCGATGCAATCGTTGAACGCGAGCGCGTCGCAGACCTTTGCCGCGTTCTCTACCCGAACGACACGACGTACGAGGGCAAGGTTCTGCGCGTGCGTCAGCAGTACTTCTTCGTTTCAGCTTCGCTGCAGGCCATCATTGAGAGCTACAAAGCTGTCCACGGCAACGACCTCAGCAAGTTCAGCGAATACAACTCGATTCAGCTGAACGACACACACCCTGTTCTGGCGATCCCGGAGCTCATGCGCCTTCTGATGGACCAGGAAGGCCTGGGTTGGAACGACGCCTGGAAGATTGTCGAAAAGACGTTTGGTTACACCAACCACACGGTTCTAGCCGAGGCTCTCGAAACCTGGGACATCCGCATTTTCCAGCAGCTGTTCCCACGCATCCTTGAAATCATCGAGGAAATCGACCGTCGCTTCCGTAAGGAAATGAAGAAGCTCGGCCTCTCCAAAGAAACCATCGAGTACATGGCTCCGATCTCCGGGGGCAAGGTCCACATGGCTTGGATCGCGGTCTACGCCTCGTACTCCGTGAACGGCGTGGCAGCGCTTCACACGGAAATCTTGAAGCGCGACACGCTCAAAGACTGGTACGCAGTCTGGCCCGAACGTTTCAACAACAAGACGAACGGCGTGACGCAGCGCCGCTGGCTGAACGGCTGCAACCCCCCGCTTGCCGACCTACTCACGCGCGAACTCGGTTCAGACGAATGGGTTACGAACCTGCCTGCTCTGGAAAAACTGGTGTTCCGCATGGATGATGACGATCTGATGAGGGAACTCATGGAGATCAAGCGGCAGAACAAGGTTCGCTTTGCCACCTGGCTTGAGGGACGTCAGGGTGACGTGATCCCCGTTGACGCCATTTACGACGTCCAGATCAAACGTCTGCACGAGTACAAGCGTCAGCTCCTGAACGCCATGTACATCCTTGACCTTTACTACAGGCTGAAAGAGAACCCGAAGCTGGACATCCCCCCGCGGGTCTTCATTTTCGGTGCCAAGTCCGCGCCCGGTTACAAGCGCGCGAAGGCGATCATCAAGCTGATCAACGAGGTTGGTCGCCTGGTGAACAACGACCCCGTGACGAAGGACATCCTCCGCGTTGTCTTTATCGAGAACTACAACGTGACTCCAGCCGAGTACGTGATTCCTGCAACCGACGTCTCCGAGCAGATCTCTACCGCCGGTAAGGAAGCGTCCGGCACGGGCAACATGAAGTTCATGATGAACGGTGCGCTTACGCTGGGCACACTCGACGGCGCGAACGTTGAGATCGTTGAGGCCGTCGGCGACGACAACGCCTACATCTTCGGTGCGAAGGAAGAGGAACTCGACGAGCTCCGCAAAACCTACCGTCCGCGCGAGCTCTATGAGACGGTCCCGGGACTGAAGAAGGTGCTGGACGCCTTCACCGACGGGACTCTCGACGACGGCGGTAGCGGAGACTTCCACGATCTGTCGGTGTCCCTGCTAGACGGGTCCTCTTGGGAGCCCGCAGACGTCTACTACCTGCTAGGAGACTTCGACTCCTACCGTGAGGCACGCGACCGGATGGCGCAGGACTACCGCGACCAGCTGTCGTGGGCCAGGAAGTGCTGGATCAACATTTGCGAGTCCGGCCGCTTCTCTTCTGACCGCACCATCGCGGACTACGCAAAGGAAGTTTGGAAGGTCCACTCCGAACCGATTGCGCAGTAGCTTAGTACGCGCCAGCACAACTAACACAAGAGGGCCGCACGGAGTTTCCGGGTGGCCCTCTTGCTACGTTAACGCCATGGCACTGATCATCTCCTTCGGCGGCAAGACCCCAACCATCCACCCCACGGCCTTCGTCGCACCAAACGCGACCCTGATCGGGGATGTGCACGTCGGCCCAAGGGCTTCTATCTGGTTCGGTGCCGTCTTACGTGGGGACATGGACCGGATCGAAGTTGGTGAGGGTAGCAACCTGCAAGACGGTGTCGTCGCGCACACGGACACTGGAGTCCCTACAAGGATCGGCAAGAACGTTGGGGTCGGCCACCTTGCCCTGGTTCATGGGACGACGGTTGAAGACGGCTGCCTGATCGGCATGGGTGCGAAGCTCCTCAACAACTCACTGGTTGAGACAGGTGCCTTCGTGGCAGCCAGCGCGTTGGTCCTAGAGGGCCAGATCGTCCCAGCCGGTCACTTGGTTGCTGGCGTCCCCGCAAGGGACCGCGGACTGATGGACTCCGAGCTGCAAGAGCGCGTGCGAATCAACGCCTTCCGCTATCAGAAGCTGTCCTGGGCCTACCTATCCCAGGGCATCGGCGCTCAAAACTAGCCTCCGGCGGATGGAGTCTGAGACCTGAGAGAACAGGGTCACCCTGCAAACCCTCGGCTCCCTGGATCACTAAAGGGCGTGCTGCGCGAGGAACCTAAGTCCGACGGTCCTCAAACGTGATTCACCTACCATGAAGACGTCGGTAGTCCATCGCGCTGACGATGCCCCTGGGCGGCACCACTTTGCGGAACGCATAGGGGGAGCTTTCTCCCTCTTGAGACAAGACCTGGGACAAGAGCTACCTTCAGTGGTGCCCGCCCGGAACAGGTGAGCCTGCTCAGGGACGTAGGCAGCGAGTTTGCTCCCAGTTCCTTGATGGGCTTCACAGGCTGGGCTGCGTGTAGCCCAGGCCACGACACAATCGGGCGACATGACCTTTGCGGCTCAGTGGTCGAAGATCCTGCTTGTTCTCCCAGAGAAACCTGCTGGGACAACCCCGCCCACCCCGGATAAGCCGACGACTGGGTCGGCTACCTTTCAGCTTCGCCTACGAGCTCCGGCAGCTGACGCCAGACCAACCCCGCGGATCAGGAACAGGGGGACCAGCAAAACCAGAGGAAGTAGGTCGGCACCGGTTGTAGGCAACGTCCCAGCGGGGGTGCCAGAATCCGTAGAGGTTCCCGCACCGCTACCCTAGGCTCCACCTCCAGGAGCCGGTTTCTCAGGTTCGATAGGAACTTTCTTCCACTGCGCCGACAGGGTCGCGTCCTCACTCGGGATAGTGAACGTCGCTCCGGCCTCAAACACCTCGTCGCCAAGCTTCCAGCCTGCAAAGGTGTAGCCGTCCTTGGTAGGAATGGTGGTCGGCAACGTCACTTCGTCGCCCCCACCACCTGTGATGGCAGGGAAGGTTCCACTGCCGCCGTTCAAGTCGAACGACACCGTGGTCGTGGGACAGGGAGTCACGCTCAAGGGAAAGGTCCACTCCGTCTCAGCGCCCGCAGCCAAAACCACAAAGGGCTCGTTCCGGGTTGCAGTAACCGTCAGCTGGTCTCCAGCGGTCTGTGGGTCAAACTCGGCAGGGTCGTAAGAGTACAGGTCGTTGCCGCCCGGAATGGTCACCGTCGGCTTCAGCCCGCACTGCTCAGCAGGCACCAGTTGAGGCGCTTCAGGGCTCACTTCCCACCCTGCAGAAAACACTGTGCCCGTGCTGCCCTCATCAAGAGTGACCTCTTCACCGGCCTCGTAAGGGCCGTCGCCTGCCCCATTCCTCCCCAGAGTTCCGTAAGGGTTGACGCACTGACCGTCTTCCCAGTCACCGCTGCACCACCCGGCAAGAGAAGCCTCAGGGGGCGCAGGCCACGTCGCTCCTGGCATTTTCACCAAGTACTCAGAGCCATCCAGGAATCCTGCGGGGTTCAGACTTGCCGCGTTTTCCAACGTCGTTGCTTGGGGCTCTCTGTCCACAGCCGGCAGAACCCACAGTTCCTCCGGCCCGCCCACGGTGCCGCCGCTCGCGTTAAAGCTGGCCGTCTTAGCCCCTTTCAGGACGTAGCCCCCGTGTCGTTGCCCCAGGAGCTGGTGCTGGAACCGTCAAGACCGAGCCACGCCCAAGGCGCGTTCTCTGCCGTGATGGTTGCCCCGAGCGTGACGGTGTCGGGGATGCCCCCCGCGCTGAAGGGGAAGAACACGACCGGCGCAGCATAGTCCGCATCACCGGTCAGCCTGAAAGCGTATTGGTCAACGTCCAAGCTCTCCAGCCCGCTTGGGAAGGTGACGGTGGCAAGCGAATTAGCCCCGCCACCAGCTGAGCTTTGAGAGAACGCCGAGGCTCCAACCGTCAACTCTTCCAGCCCATTTGGGAAGATAACTCTACCGAGGGGGTTACTCCCTCCATGCGCGTACTGGTGGAACGCAGCCGGCCCGATCGTAAGGGTCTTCAGTCCGTCAGGGAAATCGATGCTTGCCAGCGCGTTGCTTGCGCCCGGGCGCGACGACTGCATCAGGGCGTACTTGCCTATCGTCAGAGTTTCCAAGCTGTCAGGGAAGCCGACCCGCTCCAGCGCGACCCCGGCGCTGGACTGGTCAAAGGACCACTCACCCAGGGTCAGCGTCTTCAGGCCTTCGGGGAAGGCGACCTCTGTGAGCGTGTTCTGAACGAGGCTACTCTGCTGAAACGCCTTGTCCGCGACCTCCAGTGTTTCCAGGCCTGCGGGAAAGGACACGCTGGTCAGCGCGTTGGTGTTGCCGCCCCACGCCTCTTGGCGGAACGCAGACGCCCCCATCGTCAGAGTCTCGAGGCCGTCAGGGAACGTGACGCTCGCAAGTGCGTTGTCACCGCTGTACGGGAGGGTGTCCTGGGAACTCGTGACTTGTTGGAAGGCTTCGCTTCCGATGCTCAAAGTTTTCAGCCCGGCTGGAAACGCGACGCTTGCCAGAGCGTTGCTGCCGCCGCCCACCGCGCTCTGCCCAAAGGCCTTCTCCCCGATCGTGAGAGTTTCCAGCCCATCGGGGAACGTCACGGTTGCAAGCGTGTTGGGGTAGCCGTTCTGCCGGCCGTTGTAGAACGTGTAGGTCCCGATTTCCAGGTTGGTCGGCCCGGTGCCGACGAACTTGACCCCGTAGACCATCCGGATGCTGGTTTCGACCACGCCTCCGTTCCCTACAACCAGGGTCTCACAGTGGCTGAAGTCTGCCATGTCGATCTCTACTATCCCTGTGTCGGTGTCAAAGTAGTCCTGACGTGTGACTCCCGCACTCAGCTCACAAGGGAGTGAACGCGGACCCGCAGACGTCCCAGCCATTGGGGAGGCCGTGGAAGTCTTGCCCAGGCCTTCACCGCCAAGAGAGTCACCATCGACACCCTCGGTCTCGGCGCCACTTTGTTGGTCGGCCAGGGCCTCGCCGCCCAGAGTATTGTCGCTCTCTTCATCGAGCAAGCCGAACACTTCCTGACCAGGAACGCCCGCTTCGCCAACATCTAGTTACTCTGAACCCAACTGTTCTGCGGATGGTAGCGGAGAGACGACCGCCTCAGCAATCCCACCAACGCCGACCAAAGCGATCGCAGCAACCACCGCAGATCCCAACCGAACGATTCCACGACGCGCCACTTCTACTCCCGCAGGTAACCCGACTTCCAGTTTAAGACTCTCGGCTCACAGTACCTATATGCAGCCTTGACTCTTGAGGGGCTTTGGGTCGCTCATTCGGAGCGGAGGGCCTCCACCGGGTCCTTACGGGACGCTGCAGAAGAGGGGATCAAGCCCGCAATGTAGGTGAGCCCCATGCTGATCAGGACAAGGGTTACGCCAGCCTGCCAGGGAAGGATGGCAACAGGGTAGATGCCCCACTTAGCGTTAACGAAGGTGTTCACCGGGATCGTGAGCAGCAAAGTGGCACCTATCCCCATCAGGCCGGCGACTAGACCAATGATCAACGTTTCGGCGTTGAAGACGCGCTTGATGTCCTTCTTTGACGCGCCGATCGAACGCAGAATCCCGATCTCTTTCCTGCGCTCAAGCACCGAAATGTAGGTGATGACCCCGATCATGATCGAAGAAACCACCAGGGAAATAGCGACGAAAGCGACCAGGACGTACGAGACCACGTTGATGATTGTGGTCACTGAAGACATTAGGACGCCGACCAGGTCCGTGTAAGTGATTACCCTCCCTTCCTGGCCTGCATCAACAGCGTCCTGGTTGTACTGATCCAAGATCTCGATGACATTGTCCTTCGACTCAAAGTCCAGAGGGTAAATGTCGATCGAGGCAGGCTTCGCAACGTTCGCCCAGCCAAACTTCGCCATATTGCCCTCGAACGAACTCCCTTCCGAAGACATCACGCTCATCACGATGGCCGCCAGCTCTTCCTCATCAAGGTTGAAGCTGAACGCCTTTTGGAAGGCTTCCTGGTCGATGCTCATTGCAGAAGCCATGTTGTCGGCCAGTGAACTCATCGCCGACCCGATGGAACCCGCGATCTGCGTCTGGATTGCGGGCATTAGCTGAGCCTGGATCTGCTGAGTCATCACAGACATCACCTGGGTCATGTAGGACGACATCGCCTTTTGAATCTGGGCTTCCATCGCGCCCGCATTTGCTTGGATCTGCTTGCTGATCGCGTCGGTGATGGCGGTGACCAGCTGTTTGGTGAGTTCTTCCTGAGCTGCTTGAAGGCCGGACTCGACGTTCTCAGTGAGATCCTCGAAGCCAGCCACAATTTCTTGCCCCTCGGGCGTCTCAAGAAATGCCGGGAAGGAGTCTTCCGAAGTCAGACAGGTGATGATTTCTGCGGGGTCGGCGCTGGTCTCCTGGCAGTAAGTGACGAAGCCTCTCATTAGGTTTTCGCCCAGCTCAGCAGCTGCCTCAACATCGATTTCAAGATCCAGATCAGACAAGTCGATTCGGTCGATGATCTCCTTGAAATCAATGTTGTCCAGCCCCATGTCCAAGTCACCCATGACGTCCCCGAGGGCAAGTTCCGGGAAAGCGGACGCGTCTAAGTTCATGGAAGGCAGAGACATGGTGCTGAAGTCCAACTGGCTCGCGTCGAAGGAAAGCACCGACTCATCAAACTGGAAGGCAGCCGCAACCTGTTCTTCGTCGATCTGGAACAGCTTCTCCATCTCGAAACCGCCTCGGGGATCAGCTTCCTCTTCTGCGAAAGTGCGGCCCGTCAGGACGTTCGTCCGCGGAGTCTCCAGTTGTGCCTTCACGACCTCGCTTTCCGAGGCCAGTTCGATCAGGTGCTCAGTAAGGCCGGGCGTGTAGTAGAGGCCCGGGTTCAGGGCAACAGCAGTTGAGCCGCTCTTGGCCTGGACGATCCCACTAATCACCAGATCTTCCCCCTGATCGACCAGCTCCTTCACAAAGACCTTGTCATCGGAGTGGTTCGTCCACACCTCATAGGTCTCGTCAAACTTGTAGAAAGAGGACGCGGGTACCACCTTGAAAGTCGCGTCCATGACCTGCTGGTAGGTGACAATCATCGGATCGCCGACGTCGACTTCAACCTGCTCCTCGTTCATAAATGACTTGACCATGGAGTCAAGCTGTGCGGAGTCTCGCAGCCCCAGGGTGTACAGAAGGTAGTCGGAGATCTTGCCTGTCGGGGTGAGAACCAGAACGACTTCGTTGTACTCCTTGGGCCAGTGGCCTGTCAGAACGTCGTACTGATCCTGCACCAGCGCCGTGTCGTCGACCATCTCGTTGAAAGCACCCGTCGGCATGGAGGTAGCCAGCGGGTTGTCGCTGCCCATGCCAAGCGCCGCGTAAGTCCCGTCCGGGCTCACTTGGCGGACCTTGTCCTTCGGGCCGACCGTGAAAATTTGTGGCGTCACGTTATAGGAGTACTGGATCAGGCTAGTGTACTGCTCGATGTCTCCACCGTTTGCGTCAAAAAAACGTTTGAGTGCGGCAAGGTCATTCAAACCGACGGAGCCGAACATTTTAGACATCGCCTGGGCTTCCGCGATCTCACCTGCACCAGGCTCTATCGTTACGGTGTCGCTGATCTCCTCCCCCGCACTCACCGAACCCGCGAGCAAGCTAGCCATGTCCATGCCGGTGCTGAAAACCGTGAGTGGATAGACAGAAAGCGTGTCTTCTTCAACGCCCCTGATGTAGTCATTTACGCCGTTTGCAAGCGACAGGATTGCAGCGATCCCGATGATCCCGATGGAGCCGGCAAACGCGGTCATCAGCGTGCGGCCCTTCTTGGTCATCAGGTTGTTGAAGGACAGCGCGATCGCGGTGAGGAACGACATCGACGTCTTCACCGGGGCTTTTGCGTCGTCCTTTACCGAGCTCGGGTCAAAGGGATCCGAGTCCGCGGCGACACGCCCATCACGCAGATCCACGATCCTGGTGGCGTAGGCGTCCGCGAGTTCAGGGTTGTGTGTGACCATGACGACCAGGCGATCCTTAGCAATGTCACTAAGGAGGTCCATGATCTGGGTCGAGGTGACGGAGTCCAGCGCGCCTGTCGGTTCGTCAGCAAGCAGGATCTCAGGGTCGTTGACCAGTGCCCTCGCAATGGCTACCCGCTGCATCTGACCGCCCGAAAGCTGGGACGGTTTCTTGTCCACGTGCTCGGACAGCCCGACCTCATCGAGTGCCGCGAGCGCGCGGGCTCTCCGCTCAGCTTTCGAGACCCCCGCAAGCGTTAGCGCCAGCTCGACATTAGCCAAGACAGTCTGGTGTGGGATCAGGTTATAGCTCTGGAAGACGAACCCGATCCTGTTGTTTCTGTAGGTGTCCCAGTCGCGGTCGGTGTACTTAGACGTGTTGATGCCGTCGATGATGAGCTCACCGGAGTCGTAGCGGTCAAGGCCGCCCACAATATTGAGCATGGTCGTCTTGCCGCTGCCCGAGGGACCAAGCACCGCAACGAACTCGTTGTCCCGGAAAGAAATCGAAACATCGTCGAGGGCGACCTGCGTGAAGTCGCCTACCGTGTAGGCCTTGCGAATATCTACGAGTTCAAGCACTAGTCCCCTTTTTCAAGCCTACGCGCCCCAGAAGGGGCAACCGAGGGCACAGGGGTAACTCCCAGTAAGCTGTAAGGGAAACGGAGGGTAAGTGAGGCTAGACGTTTGGCTCTGGACCACCAGGGCATTTAGGTCCAGGAGCCTGGCAACTGCCGCTGTTCGCGCCGGGCACGTGCGCGTGAACGGATCCCCTGCGAAACCCTCGTACAAACTTGCAGCCGGCGACACTGTCCGGATTCGTGACCGCGGGCATGAGCGAGTCTGGGAAGTTGTGTCGCTACCTCCAAAGCGCTTAGGCGCTCCTTTAGCCCGGAAGTGCTACGTCGACCACTCACTACCGAAGCCAAATATCTACGGCTCGCTACCGGTTCGCGAGCCCGGGACGGGCAGGCCCACGAAGAAAGAGCGACGCCAACTGGAGAAGCTCCGGGGCGAGGAGTGGGCTAGGCACTCCAGACGGTGAAAGATCTTAGTGCTTGATCCAGTGAACCATCACGGGAGGAACCGCGGAGTTGTAGTCAGCTACGGTTCCGCGGTAGTAGGAACCAAACTCCCAGTGCCAGGCCTCGGGGTTCATCCCGCCTGTGCTGGAGCAGCCAGTGGTACTGCGGGTCGCCGAACCCTAAAGTCCCACCGCTTGGCCCGGCTAGGTCCATTGCTAAGCCCCAGCCGTGGAAGCTGCGTCCCGCATAGCCGGCGCGGTACCCCGAAGCGAACTGAAGGTTGCTTCCGAAGACCTGACGGTATTGTTCGTTCAACGCGGTCAGAGGCTCTATCACGGGACAATAGAGGGAAAAACTAGGTGACCACGGGATAGGACAAAGGAGTCCAGCGGGCATGGACCCATTCGTGACTCCCTGTAGTGGCCCACCCATGCCGGCGATCCGCGTCAGCATTTCGATGTTGTCGCCTGAAGCGGTGCCGCGGGCTGCTGCACTGAGGTCAAGGCCATCGAAGGACACATCGTCCTCAAGAACAACTTCGGGTTCTTCCTTAGGGGCTTCCGCGATGAGGCCGACTTCCAAGTCCCCGCCGTCCCAGCTGACCGAGGATGAAGTGAGGATCGCCCCGCTGGGATTTCGCAGCTGGTCGTCCAACCTTCCGCCGTCCACGGGGGGTGGAAGGAACGCGACACTGAGCAACAGTGCTACCACGCCAAAGCTTGCCAAGACTAGTCCCTTCCCTCACTAACTTGCCCAGTCTTTCAAAAGCGGCGGGCTTTGTCAGCGCGAGATCGCGTTGGTTAGGTCCCTTCGTGGAAAGAACTGACCTAGATCAGTAGGTCCTTGTCCGTTAGCTCGGCACCCTTCACTTTCTCGAACTCAGCAAGCAGGTCTGGAACCGTCATTTCCGTCTTGTCCTGACCCGTAACGTCCAGGATAATCCGACCCTGGTGCATCATGATCAGACGCGTCCCCAGTCTGAGTGCCTGCTCCATGTTGTGAGTGACCATCAGGGTGGTCAGGTGATGTTCCGTGACCAGCTCGTCCGTGAGCGAGGTGACCGCTTTGGCTCGCTCGGGGTCTAGTGCCGCGGTGTGCTCATCCAGCAGCAGGATGTCGGGAGCCGTGAAGGTTGCCATGAGCAAAGAGAGCGCCTGGCGTTGCCCGCCCGAAAGCAACCCGACCCAGTCGCGCAACCGCCCCTCGAGTCCCTGATGCAGAGTCTCAAGCTGTCGGCGGTACTCGGCCCTTTTGCGTCTTGTGACACCCAAACCCAAGGTGCGTCGCTTTCCGCGTTCCCAGGCGATCGAGAGGTTCTCTTCGATCGACATGTGCGGAGCGGTACCCAGAGAGGGGTTTTGGAAAACGCGACCGATGTACTTTGCGCGCTGGTAGTCGTTCAGCTTCGTTACATCTTTACCGGCGATCTCTATTGAACCCGTGTCGGGTTTAAGCGAACCAGCAACAACGTTCAGCAAAGTGGACTTGCCGGCGCCGTTGGAACCGATGACCGTGACGAACTCGCTGGGGGCTAGTTCAAGGTTGATGTCAACCAGCGCCCGGCGCTCATTGACGGTTCCACGCATGAATGTTTTCGAGACATTGTCGAGTTTCAGCATGGGTTTATTCCTCATCATCCAGCGCCGCGTTTTCCATGACGAGCCTGTGTGTCATGCGCTCATCCGGAGTTCGCTTCCGGAAACCAAACAGCTTGTTGAGGCGTCCCACGATCTTCCACTGAGGCACCAAGAGTGCCAACACCACCAGTACCGCGGACACGAGCTTCATGTAGTTCGGGTCCAGACCCAACATCAAGGCAAGCTGCAACACGACTCGGTAAATGACCGCCCCTAGAACGGCAGCGGTAGCGGCACGCCAGATGGTGAGTCGCCCCAAGATGGCCTGGCCGATGATCACCGAGGCAAGCCCCGCGACGATGATGCCAATCCCCATGGCAACGTCCGCGTACTTCTGGTATTGAGCGATAAGTGAACCGGAAAGCGCGACCAGCCCGTTTGAAAGCCCCAAACCCAGAATCTTTTGGAAGTCTGTGGAGACACCAAAAGAGCGCACCATCTCGGGAGAGTCGCCCGAGCCGCGCATGGCAAGGCCGACGTTGGTGTGGAGGAACCAGACCAGGGCGCTAAGCGCCAAGACTACGAAGGGAAGCAGCACGACCGGTCCCCACCACGAATCCAGGAGACCACCGTTCTTCACCGCGTCGAAAACCGTGGGCTCCCGTAGCAGTGCAATATTCGGTTTCCCCATGATGCCGAGGTTTATCGAGTAAAGCGCGATCTGGGTCAAGATCCCGGCTAGAAGACCGTCAATGTTGCCCTTTGTGTTCAACAGGCCCGTCACAAAACCTGCCGCCATGCCGCCCGCGAAGGCCACCGCCATGGCGAGCACCGGATTGTATCCCCCGACGATCATCACCGCGGTGATTGCGGCCCCCGTTGTGAAGCTTCCATCTACGGTAAGGTCCGGGAACTCGAGGACCCTGAAGGTCAGGTAGACCCCCAGTGCCATCAAGGAATAAAGCAGTCCCAGCTCAACGGCTGTGATCACGAGGAAGCCCCCTTGTAGGCAGCCAGCTGGGCTGCCTTAGTTAGTTGGTTACGTTCTCCGGGTCGGCCTGCTCCACCAGTTCGGCGGGGATGGGAGCCCCCATGCGATCCGCGGCACCGAGGTTCAGGTACAGAGCAGGGTCTGAGACGCTGGTAACCGGGACGTCGCTAGGAGCATCCCCGTCTCGCAGAATCTGAACGGCCATCAGACCCGTCTCGTAGCCCAGCTGGTAGTAGTCCAGTCCGTAGGTAGCGATCGTCCCGCGCGCGACCGAATCTCCCTCGGCCCCAAACACGGGAATCTGGTTGTCTTCACCGACTTGAATAACGGTCTCCAGCGAAGCGACGACGGTGTTGTCGGTCGGGACGTAGATGGCGTCAACGCCGGCGGAAGCAAGGCTCTGCGCAGCTTGCTGGACCTCTGTGGCGGCCGTCGCGGATGACTCAACGACCTCAATGCCCATCTTGTCAGCGGCTTCTTTCACCCATCCCACCTGCACCACAGAGTTCGCTTCTCCTGGCGAGTAGACGATGCCCACGGTCTTCACGTCCGGGACAATCTCTCCGATCAGTTCGATCTGTTCGTCAACGGGGTTCTTGTCTGAGGTGCCGGTGACGTTCGCTCCAGGAGCTTCCCAGCTGTCAACGAGTTGGGCATCCACCGGGTCGGTCACGGCGGTGAACAGAACGGGAACATCCGTCATCGCGGAAGCGCAGGCCTGCGCGGCCTGAGTCCCGACCGCCAGGACAAGGTCGGTGCCGTCCTCTTTGAACGTGCCGGCAATAGAAGCAAGCATGGATGCGTCACCGAACGCGTTCTTTTCGTCGAACGTGACGTCCAGGCCAGATTCTTCGACGGCCGCTTTGAATCCAGCCACGGCGGCGTCAAGCGAAGGATGCTGGTCTTGGACGCTAATCCCAATGACGTAAGAGTTTGTGTCGGCAGTTGAGGCTTCCCCGGACTCGCTTCCGGTGTCCGTCTTGGCGGCGCCGCCTGAGCAGCCCGCTAGTGCGAGGGCGGTTGTCGCGACCAGGCCCAGGGCGGAAATCATCTTCTTCATGGCTGCACCTTTCGGCTCCGTTTCGATCCCGGAGGCCGAAGACCCCGGACAGTCCTGAGATCATAGTTCGCTGCCACATAGGCAAGCAGAGCTGTCCCAGCGCGTGGGAATCTGGCCCTATCTGACCGCGTAGCTAGCCGGCCACGTAATCGGCCAGGTGGTCCCTTTCAGCCTGCAGTTCATCCAAGCGGCCTTTGACCACGTCCCCGATAGAAACGATGGCAAGGACTTTTCCGTCCTGAACAACGGGGAGATGTCGCACCCGCCTCCCAGTCATCACCTTGGCGAGACCTTCGATCTCATCGCTTGGGGAGCAGGTCTCAACATCGACAGTCATGATTTCGTCAACCGGCGCGTCCAGATCGCCACCCGCCGCCACGAAGCGGACCACGTCGCGCTCCGAGACTATTCCTGCAAGCTGGCCGCCATCCATGATGAGGATTGCCCCCACCTTGTTCTTAGCAAGCTTCTGGACCAGCTCGGCAACGCTGGCGGAGGGACCCAGCGAGAGGACATCAGAGCCCTTCGCATTCACAATTTCGGTTACACGCATGGCCGAAAACTAGCACGGCGTGTGGTGACGTTCACCGCAGGCCCACGATCTGGATCCTGAAGCTTCCCGAGTAAGCTCAAGGCGGCTAGACGAACCGGGGCAGTGAGCCCTCCTAACTGAAGCTGAGGTCGCAACTGAGCGAAGCACATGGCACAACACCGGGCGACGCCCTCTCCAGCAAACAAAAGCTGGTCTACATCCTGGTGCTGGGAACCCTAACAGCCCTTGGCCCTTTCACGATTGACATGTACCTGCCAGCCTTCCCAGCCATCGAGACAGGCTTCGGAGTCGATCCAGCCATGGTTCAGCTGACTCTGACGGGAACCACTGTGGGTTTTGCTGCAGGCCAGCTTATTGTCGGACCCCTTTCTGACCGAGTCGGGAGAAAGGTCCCGCTTGTGGTGGCAGCGGTCTTGCACATCGCGGCCTCGGTCGCGGCGGCGCTTGCGCCCACGATCCTTATGCTCGGGATCTTTCGTGTCCTGCAGGGGTTTGGTGCCGCCGCCTCTGGTGTCGTGTCCATGGCCATGGTCCGCGACCTGTTCGCCGGCCGCCACCTCATCAAGATGATGTCGAGGCTGGCCCTGGTGAACGGTTTGGCCCCGGTCATCGCACCCGTTGTCGGGTCGCAGCTTCTGTCCATCATGGACTGGCGCGGGATCTTCTGGGTTCTGGCGGGATACGGCGCCTTCGTTTCCGCAGCTGTCGCGATCTTTGTGAAAGAGACCCTTCCTAAGGAAGTGAGGAGCACCGATACACGTTCGCTCAGGTCGCGGTACCAGGTCCTGTTCAAAGACCGCACTTACCTGGGCATGGTGGCCATGGCGGGTCTGAACTTCACCGCCCTTTTCGCCTACCTCTCAGCGTCTCCGTTCCTTTTCCAACAGACGTTTGGAATGAGTGAACAGCAGTACGGCTTCACCTTTGCCACCAACTCAATCGCTGTGATAATCGGCGTCCAAACCGTGTCTCAGCTGATCCACCGCGGAATTCTCGCTCCCCAGTGGGTGCTTGCCTTCACCACGGTCACCCAGGTAGTTCTGGGAACCCTGATTTTTGTTCTTTCCGCCGCTGGCGCAGGGATGTGGGGAACGTTAATCCCCCTGTGGTTCTTCATAATGATGTGCGGGTTCACGTTCCCGACCGTGCAATACCTGGCCCTTGCGGACCACGGCGCCGAGGCCGGGACTGCAGCCAGTTTGCTCGGAGCAGTCAACTTCGGCATGGCCGGTGCGCTGTCGCCGATCATCGGTGTTCTGGGAGTCGACTCAGCGCGCCCTATGGCAGGCATGATGGCGGTCGCTGCCGCCACGTCTGCCTTAGTCCTTTGGACCGTAGTCAGACCCAAGACTCTCCCTGCCAGCATCTGAATCAACAGCCCGCCCCTCGTGCACTTTTACTACCCGGGTGCACTCTCAGTTTTTTTGGGCAACCTGGGCAAGAAGCCACAGACAGTAGCGCCATTCAGGTACCAAAACCCCCGATCAAACCCAGGGCCCGCTCCCACGAATGATCCCAGAGCCACGGCCACAACCCCGCCAGACAAGCATGGCCCACACCACTCGAATGAGGCCAAGAACCGCTTGACAAACCGCAGGAGTAGTCTTGGCCCCCGTGATAGGCTTATTTGTGACTCAAATCTCGCCCTCGTAGCTCAAGGGACAAAGCGTTGCTCTCGTAAAGCGGGCGTCGGCAGTTCGGGTCTGTCCTTGACACAACAGCGAGCATCCGGCACCCCCCGGCTACTGGTTGATGTGACCGTTCCTATCCACACTGCCGTAGAAGGATCCGATGGTAATCGCAGAAGTCCTATTCCAAATCATTTTGTTCCTGATCCCATTGGGACTGGGTGCGAAATATGGCCCGATGGCGCTGATCGGCGCCTCCGGTGTCTCAGTGTTCGTCATGGTCGAGT
>CAYFRO010000012.1:0-3547 GCA_964345565.1 uncultured Actinomyces sp.
CCTCTGGTACCGGGATCCCCGATTCCGGGGCCTCTGGTGCCGGGGCCACTGATTCCGGGATCGCTGGTCCTGGAGCCTCCGGTTCCGGGTCCTGGGCGCGTAGCTGCTGCCAGCCAGGAACCCCGTCAAGGTCGAAAGGGAGCACAACGAAGAAGGGCGGCCGCGAGCGCGAGGCGACCACCCGCACCGACCACTGCGGGGAGCCAACCCAGACCCCCTTCGAACGGAGCCACTGGGCCACGTCCGATGAATCAGAGAAAGAGGAAGAACCACTGTTGATCGTCGAGGCTTGGCCGCAGCTGACTATCGCCCCCGCCCGCCCGTCATCGACCAAAACTGTCCGCGCTATCTGGGGGTGCTTCAAGGTTGCTATCTGGGCCCAGAGCTGCCCCGTGAGCGGGCCTGGAACCAACAGGGCCTGGGTTCCGTCTGCTGACCTTTGAGATCGGAGCAACCCGGTCGGCACAGGCGCGACCGGGACAGACGCGTGTTGACCGACCATGGCTGAAGTCTGGCGTGCCTGCACGGGCAGAGACGAACATCTCGAGGTCCCCTGTTGATTACTCCCAACGCGACGCACGTAGGATTAGGTGGTCTCATTGCCCTTGGAGTCCAAGGCCCTTTGGGGATTTTCGATCTGGAAGCGACACTTTGTCCTCTTCTCCTTTCCGCGCATTGGCGCATTACAAAGAGCTGCCGTCCATCGCGGGGATAGCAAACATGGTCATCGCCCTGCTGGCGCGTGCCCCTTACGCCATGCTCCCCCTTGGCATCATGACCGCGTTTACTGCCTCTTCGGGTGACCTGGCTGTGGGCGGCATGGATGCGGGCATCTTTTCGATTGTTGTCGCAATCTGCTCCCCGCTTGTTGGTCGGGCGTCGGATCACTGGGGTCAAAGACGTGTCTTACTGACGCTGGTGCCCCTGAACTCTGCGGCTCTACTAGGCCTCTTTTGGGCGGCTTCAAGTGGGGCGTCTGGGCCTGTCCTGTGGGTTCTCTGTGCAAGTGCGGGCGCGACCGTGATCCCAGTGGGTTCTTTTACGCGTGCAAGGTGGGTTTGGACCGCCCCGCACGCTCGCGCCCTGAACGCGGCCTTCTCATACGAATCCACGGCTGACGAGTTGATCTTCGTTTTAGGTCCCGCCCTGGTTGGGATCGCATCGTCGCTTGCAGCCCCGGCAGCTCCTCTTCTCCTCGCGTGCATCCTGATGTTGACGGCAGGCATGCTGTTTGCGATCACTGCGCCGAAAGAGACCCCGTCCGTCCCGCAGGGCGGTGACGAAGATGGAAAGCGGCCTCGCATAGGCCGTGTCATCTGGGCTGTGCTCCCAGCTGCCCTGGCCCTAATGGGCGTCGGAACGTTCTTTGGTGCAACGCAGGCGGGGACCACGGCAAGAGCAGACCTGCTGGGGTCCGGCTCGCAGGCGGGGCTGGTCTATGCAGTGATGGGACTCGGCTCGGCAACAGCGGCCTTGTTCGTCGTTGTCCTGCCCGATGGTTTCAGGCTCCCCTGGCGCTTCATCTTCTTCTCTACGGGTGCGGCACTGTCGATGGTGCTGGTCTCAAGCGTGACCACGCTTCCCGAAACGACATGGATGCTGGCTCTGTCTGGTCTTTTCGTCGGCCCGACCATGGTCACTGCGTTCTCTACAGCCCAGGACCTGGCCCCTCCCGGAGGCATTTCGGTGGCAATGACGCTGATGCAGTCATCGGTCACGATCGGTGTCTCCCTTGGGTCTTCTCTTGGTGGCGCGGTCGCTGAAAACGGAGGCGCTGAGCCCGCCTATCTACTCGCAGCGGCAGCCAGCGCCCTCATCGCTGTCGTCGGATTGCTGTTGCTGTTCCCCCGTCGCAAACACAGGGACTCCACTGCTACCCGCCCGGCCGCCTAAGTTGCGTAGACTGGACCATCATGGCTAAAAAGACTGACCAGGACGGCAAGAAAAAGCGCCGCTGGTACCAAAACTTTATCGACGCGTTCACGGTCGTTAAGCGCACTTACAAATGGATTGGTTTCGCGCTCATCGCACTCCCAATCCTGATCATTGGGCTCGGAGTCCTCTTCTGGGTTTTGGGTGGCCCTGGGGTCCTAATAATGCTGACCGCGGTGATGCTGGCGCTGCTGGCTGACACCAGCTTGCTGGCGATGCTTTTGCGTCCCGCGATGTACAGGCAAGTCGACGGCAAAGTCGGATCCGTATACGCGGTGATTAGTCAGATCCGCAAAGGCTGGGTCGTTGACGATGAGCCCGTTGCCGTCAGCCGTAACCAGGACCTGGTTTGGCGACTGATTGGGCGTCCCGGGGTCGTTCTGATTTCAGAAGGGCCAAGCTCTCGCGTTCGCGGATTGCTTGGGAATGAGAAACGCAAGATCTCGCGCGCTATCAGCAACGTTCCCATCATCACCATCCAGGTTGGACATGAAGAGGGGCAGGTTCCTCTGCCCAAGCTAGACCGCAAGCTTAAGAAGCTGAAGAAGGTCCTCACTAAGGCAGAGGTGCCTTCCGTTGCCAACCGCCTCAACGCACTCGGCAACAAGGGCGTCCCGATACCTAAGGGAATCGACCCCTACAGCGCTAAGCCGATCAGCAGGAAGGCTTTGCGGGGCTGACACCTGTCTGCGGCGACTCGAAATGTGAGACAGTCTCCGCATAGTATGCAAAGGCGTGCATACTTATCGGGTTCAACTACATTGGAGGATCCGATGCGCAAACTAATGCCCCTTGCCACGGCCGCAGTTTTGGCCCTGACCCTGTCAGCCTGTTCCGATCCCACCTCTCCCGGTGGTTCGGACGCGGGAGACGAAAACGCAGACGACGCAGCAACGACCCAGTTCGACCCCCTCAGCATCGAGGAGGTTCCAGACATCGCAGCTATGGTTCCCGAAAGCGTGGCGAGTACGGGCCAGCTCCGCAACGGCGCCTCGACAGACTATGCACCAGCCGAGTTCCGTGAGGGCAACACGCCCGTTGGGTACGACATCCAGATTGTGCAGGCCCTGGGCCAGGTGATGGGACTCGAGGGGACCACACAGCACGCTGAGTTTCCAACCATCATCCCGGCTCTTGGAACCAAGTTCGACATCGGTGCCTCTTCCTTCACGATCAGCCCCGAACGCCTGGAAAAAGTGAACATGGTGTCCTACCTGGAGGTCGGCTCGGCTTTCGCAGTCGCTAAAGGTAACCCCTCTGGCTTCGATCCCGATAACCCCTGCGGGTCCACCATTGGCGTGCAAACCGGCACCTACCAGCAAGAGCTTGCAGCACAGTGGTCAGCTGAATGCGTCGAAGACGGCCTGGAACCGATCGAGGTAATGCCCCTGGACCTACAGACTGACGTCAACGTGAAGGTCATCGGCGGCCTCTGGGACGCCACCTTCGCCGACTCCCCCGTGATCGGCTACGCAGTCGCCGGGTCCTCAGGCAAGCTCGAAGAAATCGGAGAAATCATCGAGTCCGAACCCCAGGGCATCGCCAGCGCCCTGGATGACGGCGTCGCGGTCGATGGCCATGCCGTTCAGCCCGTCCCCGGCACGCGGTTCGGCTT
>CAYFRO010000012.1:3557-34596 GCA_964345565.1 uncultured Actinomyces sp.
GACGAACAGTTGACGGTGGCCGTTCAGGCCGCAATGCAGCACCTGATGGACGAGGGCTACCTAGAAGCCATCCTGGCCAACTACGGAGCCGAAAACAGCGCACTAAGCATGTCGGAAATCAACCCGGGTAAGAAATAGAGACTTAGCACCAAAAGCAAATGACTCACAACGCTAGGGTGCACGGCACCCCAACCGTCGAAATGATCCACGCCCGGCCGGTCCCCCGGCCGGGCCGCTGGGTCGGTGCAGCGCTCCTTTTGGTCCTGGTGGCCATGGCGGTGCACTCGCTCATTACCAACCCCGTCTTCGACTGGCCGCTGGTGTGGCAGTGGCTCTTCTCAAAGACCATCATGACCGGCGTCATGTACACGCTGATCTTGACCGCTGGCGCGATGATCCTGGGGACCATCATTGCGATAACGATGGCCGTCATGCGCCAATCCCAGAACCCCATCCTGCGTGTCGTTGGGACCTTCTACATTTGGTTCTTCAGAGGCACCCCCGTATACACGCAGCTGATCTTCTGGTCCCTGCTCCCGGTGATCTACCCCCAGCTGTCCCTGGGCATTCCATTTGGCCCGGAGTTCGTAACCTTCCAGACCGCGAAGGTTCTGACGATCTTCTGGATGGCGCTACTGGGGCTCGGCTTCAACGAAGGCGCCTACCTGGCTGAAATCATTCGTGCCGGGATCAACTCGGTTGACAAGGGTCAGTGGGAAGCCGCAACCGCACTCGGTATGTCTCGCGGGCAAATAATGGGGCGCATAGTGATGCCGCAGGCAATGCGCGTCATCGTTCCCCCTCTTGGCAACGAAACCATCTCCATGTTGAAGACGACGTCCCTGGTGGCGGCAATCCCCTTCATCTACGAGTTGACATTCGTCGCCCGCGATCTTGGCCAGAAGATGTTCGCACCCGTCCCGATGCTACTTTGTGCGGCGATCTGGTACCTGGTCATCACCTCACTCCTCATGGTGGTCCAGCACTACGTCGAGCGCTACTACGGCAGAGGCTACGCAGCCGAAGCGCAGACAAAGGCCACGAAGACGGAAGAAAACGTTCCCGGTGAAAGCCACGATGAGACCCTCTTTCTGGATGTGACCCCATGAGCGATCAGACTCAAAAAGTCCCGATGGTCAAGGCCCAAGACGTGCATAAGTACTTCGGGGACCTCCACGTCTTAAAGGGGGTGAGTCTGACCGTTCAGCCAAGTGAAGTCTGCGTGATCCTGGGTCCCTCAGGATCCGGCAAATCGACGTTACTACGCTGCATCAACGAACTGGAGATGATCTCTGCCGGCCGCATCTGGGTCGACGGACAGCTAATGGGGCTACGCGAAAAAACTGAAAAGGACGGGAGCACCAAGCTGTATCGCCTACCCGATAAACAGATCGCGAAGCAACGCAGCAAGATCGGGATGGTCTTCCAACGATTCAACCTTTTCCCTCAGATGACAGCCCTCCAGAACGTCATGGAAGCACCGGTCCACGTCCTGAAAGTGCCACCGGCAGAAGCGGAAGTGAAAGCCCTGGAGCTGCTTGACAAAGTAGGACTCTTGGACCGGGCGAACCACTATCCCGGCCAGCTTTCCGGTGGCCAGCAGCAACGCGTTGCCATTGCAAGAGCCCTGGCAATGGAACCGGAGCTGATGTTGTTCGACGAGCCGACATCGGCTCTAGATCCCGAACTGGTCGGTGAGGTGCTAGGTGTCATGCAGTCGCTGGCGCAAGCGGGGATGACGATGATCGTGGTGACGCACGAGGTCGGCTTTGCAAGGAGCGTTGGCGACCAGGTCGTCTTCATGGACGACGGTAAAATCGTAGAACGCGGGACGCCAGCCCAGGTCATTGACGCACCGGTCGAACCCAGGACCATCGAGTTTTTCTCAAAGGTCCTGTGAACTGGACCTAGGCGTCCCTCTGCTGCTTTCCGCTGAAGCCTTCTGAAATCGAGTTCAGCGCGGCGGTCAGTTCGGTCGGGATCACCCACATCTTCGAAGACTGTCCGTCCGCGAGCTTGGGGAGCATCTGTAGATACTGGTAGGAAAGCAGGTCAGAGGTTGGCCCTCCCTGGTGAATCGCACCGAACACGGTCTCGATCGCACGCGCTTCGCCGTCAGCTACGGTGATGGCTGCTTGGGCGTCGCCCTCAGCTTTCAGGATTGCAGACTGCTTCAGGCCCTCGGCCCGCAAGACCTCGGACTGTCTAACGCCCTCGGCCTGCAGGATCGCTGCGCGCTTATCCCGCTCAGCACGCAACTGCTGTTCCATCGCCTGCTGGATGGTTGGAGGAGGATCGATCGCCTTCAGCTCAACCCGGTTGACGCGGATCCCCCACTTACCCGTGGCCTCGTCCAACACGCCACGCAGGCGATCGTTGATCTGGTCGCGGCTGGTGAGCGTCTGGTCCAGGTCCATGGACCCAATGACGTTACGCAAAGTGGTGACGGTCAGCTGTTCAATCGCCTGGATGTAGTTTGCGATCTCATATGTCGCCGCCATCGGGTTGTTCACCTGGTAGTAGATGACGGAGTCAATCGAAACGACCACGTTGTCTGCCGTGATGACAGGCTGCGGGGCGAACGAGGTGACCTGCTCACGCAAATCAACCGTGGCGGCCACCCGATCGACAAACGGGATCAGCAGGTGAAGTCCCGCATATTTGACCGACTGGAACTTTCCCAACCTCTCAACGACCAGCGCCCGCGATTGCGGAACGATCCGGATAGAACGCACCGCGATGATGATGACGAGTGCTAACGCAAGCACCACGATCACCCACGTGACCACGTTTGAGTCCATTTGCGTCTCCTAGTTTTTACTCAGGCCCAAGCTCACGCTTCGGGCGGGGTTGAGCTGGGCGGAACGGGAACGTGCTCGTCAAGGGGGCCAACAACAGCGGTCGCACCGTCAATGCTGACAACACGGACCCTTGTGCCGACCGGAAAGGTGTGGCCGCCTTGTCCCCTGGCTGACCAGATTTCGCCGCCAATCCTGACGCGGCCAAGACCCCCACGTAGCGGAGCGGTGACGACCGCGCTCTGCCCGTAGAGTGCCTGTGCGTTCGTAGCAACGTCTGGTGTCGAACGTGCCAGCAAGTCTTTTGCCCAGGGCCGCACCGCCACCAATAGCACAGTTGAAACAACAATGAAGACGATGACCTGGACCAGCGGAGACGCCCCGAACGCACCCACAACCCCAGTGACCAGGGCGGCGCCGGCAAGAGTCAGGAAGAAAAGGTCAACAGTTACGAACTCGAGGATGCCAAGGAGTAGCGCAGCGCCTATCCAGATCAGCCACCACACGGGAACCTCCTACCAGTTTCGCCAACTCTACTTCAGAGGGAGGTCGCCGTCGCAACCACCAACCTATTCGGTGTGGGACACCCACCACCGACCAGAATGTTCGACAAGCTGTAGCGGTAACCCGAAGGTTTCGGACAGGTTCTGATCAGTGAAGACCTCGCTAATGGGCCCCTTGCGGGTGATCGTCCCGTCCTTCATTAGTGCCGCATGAGTGAAGCCCGGCGCGATCTCTTCAAGCTCGTGAGTGATCATGATGATCACCGGAGACTTTGGGTCCGCCATGATGTCGCGTAGCGCGACAACCAGGGTTTCCCGCGCCCCCAGGTCAAGGCCCGCGGTGGGCTCATCGAGGATCACGATCTCAGGATCGGCCATGAGCGCCCGCGCGATGCTGACTCTCTGCGCCTCCCCCTCGGACAAAGTGGAGAACCTTCGATCCGCTAAATCTCCGATCCCCAGCGCCGCCAGCAGGTCCCGCGCTCGCTGCTCGTCGACTTCTTCGTACTCCTCAGAAAACTGGTGGGTCTGCCCCCACGCTGCAGGCATGACCAGAGACAGCACGGTGGACGTGCCGGGCAGGCGGTCCGCGACCGCAGAGGATGCAAACCCGACGCGGGATCCCAGGTAGGTGGACTCTAGATCCGTCGTCTCTTGGCCCAGGACTTGGACCGAACCTGACGTTGGGAACTCCCGCCCCGCGATCAGCTTCGCCAAAGTGGTTTTGCCGGCACCATTTGGCCCAACAACCACCCAGTGCTCACCGGGCAAAATGTCCAGGTCCAGCCCTTGAACTATCGGGGTGCCCGAAACCGAGACTGCGGCGCCCTCAAGCTTTACAGCGCTCTCCATTCCTACTTCGCGTCCTTGTCAACTAGAGACTTGTATAGCTCAACGGTCTGATCGCCGATTGCTTCCCAAGAGAAGAAGTCCCGAGCGCGCTCCAGGCCCGCCTGCCCCATCTCTTTCGCCTTTTCCGGATTGTCGAGCACCCGCATCAGCGCCGCCGCAAAGTCGGACTCGAACTTTTCGGGAGCAAGGGGGGTTCCCGTCCCGTCATCCTTCTGATCGATCGGAACCAGGTAGCCCGTCACCCCGTCCACGATCACGTCGGGGATCCCTCCCGTTGCAGTCCCAACGACCGGTAGCGCCAGAGCCATAGCCTCTAGGTTCACAATGCCCAGGGGCTCATAGATCGATGGGGTGGCAAAAACGTCGGCGCCTGCAAGGAGCGCAACTAGTTTTTCGTGAGGCAACATCTCCGTGATCGAGATGACGCCGTTGCGTTCCTTCTGCAACTCCGCGATCAGCTGGTCCACCTCGGCAGCGATCTCAGGGGTGTCGGGTGCCCCGGCCGCCAAAATCACCTGTACTTCCGGGGGGAGCAGGGAAACGGCGCGAAGGAAACCCGGGAGCCCCTTCTGCCGTGTTATCCGCCCAACGAACATGACGGTTGGCCGGTCTGGATCGACACCCATTTCGGCACGGAACTTCGCAGCGGCTTCTTCCGCCTCAGGGGTGTCGGGACGATGCCACTTCTTTAGGTCAATGCCGTTGAAGATTACTTTCACCCGGTCCGGGTCCACGGCCGGGTAGGCCTTAAGGATGTCGTCACGCATTCCGTTGGATACCGCGATTATTGCATCCGCATTCTCGTACCCAACTTTCTCGGCGAAAGAGGACACCCTGTACCCGCCGCCAAGCTGTTCCGCCTTCCATGGGCGCAGTGGCTCTAAAGAGTGGGCGGAAATGACCAGGGGAACTCCGTAGAGAAGTTTGCCCAGGTAACCAGCGAAGGTCGTGTACCAGGTATGCGCGTGGAGCAGGTCGGTGCCTTCCATCCCCTTTGTCATCTCAAGGTCTACGCCAAGCGTCTGGATCGCAGGGTTCGCGTCCTCCAATTCGGCAACGTCCGGGTACCCCGTCACGCCGGGTTCCGAACCTTCTTCGCCGGGGGTCCTAGGTCCGTCAAAGGCCTCAATGTGCAGGTCGACTTTGGACCTAAGAACTTTGGCTAGCTCATCAACGTGAACTCCGGCGCCCCCGTAGATGAAAGGTGGATATTCTCTGGTCAGCAGGTCAACACGCACGTCTACCGTCCTTGGGTTGGGTGTCCGACACCCCCAAGCATAACGGGAGAAAATCCCATTAGGCCCCACACGCAAATACGCGAAGTATGCTGGGAACATGGCAGACAAAAACGTCTTGGCAATCGTCCTAGCAGGCGGCGAAGGAAGGCGGCTAATGCCGCTGACCGAGGATCGGGCTAAGCCCGCGGTCCCTTTCGGGGGCAACTATCGCCTCATCGATTTTTCACTCTCAAACCTGGTGAACTCAGGTTTCCTCAGGATCGTTGTACTAACGCAGTACAAGTCACACTCCCTGGACCGACACATCGCGCGTGCCTGGCAGCTTTCTAACCTGCTTGGGAACTACGTGGCCCCGATGCCTGCTCAGCAACGCCAAGGACCCCACTGGTACATGGGCTCCGCCGACGCCGTCTTCCAGTCGCTAAACGTCGTTTACGACGAACGCCCCGACTACGTTGTAATCACCGGTGCCGACAACATTTACCGCATGGACTTCTCTCAGATGCTGGACTACCACATCGCATCCGGGGCTCCGGCCACCATTGCCGGTATCCGCCAGCCGATTGAGCTAGCCGACCAGTTCGGCGTCATCAAGGCGAAAGACGGAATGGTCCAGGAGTTCCAGGAGAAACCGAAGGATGCCGAGGGCCTTCCTGACGACCCGTCGGTAGTTCTTGCCTCCATGGGCAACTACATCTTCTCAACAGACGCCCTGGTCGAAGCTTTGAAGCTTGACGCCAAGGACCCCCATTCCCGCCACGACATGGGCGGCGACATCGTTCCCTGGTTTGTGGAACGCGGCGAATGCGCGGTCTATGACTTCATTGACAACAATGTTCCCGGCTCAACAGAACGCGACCGGAACTACTGGCGCGACGTTGGGTCCGTGGATGCATTCTTCGATGCGAACCTTGACCTGATCAGCGTCACCCCCGTCTTCAACCTCTACAACTACAGGTGGCCGGTCCTGACCCAAAACGACGCGTTGCCACCCGCGAAGTTCGTACACGGGGAACACGGTTCCCGCGTTGGACACGCCGTGAACTCCCTGGTCTCACAGGCCACGATCATCTCGGGTGCCGAGGTCTTCCGTTCTGTGCTGTCACCCAAGGTAGCTTTGCACTCCTGGTCTCAAATCCAAGACGCCATCATCTTCCACGGCGCGCAGGTCCGCAGGCGTGCCCGGGTAAACCGCGCCATCCTGGACAAGAACGTTGTGGTGGAAGAAGACGCACAGATCGGGTTTGACCACGAACACGACCGCGCCCGCGGGATGACCGTGACCGAATCTGGGATCGTTGTTGTCCCGAAGGGGCTAGTGGTCACCAAGTGAGCTCAAGCGAAACCCGCAAGCTAGCGAAGAGGTGGGTTGCGTTTGCTGGCGAGCCCAAAGGCCCCGGTAGTTCAAGCATCGTCGGAAAGGGATGGTGGAGCGAGCCCGGACCCCCAGATCTGCCGGGGGTTGTTGGCTCTGCATCCCTTACGGACGCCCTTAGAACGTGTCCGCCCGCGCTGATCGTCACGGACGCCGATTCAACCCTGATCAACCAGGAGGTCATTGACTGCCTTGCAGATTTAGCGGGCGTCGGCGACCAGGTGGCAGCCATCACTGAAAGCGCTATGCAGGGAAACCTGGATTTTTCTGCTTCTCTCGGAAGGCGAGTCGCCCTCCTAAAAGGGTTGCCAGCCGGCGCCCTAGATGAGGTCGCGGCGTCGGTGACACTTACGCCGGGATCAGAGATCTTCCTGCGCTGGGCGAAAAGCGTAGGCGCTAAGTTCGGAGTAGTTTCCGGGGGTTTCCTAGAAGTGCTGGACCCTCTGAAGAAAAAGCTAGGTATCGACTACGTGCTCGCAAACCGCCTCGAAGTCGAAGACGGGTACCTCACCGGTAGGACAGTGGGACCCATTGTGGATGCAGCCGCAAAGGTTGAGGCTCTCAAAGCCTGGTCAAAGGGCAATGAAGAACTGACGGTTGCGGTTGGTGACGGCGCGAACGACATCCCGATGCTTCAGACAGCGGGCGTGGGCATTGCGTTCTGCGCAAAGGATGCTGTGAAGGCGGCAATAAACAACCATCTGGACGTCCGCCACCTTGACGCGGTGGCGGGCCTGCTGGGACGAAACCCCTCCCCCAGTCGGCTGTAGCCCCCACCCACTCCCGGTTCGGCCGCGAGTTAGGCCCCGGTTCGGCCGCGGGTTACTCCCGGTTCGGCCGCGAGTTAGGCCCCGAAAAATGCCCCAAAACGGGGTTTTAACGGCCCTAACCCGCGGCCAAACCGTGCTTAGTTTCGTTCGGCCGCGGGTTACAACTCTGGTGGTTCTTTAGCTAGGGTTCTGGCTATTCTTTGTGGCTGACATGCACGAACCCTGCCAGGTCGGCGCAGTGTGCGTGCCATTCTTTCCAGTTGTTTCCCCAGTCCAGGATCACTGCGGAGCCCGTAGGCATTCCTGAAGCAACCGGGCTTTCCACATCCTGCTTCAGAACCAGGTCCGCCACTTCAGAAATCGTGGGTTCGTGCCCGATCAGCAAAGAGGTGTAGCCACCGGACGCTAGGCGGACATCTTCCCAGATCGCCTGAGGATCACCCGAGTAGATGACTTCATCGGTCCGCACGCGAACGCTTGACGTGTCAATGCCGGCACCAGCCGCCATGGCCTCCCAGGTCTGCTGAGCCCGCAGTGCCTGCGAGACAAAAACGGTGTTGAGGTGCGCCAATGTCTCAGCGAGCTCCGCACCGAGCTTCTGAGCCTGGACCAGCCCCGCATTTGAAAGCTGGCGGGCCTGATCACTTGGTGCGCCACCCTGCTGGGCTTTGGCATGCCTGACAATGACTAGTGTGTGCTTCGACATCTGGTTAACCTTGCTTACGTAGAAGAAGTTGTTCGTTGCCATCATAGTTGGTTGGATGCGGAGGTAGCGGTGCTGAGCCCAGGGCCGAAAGAGTTTGTTTGTTCCGCAAGAGCCTGTCCTAACCCCGCGACCTGGAAGCTGACCTGGTCGAACCCTGCTCTTCACTACGGACGCAGCAAGATCTGGTTGTCGTGCGACCAGCACCTGCCGTCCCTCCAGAGCTACTTCGAAGTGCGTAAGTTCCCGCTTGAGGTCACGCGATTCGTCCCGCCTACCGGCCTACCGGATGGCGACTAGCTCTAGGTAGTCTTCGTCCCACAGGTCCTCGTCCCCCTCGGGAAGCAACAGCACCCTGTCGGGGCCAAGAGCCTCCACGGCCCCGGGGTCGTGGCTGACCAGCAGGACTGCGCCAGAGAAAGAAGCCAGTGCCTTCAAGATCTCTTCCCTTGAGGCAGGATCTAGGTTGTTGGTGGGTTCGTCCAGCAGCAGCACGTTCGCTGCCGAGATGACCAGGGTCGCCAGCGCAAGCCGGGTCTTCTCTCCCCCGGACAAGACCGCCACAGGCTTTGAAACGTCGTCTTCACCGAACAGGAACTGACCCAGAACGCTCCGCAGTTCGGTTTCGTCAAGCTGCGGGGCCGCCGCAGCCATTGCCTCACGAACGGTTTGAGACGGGTCCAGGGTTTCGTGTTCCTGGGCGTAGTAGCCAAGGCGAAGCCCGTGGCCTGCAAGCACCTCCCCGGCGTCTGACGACTCAAGCCCAGCCAACACCCGAAGCAGTGTTGTCTTCCCCGCACCGTTCTCCCCCAGGATCGCAACCTTCGCACCACGGTCAACGGCCAGGTCCAACCCGGAGAAGACTTCTAGGGACCCGTACGACTTCGAAAGCCCCTCAGCAGTAAGAGGAACCCTGCCGCACGGCGCCGGGTCCGGAAAACGAATCCGGGCAACCTTTTCATCCACCTTTTCTTCGCCTGCCTCTTCGCGCAGTTGCTGGGCTCTCCGCAACATCTGTTGCGCCGCCACGGCCTTCGTCGCCTTGGCCCGCATCTTTTCGCCCTGCGCTTGGAGCACTTGCGCTTTGCGGAGCGCACCTGCGCGTTCTTTGCGTCTTCTGCGTTCGTCATCGCTGCGCGCCATCAGGTACTGGTCCCAGCCCAGGTTGTAGATGTCCAGCTTCGCCTGCGCTGCGTCCAAGTAGAAAACGCGGTTGACAGTGTCTCGCAGCAAGCCGACATCGTGGCTGATCATCAGGACAGCACCGGAGTATCCGCGAATCCAGTCGCGGAGCCAAATGATGGAGTCGTGGTCCAGGTGGTTGGTGGGCTCGTCCAACAGCAGCGTGTCTGCTTCTGAGAACAGAACCCTCGCCAGTTCAACACGCCGCCTTTGACCCCCTGACAGGGTCTCAATGTCCTGTTCCAGAACGCTCTTTTCCAGGCCCAGTGCCGCCCCAATCTGGAAGGCCTCAGAGTTCGCTGCCCAACCACCATTCATCGTGAACTCTTGGTCAAGTCTCACGTAGCGTTCCATTGCGCGTTGCTGCCGGCCCCCGGAAGAACTGGACATCTCTGCTTCCGCCTTAGCGATCCGTGCAATGAGCTTGTCTATCCCACGAACGGACAGGATCCTCGCGATTCCGGTCTGCTCAACGCTTGGCTCCGTAGTGTCCTGGGGGAGATAGGCGACCGGCCCGTTCCTGGAGATGGTGCCACTGTATTCCGCAGCGCCCCGGTCATCCTGGCCTGCCAGCAACCGCATCATGGTGGTTTTACCCGCACCGTTGCGACCAACCAAGCCGACCTTCGCCCCCTTAGGGAGCGCAAAAGAAACTGGGGAAACCAATTGGCGAGCCCCGATGCGGAGTTCGAAGTTGCTGACGCTGATCACCCAGGAAGTGTAGCGCGGAGACCCTTGAGGCAAAATGACTGGGTGAGCCACCTCAGTAAAACAGATGCGGGCAAGGTTGGTCCCTTCACCCTAGTCGTCGCAACATTCATTGCACTCTTGATCATTTCGAACGTTGCAGCCACGAAACTGTTTGAGTTCCGAGCCGGCCAGTTCTTCTTGGTCTTCGACGGGGGCGCCCTGCTTTTCCCGCTCACCTACGTCCTGGGCGACGTGCTCGCGGAAGTGTACGGGTGGGCGAAAACTCGGCGGGTAATCCTACTTGGCTTTATCCTCTCAGCTCTAGCTGCGGGGGTGTTTTGGGTAGTTCAGGTTCTGCCGCCCGCTCGGGACTACAAGCATCAGGCAGCGTTCGAGGCAGTGCTTGGGTTCGTCCCGCGCATTGTGGCAGCGTCCCTGCTGGCCTACCTCGTTGGCCAGTTAGTCAACGCCTACGTCCTGGACAAGATGAAACGGAAGTGGGGAAAGAAGAATCTGTGGGTGCGTCTGCTTGGGTCCTCCCTGCTGGGAGAAGCCGTCGATACCCTGGTCTTTTGCACCATCGCGTTCTACGGAGTTTTGGTGGGCTGGCCGTTTTGGAACTACGTGCTGGTCGGCTACGCCTACAAGATGATCATCGAAGTGCTGCTGCTTCCGCTGTCGTACTGGCTGATCGCCCGCGTGAAGAAGTCCGAGGGACTCAAGTGATCGCTGTGCGACAATCATTAGGACCAACCCTTTAGGAGCGTTTTGACGAATTGGATCAGTGGGCCCGCAACTCCCCCGACAGGACCGCTCGCCAACCTGAACGCGTTCCCCCCGCTTCCTGAAGCGTCCCAGGGGGCCCTCGGCGGCCCTGACCGCGGTTTCACTGTCCTTGCGCAAAGCGAGGAGGGACGAGGGTTGGCAAGGGCCGGTGCCATCCACACCGCACACGGCCAAATCCGAACCCCGGCCTTCATCCCGGTTGGGACCAAAGCGAACGCGAAAGCGCTGCTCCCCGAAATGCTGGTCGGGCTGGGAGCGCAAGCTGTCCTGGCAAACGCCTACCACCTGTACCTTCAGCCGGGCGCAAAGATCGTTGATGAGGCCGGCGGGCTGGGTAAGTTCATGCATTGGCCGGGCCCGTCCTACACGGACTCTGGAGGGTTCCAGGTCCTGTCAATGGGCGCTGGTTTCAAGAAAGTCCTTACGGAAGAGTTCGTAGCATCAAGAGGAGATGTTCCGCCCGAGCTAGCGAAAGAAGCTGTCAAAGAGTCCAAGGCAGTCGTTGACCAGGACGGGGTCACGTTTAAGAGCCACATTGACGGAAGCAAGCACCGCTTCAACCCAGAGATCTCTATCCGCATCCAGCACGAACTGGGCGCCGACATCATGTTCGCCTTTGACGAGCTCACCTCGCTGCTTCACCCCAGGGCCTACCAGATTGAGTCTTTGGAACGTACAGAGGTTTGGGCGCGCCGGTGCCTTGCAGAGCACGCTAAGCAAACTGAGGAGCGTAGCCACCGTCCCTATCAGCAGCTGTGGGGAGTTGTGCAGGGCGCCGACCATAAGGACTTGCGGGTGTCCGCCGCTAGGACCCTGGTGGCTATGGATGTGGATGGTCAGACCTTTGATGGTTTCGGTATTGGCGGGGCGCTCCGCAAGGAATCGCTCGGAGAGATCGTGTCTTGGGCGACTTCCAACCTGCCGCAGAACAAGGGGCGGCACCTTCTGGGGATCTCCGAACCGCACGACTTTTTTGCCGCGATCGATGCAGGGATTGACACGTTCGACTGTGTGAACCCGTCCAGGGTCGCGCGAAATGGGGCGATTTACACCCCGACCGGGCGCTATAACATTGCGGGCGCACGCTTCAAAGCGGACTTCAGGCCGCTCGCAGACGGGTGCGGGTGCTATACCTGCCAGAACTACACCCGCGCCTACGTCCGCCACCTGTTCAAAGCTAAAGAGCTACTAGCCGCAACCCTGGCCACCATCCACAACCAGTGGTTCACCGTCCGACTGGTCGACGCTATCCGCGCTTCGATCCTGGATGGCCGCCTCAAAGAGTTCGAAGCTCACGTCCTAGGCCTCTACTACAGCTAGACGTTGAAACCGATCGCCCGCAACTGGTCCTTCCCATCCGGGGTAATGCATTCCGGACCCCAAGGCGGCAACCAAACCCAGTTCACAGAAACGTTCTCAGAGAACGGGGCCAACACCATCTGCACCTGACGCTCAATCACGTCAGTTAGCGGACACGCCGCAGAAGTCAGCGTCATGTTCACGGTGATCGTGTTGTCAGCATCAATGCGGACGCCATACACCAGGCCAAGGTCAACAACGTTGATTCCGAGTTCCGGGTCAATCACGTCCAGAAGGGCTTCAATGGCTTCTTCGCCACTAACGTTCCCAAGCTCGATCACGTCGATCCTGCTACCCTCTTCGGCCTTCGGCTCTGCGAACACTTGGGGAGGCGGTTCCTGGGTTGCCATCGGGTTAAATCCTGTAACACGGTTGCTCATTGTCTACTCCTGTCCTTCACCGCTCGCAGTAATGTCAAAGCCAGCCTGAGCCATCGCGTCACGCAACGCGTACCAGCCCAGCAGCGAGCATTTGATCCTGTTGGGGAACTTAGAGCTTCCTTCCAAGGCAGCGCTGTCCCCCAGTTCATCCAAGACTTCTTCCGGCGTCCCCGAGCCACGCGAATGCATCATTCGTTCCATGTTTGAGAACTGGCGGCGCAACTGCTCCAGGTCGGCACCCTCCAGGGCCTCCACCATCATCGACAGTGCAGCCTGAGAGATCGAACAGCCGTCGCCATCCCAAATGATGTCGGTGACTGTCCCGTCGCCGTCCACCTTGACCCCCAACGTGACCTCATCACCGCACGTGGGGTTCACCTGGAAAGAAGTGAACTCAAGACCTGTGGTGTCCCCGCTGCCCGTGCGCCTGCGGGAGTGATCCAGGATGACCTGCTGGTAGAGACTCTCAAGACTACTCATTGACCCCTCCGAAATACTCCTGCACTTTGGTAAGCCCTTTCAGGAACTGGTCGACCTCTTGTTCCGTGGTCGTCAAGGAAACTGAGGCGCGCGAGGAAGACTTGACCCCGAAATGTCGGTGCAACGGGATTGCGCAGTGGTGTCCAACCCGCACGGCCACGTCTTCCGCATCCAGGACCTGCCCAACGTCATGCGGGTGCACGCCGGCGACCTCAAAGGCAACGACGCCTGTGCGCCCCTCAGGTTCCGCCGGTCCCAACACGCGGACCCCATCCATCTGGTTCAAGCCCTCCAATAGACGCTTCGTCATGGCGGATTCATGCGCTGCGATGCGGTCCATGCCAAGCGCACTCATGTAGTCAAGCGCGGACGCCCACCCAACCGCCTGCGCAATCGGTTGCGACCCCGCCTCGAACTTTGCAGGCGCAGGAAGGAAAGTGGTGTCCTCCATTGTCACGTCAGCCACCACAGACCCACCCGTCAGTACTGGCGGCAACCGGTCCAGTAGGTCCTTCCGTCCCCAAAGCGCGCCGATCCCCGTCGGGCCCAACATTTTGTGCGAGGAAAAGACGGCGAAGTCCACCCCCAGATCCCCCACGTCCACCGGCATGTGCGCTGAGGATTGGCAGGTGTCCAGAACAGTGAGAGCTCCGACATCCTTCGCCTTTGCAACTATTTCGGCAACGGGAGAAATCGCCCCGGTCACGTTGGACGCGTGGGTAAACGCCACAACCTTCGTGTTCTCATCAATGCGGTCCAGGGAGCCCATGTCGATTCGCCCGTCCTCGGTCAGCTCAAGCCAATCCAAGGTTGCGCCCGTCCGCTTCGTCAACTGCTGCCAGGGCACCAGGTTTGAGTGGTGCTCGGCTCGGGTGACCACGATCTTGTCGCCAGGTCCCAAAGCCAACGGGCTCTCAGGGTCATTCTGCGAGGCGTTGCCAAGAGCTGTGGCGACCAGGTTGAGGCCCTCGGTCGCATTCTTCGTCCACACGATCTCTTCTGGTCGACCCCCGACGAAGTCAGCGACCGTTTCACGGGCTTGCTCAAAAAGCTCGGTTGCCTGGTCCCCAAGCAGGTGCGTGTTGCGGTGCACCGCACCATTCGCATCAGTGTAGAAGTCCAGCTCAGTTTCTAGCACGCAGCGAGGCTTCTGGGAGGTTGCGGATGAGTCCAGGTAAGCGATGGGGCGCCCTCCCCGACCCGTCTTTTCAAGGATCGGGAAGTCGCGCCTGATCGCTGCAAGTTCAGCTTCGCTGAAGTCTTTTCCCGGGCTCATGCCTATCCGTTCAGTCCGTGCTTAGAAATGCGTTCGGTTCGGGTTTAGAAGTACTTGTCGTAGCCTTCTTCTTCAAGGAGGTCGGCTAGCTCCGGGCCGCCCTCTTCAGCGATTCGACCGTCAACAAAGACGTGCACGAAATCCGGCTTGATGTAACGCAGGATCCGGGTGTAGTGCGTGATCAGCATGATGCCCATGTTGTCGCGTGCGTGAGCACGGTTGACGCCCTCAGAGACAATACGGAGGGCATCCACGTCCAGGCCAGAGTCGGTCTCATCAAGGATCGCAAACTTCGGTTCAAGGAGCTCCATCTGCAGGATCTCCAGGCGCTTCTTCTCGCCCCCCGAAAACCCAACATTGACATCGCGCTCCGCGAAGTCAGTGGGCATCCGCAGTTGCTCCATAGCAACCTTCACGTCCTTCACCCACTTGCGAATCGGGGGCGCTTGCCCATCGATCGCAGTCTTCGCCGTGCGAAGCAAGTTCGACACGGACACGCCCTCGACCTCGACCGGGTACTGCATCGCAAGGAACAGCCCCGCCTTGGCGCGCTCGTCAACAGACATCTCTAGGACGTCCTGGTCTCCCAGCCAGACCTCACCCTTCGTAATGGTGTAGTCGGGGTGACCGGCAAGGGCGTAAGCGAGTGTGGACTTGCCTGAACCGTTCGGGCCCATAATCGCGTGGATCTGGCCCGGCTCGATCTTGAGGTCGACGCCCTTCAGGATCTCTTTGGGCCCCTCAGGAGTCTCAACCTCGACATGCAGGTCCTTGATAACCAGTGTTTCTTCCATGGTGGTTTCTTCCTTGTTTTTCAGTCTTCAGTCTTTACCGGCGCTTTTCCGTAGTCCCGGAGCCGCTGATCGATTTCTTCCATGAGGGAGTCCTGCAAGTCTTCCTGGCCAATCCTGTTGAACAGCTCAGCGAAGAAGCCCCTGACCACCAGCCGTTTGGCGTCAAGTTCCGGAACGCCGCGGCTCATCAGGTAGAACAACTGCTCATCGTCGAACCTGCCCGTGGCGGAGGCGTGCCCCGCACCCTCGATCTCACCATTCTTGATCTCAAGGTTAGGAACCGAGTCGGCTTTGGCGCCCTCGGTAAGGATCAGGTTCCGGTTGAGTTCGTAAGTGTCAGTGTTGTCCGCATCGCTGTCGATCAGGCAGTCGCCAATCCAAACCGAATGCGCGCCCTTGCCCTGGAGGGCCCCTTTGTACGCGCTACGTGCGTAGCAGTCCGGGGCCTCGTGGTGGATGAACACGCGGTGCTCAAGGTGTTGCCCGGCATCAACGAAATAGGCCCCGTCCAACGTCACGTTGGCGCCCGGTTCGGCCATGTCCGAATCGACCGTGGTCCGCACCAGGTCCCCACCCAGGGTGACGATCATGTGGGTCAGGTGAGAGTCCCTACCTGCACTAACCCTGTGTGAGGTGGTGGCGAGTCCGTCCCGGTCCCAGTTCTGGACCGCAACCACATCCAGTGACGACCCTGCCTCACTACGAACTTCCACAGTTTCGCTCAAATGCGCGGGTCCCTCGTGAACCAAGATGACGCGCCCCTTCGAGTGCGGCTCCGAACGAACGACGATGTGACCAGCCGAGGGGGTGGCAGGCGACGAGACCTTCACCACCACGGGCTGGTCCAACTCCAGATCAGCAGGGATCGTGACGATCAACGCCTCAGAGCTCTTGTCCCAGGCAAGTGCTGCGGGCCGGTCTCCCGGTGCCATCACTGCCCCGACCCTGGAATCGTCCATGCCGACCTGCTCGACAACGACCCCTGCGGGAGCTTCAACCTGGGTTTCGATTGGTGAGTACGACTGGACCTCTTCCAGAAGTGGCAGAACCCGACGAAGCGGCGTAAATCTCCAGTCCTCCTCACGGCCCGTTGGGACCGGGAAGCTCGCAAGTTCAAAAGAGGTTGCGCGGTCGGCCCGCGAAATCTTTGACGGTTCGTTAACCGCCCCGGTGCTAAGCGTCATGTCAGCCAACGGATCCTTCCATCTGCAACTCAATCAAGCGGTTCAGTTCGAGTGCGTACTCCATCGGCAAGTGTTTCGCGATCGGTTCGACGAACCCGCGAACAATGGTTGCCATGGCCTCGTTCTCATCCAACCCGCGGCTCATCAGGTAGAACAGCTGGTTGGCGTTCACCTTCGACACCGTGGCTTCGTGCCCCATCACCACGTCTTCCGTACGGACGTCCACGTATGGATAGGTGTCAGTGCGGGAGATCTTGTCCACCAAAAGGGCATCGCACAGGACGTTCGATTTCGATTGGGTGGCTCGCGAGTGCACTTGTACTAAGCCGCGGTACGAGGTGCGGCCGCCCCCACGCGACACCGACTTAGCAACGACCGAAGAGCTGGTCTTGGGCGCCATGTGCACCATCTTGGATCCCGTGTCCTGATGTTGCCCAGTCCCTGCAAAACCAATCGAGAGCGTCTCTCCCCTGGCATGCTCCCCCATTAGGTAGCAGGCGGGGTACTTCATGGTGATCGCGCTACCGATGTTGCCGTCGACCCACTCCATGGTCCCGCCCTCTTCAACGATGGCGCGTTGCGTCACCAGGTTCAGGACGTTGTTAGACCAGTTTTGAATAGTCGTGTAGCGAACCCGAGCATCCTTCAGGACGAAGATTTCAACGACGGCCGCGTGAAGCGAGTTCGTGTCGTAGATCGGGGCGGTGCAGCCCTCTACGTAGTGGACGTATGAGCCCTCGTCCGCAATGATCAGGGTGCGTTCGAACTGCCCCATGGCCTCGGTGTTGATTCGGAAGTAGGCCTGCAACGGGATCTCGACGTGAACGCCCGGCGGGACATAAATGAAGGAACCGCCCGACCAGGTTGCTGTGTTGAGTGCTGCGAACTTGTTGTCGCCGGACGGGACTGCCTTCCCGAAGTACTTCTTGAATAGTTCGGGGTAGTCGCGCAGTCCCGTGTCCGTGTCCAGGAAGACCACGCCCTGGGCTTCAAGGTCTTCTTGGATCTGCTGGTAGACCACTTCGGATTCGTACTGGGCGGCGACGCCTGCCACCAGCCTTTTCTTCTCAGCTTCCGGGATGCCCAAGCGATCGTACGTGTTCTTGATTTCTTCGGGAAGGTCTTCCCAGTCCTGCACCTGTCGGTCAGAAGCACGAACAAAGTACTTGAACTGGTCGTAGTCGATCCCAGAAAGGTCGGGCCCCCAGGTTGGGGTGGGCTTGCGCTCAAAGAGGTCGAAAGCCTTTAGCCTCCGCTCAAGCATCCACTCCGGTTCGTCTTTGACCTCCGAAATGTAGCGGACGATGCTCTCATCGATTCCCTTTGGAACCCCTTCCGAGTACTCGTCGCTGTCGTGCCAGCCGTAGCCGTATGCGCCGATCGAGTCGATGATTTGCTCGTCCGACATTTCGGCCGCAGGCAACTGCGCAGGTTGCGTCATAGAAATCCTTTTCCTCTAGTGGTCTTTGCGGCTTCTCAGCGCCGTTTCAGTGCCTTCCGAACGCTTGGGTGCACCACGGCACCACCTATGGGTACGTGAGTCGTGCAGACATGTTCACCCTGCGCAAGTGTGGCAAGACGTTGAACGTGTACGCCCAAGACACGACCAAATGCCTGGAGTTCGGCCTCGCAAAGCTGCGGGTATTCGTGTGCGACCTTGGAGATGGGACAGTTTCCCTGGCACAACTGGACTGCGAACTGACCGCCACGAACAGGTCTTATTGAGGCCGCGTAACCGTCGCCTGTGAGCGCGTCAGCAAGAGCCTGAGCGCGAAGCCGAGGATCATCCCCAACCGCCCGAACGATGGGCAGGTAACGCCGTTCGATCTCACGGGCCCGTGCGGCCGCAAAGCCGTCGACAGCTTCGGGACCCGAGACGGTGCTGAGGTACCCCAGCGCCTTAACGGCTAAATCAGAGTGGGAATCCCCCAGTGTTTCCCGACCGGACTCCGTCGCAACGTAGTGACGTGCGGGGCGGCCCCTTCCCCGCTTCTTCACCGGAGGGCCTTGATGCACGACGATCTCACCGGTCTTTTCGAGGGAAGTCATGTGCCTGCGAACGGCCGCGGTCGTCAGTTTCAAAATCTTGGAAAGAGCGGTAGCTGTGACGGGTCCCTTCTCGACGATTAGGTCAAGAACCAGTTGCCTGGTGCTCGCCTGATCAGTCTCTGTCATGAACCCTTACCCCACCAGTTGTGTGTCGAAACCCGACCTCACGGACGTCTCTAGTGTACCGGATTTTGGTAACGCGGCGTTTGTGAAATAACAGCCGTGGGAGTCAGCGTGTCTGGAAGGGTGCGACCGCCTGGGCCGCACCGATCCCCTGCCCGTACGCGCCAAGGGTGCCGTCAGCAAGGGCAAGGGCAGTGTTGACACCAGCCATAGCGGTCCCACCCTGATCGACCGTTGCTATTCGGACCGAGTCGGCACGCAAAACGGAAACGAAGTCTTTGTCAGTATCGGCCTGGCCCACTGCGACGCTGCTGCCCGGGGCTGTCAAAGCCGCCTGTGCCATGGACACCCAGAGCGTCCGCGCGTCCGCCAGTGGCAGTTCAGACTCCCCTGACTGCACCGTTTCTGAAACGGCCTGCCCGCCTGGTCCAACAATCACGATTGAGTTCGCAGCCTGCTCCCCCAGGTCCTGGGGCTGAACCATGGTTGTCTCTGAGTCGGTGAGCATCGCTTCAATCAGGTCCCCTGAGGGGCCTTCCCCGGTCAGGACCTCAACCAGTCCCTGCGCCAAAATGGCCTGCGGGTTTGATTCGCTTGGCCGCTCCCGAAGGTGTGCAGAAACCGCTGCGGCTAGGGTTTGCCGGTAGGTTGCCTGGTCCGCGCTCGCCCAGATCTCAGGCAGTTGCACCTGGGCGACCACTTCGCCCCCCGCCATCTCAACGGCCCGAACGATTGGCTGGGCCTGTGAAGATTCAGCTCCGGGAAGGATGACCAGTGCGACTCGCTGGTCTTGAAGGGCTGACGGCAACACTTCAGCCGCCACTCCCCAAACAAACTCCGCGTACTGCCCACTGACCGCTGAAGCGTCCTGGAGCTGTTGCTCAAGTTCCTTCGTGTCAACGTTGACGGTCTCACCCCGGTCAATGGTCTTCTGGAGTGGTCCTGCACCAAGCAGAACGCCCGCGGCGAGCGCCAGGAAGACAGAGATCAGGGTGACTATGTGGTAGCGGAAAGGGACCATTTGGCCGGCTCCATTCAAGAAAGTGGTGGCTGAACGATCGGAACGTTGGACGAACTGGCAAAGAAGGTGTCGATGAGGCTGGTGCCCCAAGGTGTCAGAAGGACGACAGCGACAAGAGTCCCCACCGCAACCAGCACCAGGAGCGCCAGGTACCAACCGCCAAGTGAAGGCTTGTTAAGCGCGCGCCAGGCAGAGAAAGACACCAGTCTGTCTTCGACTTCAGCCTGGACCAGCAGGTGCCCGTTAAAGGCACCCGCGCCCGCGTCCAAAAGGGTGGCGATACCCCCGGCTGCATTGGCGTGCATGATCGCACTTGCCCCGCCGTAGTAGGCCAGAAGGAGCGCGATGTCAGATTCTGATAGGGAACTGGTTGCGAACCTGTAGGCCACGGAGTTCAGGGTTAGGTTGTCGGCTCCAGGGACCAACGCGTCCGGCCGTTGCACCAAGATAACTGCTTCTGCGCGTTGAGCAGCTCGAAGCCCGTCCGGGCCGGGATCCCCAACCAAGATCTGTGGGGAGCGATGCAAAGACTTGCACCCCGCAACCCCTTCGGCTCCCACCGCCACCAGCACACAGTTCTTGGTTCCCAGAACCTGTTTTGCAGCCGAAGCCTCAGCTTTTGAGAGAGGAGAGGAGATCACAACCGCAACGGCCCGGTCGAAAACCTTTTTGAGGTCTGGGAGCCCAGCGCCCCTTGTAATCAGTGCCTGTTCGCGTTCGTAGAGTTCGCCGCTTGCCATCGAGTAGGCCTTAAGACGACCGGAAGTGCGCAGGTCGCTTTCCAATGACGTCTGTCCAAGGTCGCTGCTTTCTAGGACTTGGCCCTCGGCAATCAGGTCTCCGCCCCGCAATACGCTGGTCCCAACCACCTGGACCTGTTCCCCTTCACGGAGTTCCTGGAGGTCGTCTCCGCAGTCGTCGACTACGGGAATCCCTGACTCAAGCAGTGTTTGAGCGCCAAGCGCGGGCTTCCGTCCGGTTAGAAACGGCTTTGCGTTTAGGACAAGAGCGGGCCGAAGCGCAACCAGGTAGGTGGCGTAAGAACGGTCGACATCGGCGATGTCAATGACAGCGATGTCCCCGGGGGCGAAATGTTGAGAGAAACTGCCGTCCTGCGACGCGGGGCGGACCGCGCCTGTCACGGGCAGCGCGGGTTTCGGACTCTTTTTACTCACTTATCGATTGTTGCACGCCGCGTTGCTCTAGCTCTAGCGCCAGACGGCGCGCCGCCCCCGAGTCGCCGCCTAACATTCTCACGATCTCATCGGTCCGGGCTTCGCCTTCAACCGCCCTGACGTTCGCTTTGCCGTCCTTCTTCTCAACAACCAGGTTCGTTTCTGCCATAGCTGCGACGACCGGCTGGTGGGTCACGACGATTACCTGGGCGAAGCGGGCAAGGTCCGACAAGCGGCTGGCAACCGCGCCTGCCGCACTGCCCCCGATTCCAGCGTCCACTTCATCGAACACGAAAGTGTGCTGCCCAGACCTGTCAGCCAAGGCGACCTCCAGTGCCAGCATCACCCTTGAAAGCTCACCGCCGGAAGCCCCCTGGGAAAGTGGCGCTACTGGAGCCTTCGGATGGGGCTGAAGCATCATGGTGACGCGGTCCGCGCCAAGCCGGCCGGGCTGGGTGGGCTCCAGCTGGACTGAGAACCGGGCATCTTTGAGCGCAAGTCCCTTCAGTTCTTGATTCACTCTGTCACAGAGCCTTCGGGCGGCTTTGGCTCGCGACTCACTAACCAGCCGCGCCTGGGCCAGCAGTTGTTCCTGGGCCTCTTCAAGTTTCTGCTGAGCAGCCGCCGGGTTCAGCCCGTCCCCTTCCAGTTCCCCGATGCGTGCCTGCGCGTCGGCTAGCCAGGCAAGTAGCTCTTCGGTGTCAGTCGCTTTTCCCCTCATTAGGTCCGTGAGGTCCGCCCTGCGGCCAAGCAACCGGGACAGCTCATCCGGGTCATCGAAAAGCGAATCAAGATAGTCCCGCAAATCCGACTCGAGTGCACCGGATTCCGCCTCGAGGCCCGCGGCTCTGGAGGCTAAGGGTTCAAGAGATGAGTCGGCCCGGCTCGCTCGTCGCAAACCTTGAGCCGCTCTGCCGCTTAGTTCAGAGAGGGAAGCCTGTGCCCCCGCGATCAGCTGAAGCGCTGATGAGACTTCTTCCCGGAGTTCTCCGACATTTGTCAGCCGCTCGATCGCCTGATCCAGTTCCTGTTCTTCGCCAGGGACCGGGTCCAAGGCCACTGTTCTTTCTACGTCTTCCTTCAAGTAGTTGAGTTCGCCCAGCAATTGTCCGTGGTGCTCGGTCAGTTCCTGATAGTGCTCCTTCGCCGCGACTACTGTCTCCCAGGCCCGGAGGTTGTCTTGAAGAAGCTCCTGATGACGCTCTCCCGCGAAGTCGTCAAGCAACCTGCGCTGCGCGGCGCCGTCCCTCAGTCGCCACTGGTCAGCTTGCCCGTGAAGAGTGACCAACCGCCCCAGGGTTTCGCTGAGCCTCCTTGCGGGAACGGGGCGCCCCCCAATCGCGGCCCTGGACCTACCTTCTTTGGCAACGGTCCGGGAAAAGATGACCAGGTCGTCCTCGCCCGCGTAGCCGGCCTCTTCGAGTTCCTCAAGTTCCGCAGGTGGCACAACGGCAAGGCAGTCAATCTCGGTTCGCTTCGCCCCACGGTCAACTAAAACACCCTCGGCCCTCTCCCCCATCACCAAACGCAGTGAGGTCAGAAGGACGGTCTTGCCAGCCCCGGTCTCACCCGAAATGACGGTGAGCCCGGGCCCGAAACCGATTTCGCAGTCCTTCAGGAGTGCGAGTCCCTTGACACGCAGGGTCTCAATCAACGGTTTCCTCCGCTGCGGTCTCCGTGGCTTTCCAGCCGGTCGTTGGCAGTGAGAACTTAGTGACCAGGCGTTCAGAGAAGGGGGTTTGGTCCAGCCGGACCAGCTTCAGTGGCCGCTCCCCCTTTGTAACCTGGATTCTGGAGCCTGGTTCTGCGGAGAAAGCTCTGCGACCATCAAGCCAAACGGTTGGGGCCGAACGGTTCTCAGCAAGCACCCCGACCTCAAGCACCGAGCTGGGGCTCACGACCAGCGGCCGAGTGAACAGTCCGTGCGCAGCAAGCGGGGCCATCACGATTGCTTCCGTGTCGGGCCAGACAACGGGTCCGCCCGCAGAGAATGCGTACGCTGTGGAACCCGTTGGAGTCGCCAAGATGATCCCGTCCGCGGCGTAGGTGGAGACCGTCTGACCGTCGATGCCGAACGCGAACTCGGCCGGCCGCGCCATGTCTGTGTGAAGAACGACGGCTTCGTTGAGCGCCCAGTCCTGGGTGATCTCACCACTTGGCTGATACGTAACGACCTTCAGCGTCATCCTGGGGTCGACAAAGTATTCCCCACGCTTCACCTGAGTCAGGACCTGGGGAAGCGTTTCCCCCGACGTCTCGGCCAAAAACCCCATGTGGCCGAAGTTGATGCCAAGTAGTGGGACGTCCATCGCGTAGGCCGACTCAGCAGCACCCAGGATGGTCCCGTCGCCACCTAGCGCTAAGACCAATGTTGGGGGATCGTCCGCATCCAGCTCTGTGGTAAGACGAAAACCCAAGTCCTTCGCCCCGCGCTCAGTCAGGGCAGCAGCCTCTTGGATTTCCTGCCTGTGCTTGTGGCTAACCAGAAGAATCGTCTGACGCACTGGCACTCCTTCCCGCCTTAGCCTATTCGGTTTCGTCTTCAGTGAGCTTCTCGAGCCCGTCCTGGGGTCCGCTCGCGACCGCGTGGTGAACGGCGTCCGTTAGTTGTTCGCCGGTGATTCCTGGCCCGGCCTCGAGGGGTTGCAGTAGCAGGAAATATTCCACGTTTCCGGTAGGGCCGGGAAGGGGCGATGGCGCGACGCCGCCAACCTGGAGTCCGACCTTCTCAGCTGAACGCGCCACCTTCAAAACGGCTTCAGCGCGAAGCTCAGCGTCCCGGACAACCCCCTTTGCCCCAACTTTTCCTTTACCGACCTCGAACTGGGGTTTCACCATCAGAATCATCGTGGCACCGGGAGCGCACCGGACCAGGTTCTCTAGCACCAGGGTGAGGGAGATGAATGAAAGGTCAGCAACCACCAGGGACGGAGGCGATCCCACAGTCTGTGGGTCCAGAGTACGGATGTTGGTGCGCTCAACGACTTTGACACGAGGATCGCTACGCAGCTTCCACGCGAGCTGCCCGTACCCCACGTCGACCGCAATAACTTCCGCTGCTCCCCGCCGAAGCAAGACATCGGTGAACCCACCGGTGGAAGCGCCAGCGTCCAGACACTTCGCTCCCTGGATTGGCGGGTAGAGGCCCGCAAACGCGTCGAGAGCCCCGACAAGCTTGTGGGCCCCACGCGACACGTAGTCGGGTTCGTTGCCGGCCTGGACTTCGATCGGCGCGGCTTGGTCAACCTGGTTTGCTGGCTTTGTGGCAAGCAGTCCCGAGACGGTGACGCGGCCGGACTCGATCAGCTCCCGCGCTTGAGTCCGGGACGTGGTGAGTCCGCGCCGAACCAGTTCGGCGTCCAGTCTGCGACGGGCCATCTACCCGACTCGCAGGTTCTCAAGTTCGGCGCGAAGCGAGGACTCAAGCTCAAGCAGTTCAGCCAGTTCCCGGTCGTGGTCTTTCACCTGCTGGTCCTCTTGGGACTCACTCAACGGGGTCGGCCCCATCTTCTTCCGGGGCGTCTTCCTTGTCAGCCGAGACCTGGTCCTCAGGGACAGCTTCCTCAACGACTGCCTCTTCAGGGGCGACTTCCTCCGCGACTACCTCTTCCTCTACCGCCTCTTCTTCGGGAACGTAGTTGGGTTTCGTCACCGTGCCAGCGGGGTCGTCGTTGCTCACAACGATCAGCTTGGGGACGCGGACCGGACGGTCGGAGTCTTCCTGCTCCCACGCGGCCGCGGCGTAGGCCCGGTAGTTGTCGAGGGTGAGGACAACGGGTTCACCGTCGTCGCGAACCTCGATGTCCGAGAAGGAGGGGGTGCCCCAACGGCTTAGCTTCACCGGCTGAGAGTTTCCTGCCGTCCAGGTGCCGTCCCTGTGGTGCTGAGGTTTCGGATGAACCTCGAAGAGTCCCCCAAGATCCAACGCCAGGTAGGCGGGACGCTCACCCTTCTTCGCCCTAATGATGTCCTCGGCCTTAGAAACGCCGGTCAGGACGTGCATGGTCGGGATCCCCGCGGCGATCGCAGCCCGCGTGTCGGTCTCTAACCTGTCGCCAACTGCAAGCGGCTTCTGCGCGTCAATGAGTTTGGCTGACGCGGTCATGATCTCTGGTTCCGGTTTGCCGGTCGAGGCGGGACGGCGCTTCGTCGCCCTGGTGACAGCCGCGACAAGAGCTCCGTTGCCGATCGCCATGCCTTCCTCGGTGGGAAGCGTGGAGTCAAGGTTGGTCGCGTAGTAGCGGGCGCCTGCGTTCAGTGCGTAGGCGGCCTGCGACAGCTGCGCCCAACCCACGTCCGGCCCGAAACCCTGCACAACGGCAACGACGCCGTCTTCTGCTTCACTAACGGGCTCAAACCCGGCGTCGCGCACAGGCCCCCTTAGTGCCTCCGTACCAATGACCAGCACTTTGGAGCCTGGCTCCAGTTCTTCTTTCAGAAGGGGCATCAGGTTCATCGCGGAGTTCATGATGTGGCCGGGCTCCGCTGGGATCCCAAAGCCAGCCAGTTTCTCTACGATCTCTTCCGGGGTCCGGGATGCGTTGTTGGTTGCAAAAGCCAGCGGGACGTATTCCTCGGACGCCTTCTGCAAAGACTCTGCGGCATGAGGAATCGGTTTCGTTCCCTCGAAGCACACACCATCCAAGTCCAGGATCAGGCCGTCAAACTGTTCGATCAGGACGCCGCGCGAATCACGCAACTGAGTGCGGGTCCCTGTGATGTCGGAGTCCAGGACGTCCTGGAGGTCAACGATCTCAACCAGTTCTTCGGGTTCGGGAATCAGTGCCCTGGCGGCTTCTGCCTCTTCAGCGCGGCCCAGCTGGTCAAGCAGGTCGCCCCTGTAGCTGTGCAGGCGACCGGCTAGGCGAGGGCTGACGTCTTCCGGCAGTTTGGCTGCGGCTTCTTCAAGGATAAGCAGGGCCGCGTCCAGCTGACCCAGGTCGGCACGGGCTCCGGCACTGACGATGACCAGCTCTAGCTGCTCGGCCAAAGAGAGTTTTGAGAGGTCGGCTTCAGCTGCGAGTGCGACCGCCTTTTCGGGGCGTCCCAGTCCACGTTCACTGTCGACTTCGATCGCGCGGAGGGACTCGTCCCCGCGCATCCGCCGCAGTGCCCGCACTTCGCGCAACGCTTCCTCGTACCTTTCGGTCGCATACGCCGTAAGTGCCGCGCCTTCGCGGACTACATCGACGCGCCCAGCGCGCTTCACAGCTGCCTGAGCGTGCTTGTAGGCCAGCTCGGGGTCCACGTCCAGCATCTGTCCTGCCATCACAAGGTGGCGGGCAACAATCTCCCTGTTCGCCCCCGCGAGTGTGGAAAGGGCCTTGGTGACGTCCGCGTCCAGCTGGTCGGCGGTCACACCTGCTGGGATTATGGGCTCATCCGGGTCAGAAGACTTGTATTCGCGGGTGTGCGGCTTGTTGTCCTGCTTCTTGAAGCCCTTACGATCGTCCCTGCGATCCCGGTCCCGGCCCCGGCCATCCCGCCGGTCATCACGACCGTAGGACTTCCCGCCGTCGCGCCGGCCATCACCGCCACGGCCATCCCTGCGATCATCGCGGCCGTACGACTTGCTACCACCACGACGGTCACCACCGCGGCTGTCCCGCCGGTCATCGCGACCAAAGGACTTCCCGCCACGGCGGCCTTCACCACCGCGACCTCGGTCCGAACCGCCCCACTGTCCCCGCTTGTTATCTGCCACAGGTTTCCCATCTCACGATTTGCGAACATGCAGGGCTCTGTATCCAGCCCAGCCTCCGGCTCAATGTTACTTGCCTCGCGGCAACTAGCGAAGATAGCCGCCGTCTCTCAGCCCCGCCTGCACTTCGAAATGGTTCGAGCGAGGGTCGCTTCCGGCCAGCCAGTACAAAATGGGCATCGCGAGTCCGTAGCGTTTCCACTGCAACACGTGCCTGGCTTCGTGCTGTAGGACCCTTAGACCGGGTCTTTTCCCCGTCAGGAAGACATTTCCTATGCAGACACCGCCCCTTGGGTATGACCACTTCGGCAGGTCCCAAAAGACCCGGATGGGAACTCTTTTGCCGTCCGGTAGCGCTGGGTCCTGGAACCGGACGTAAACTGTGGCACTTCGCCCCTGCAACAGCAAGCCGTAAGCCCGGGCCACCAAGCTCGCAAACCAGGCGCCCGTAGTCGCCAGAGCGCGGGACAGTCCTCTACTACGATCGCTGCAACCGGTTAGGGTTTGCATTGGAGAGTCCTCCCGACTAGAACGACAGGCTGATACCCAAGGATAGGTCCATGTACTACTCGCACGGGAACTACGAAGCATTTGCAAGGCCGAAGAAGCCACAGGGAGTAGACCAGAAAAAGGCCTACTTGGTCGGGGGCGGGCTCGCCTCCCTCGCCGCAGCTGCTTTCTTGATCCGCGACGGTCAAATGGACCCGAAGAATATAACGATCTTTGAAGCATCAAAGAACCTGGGCGGAGCCCTTGACGGTTCAGGGAATGCCGAGACCGGGTGGAAGATTCGCGGCGGGCGGGAAATGGAGAACCACTTCGAGTGCCTCTGGGACCTCTACCGTTCGATCCCCTCCCTTGAGATCGACGGATCTGTTCTGGATGAGTTCTACTGGCTGAACAAAGAAGACCCCAACTATTCGATGATGAGGACAACCCGGAAACGGGGAAAGGAAGGCGGGACGAACAACCTGTTCGGACTGACCGAAAAGGCTCAGAGGAACCTGGTGAAACTCGTTACGGCCCTCCCCGAAGACCTGTACGACAAGACCATTGAGCAGGTCATGTCCAAGGACTTCCTGCGTTCCAACTTTTGGCTTTACTGGCGGACCATGTTTGCCTTCGAGCAGTGGCACTCAGCCCTAGAGATGAAGCTTTACATTGAGCGTTTCATCCACCACCTGGGCGGGCTACCCGACATGTCCGCGCTCAAGTTTACGAAGTACAACGAGTTCGACTCCCTGGTGCGCCCGCTGGCTGAGTGGCTGAAAGCTCAGGGCATTCGAGTCAAGAAGAAAGCCAAGGTCGTCGACGTACAGTTCACGATCGACAAGGACTGCAAAGTTGCAAAGAGCCTCACTTACGTCAAGAAGGGTAAGCAGAAGACCATCGAACTAGACAAGAACGACCTTGTTTTTGTCACGAATGGCTCCCTTGTTGAAAACTCGTCCTGGGGCGACCACCACACCCCCGCCAAGTTTGACGGGACAGTCCGCGAGGGCGGTTCGTGGTCGCTTTGGCAGAAGATCGCGGCCCAGGATCCTTCGTTCGGTAACCCCTACAATTTTTGCGGTCACCCCGAAGAATCGCAGTGGGAGTCCGCGACCCTCACCGTGAAGGATGACCGGATCCGCAAATACATCAAGAAAATCGCGAAGCGCGGCACGAACACCGGAAAAGTTGTGACCGGTGGGGTCGTAACGGCGAGGGACTCGAACTGGTTGCTGTCCTGGACCGTGAGCCGCCAACCCCACTTCCCTGACCAGCCTGATGACCAGACCGTTGTTTGGCTCTACTCTCTCTTCACTGACAAGCCAGGAAACTACATCAAGAAATCGATGAGGGACTGCACGGGTCAGGAAATCGCAGAAGAGTGGCTGTATCACCTGGGGGTCGAGCCTGAGCTAATCCACGATCTTGCAGCAGACGGGGTGATCTCTTTGCCGTGCATGATGCCTTTTGTCACCTCGCTCTTCCTTCCTAGAGACGGAACAGACCGTCCGAAAGTGGTGCCGGAAGGCGCGCAGAACTTTGCGTTCATCGGCCAGTTCGCTGAGACTTCCCGGGATTGCGTCTTCACCACGGAATACTCGGTGAGGACCGCGATGGAAGCGGTTTACACCCTGCTTGGGGTGGATCGCGGAGTGCCAGAGGTGTACAACTCGGTGTACGACGTCCGCCAACTCATGAAAGCCACGGCCTTCATGAGGGATCAAAAGGGAATAGACCTGTCGAAGGGACTGCGGAAAATCGTGGAGGGCAACACCCTTGGCTTGATGCTGGCCCAGTACCAGGTCCTTGACTCCATTGATGAGGTCGCCCCGCCTTCTGAAGCGGTCGCTGCAACCGGTCCTTAGTCTGGCCGGGAGCGGGAACCCGTAAACTGGGGCCAGCTTGCACCGTGAGAACCGGAGGGATCATGCTGAAAAAGCTCGCGACCATCGCAGCTCTAACAGTCCTGTTAGGAGGGTGTTCTGTGTCTTCAGACCCGGACCAGGGCGCGCCAGCAATCCCAGAGGAAAACGTCGAGTCTCAATCCCTCGACCGGGACACGCCTTCTACCTCAGCGGAGGACACGGAACAGAGTGTGGAGACTGCCTGTGCCTTGATCGAAACTTCGATGGAGGATCTGGCGGTTGAGCTTCAGCAAAATGACCCGGAGCAAGACGTCCAAGAGATGGTTGATGCCGCCCTGCGCCACCTTGACCGCCTCAGCACGGAGATCACGAATCCTGAGGTAGCGGCCGTCTGGTCCCCTATCTCAGACCTGCAGAAGATAGGGCTGGTTGCTGCAGCCGAGGGCGACGATGAAGCTGCGGTGACCGCGCACCTCGAGATGACTGATGCCTACGAGCTCTTCTGGGAAGTGTGTCCTCCAAGCGACCAGGGGTAGCCGCCCGCGAGCCCGGACAGCCACCCCCAACGCCAGTAGCTACTCGCAAACCCGAATAGCTGCCCCCGTCTCACGACCAGACCGGGAGACACGGGCGCACGCTAAAACAGGCCCAGAACCTCGAGGCCCAGAACCTCGAGGCCCAGAACCTCGAGGCCTAGCAGCCCCTCAACAAGGCTCGCTGCAGTTTCCTGGTCCATCTTGTCGCCCAGGCCTGAGTGCTGAAGAGCAGCCCTCCCGTAAGGAACCACACCGACAACGGTCTGGGGTTCTTCCCCGACAACGTATATCGTGCGCCCGCCTCTGCGAACTTCGTAGCTTCGACTTCCACTCCGCCAGCTACCTCGATGTCATCCGCATCAGGAACCAGCTGTTCGTATGGGGAAGCCTCAACCGCGATCAGGGAGTCGTCTCCTTGCCAATCGCAGATCGTGGGCTTGTCAGCTCCAGCGTCGTTGACCACCAGCTCCATTCCGTCTAGCAGCCCAGGCACCGAGCCTTCTAGGAGTTCACCGATGTCTTCGCATGAGCCAAGCGCGTGCACGGCCTCCATGCCCTCTTCGCTAACGACGCCTGCCGGTCCATCACCCGACTGAGAGTCCTCAGACTGCGAACTCTGAGAGTCCGTGTTTCCGCCGGACGAGCAACCGGATGCCGCTAGCACGAGTGCAGCCGCGGTGGCCGCCAAGACTTTGGTGAAACGCATGGTTTGTCCTTACTGTTTAGGTCGCCGGAGACCGCGGTTCCGGCTGCCACTACAAAATGCTGTTAGAAACGACGTTGGGCTTGACCGGCGCTTGAAGGCCATGCCCCCACCGCTCACACCTTCGGTGGAGTACTGTCCCTTTTGAAGCGCGGGGACAGCCCTGCGGATCTGGTTCAGGGTCTGGAGGTGCTTAGCCAGCGGCTGGTTCAGTGTGTCTGCAACAGCGCCACTGGCCGAGGAGACAACGCCGAAGTCGCTTGCCGTCACCGAACCCTCAAGGTGGTCACCGAAGTAGGCCCTACCGGTTGTTGCCAACGGGTAGGTCGGACCACAGTCGATCTGAGCACCCTTCTGGAACTCAATCTCTGAACCGTAGTACAGCGTCGGTACGCCGCGGAAGGTCCACATCAGGCTCATGTTCTCTGCCCACGCGTCCGTGCCCTCGCTATAGCGGTTCGAGGACTTGTCGGGACCGTAGTCATGCGAATCAACGTAGACCCCGTTGTAGGTCGCGTCGGTCGATGTACTTGTTGTACGTGTCGATCAGGTAATCCTGGACAACCTTGGACTCCGTGTTGAAGTCAGCTAGGTCCACGTGGATCCAGCAGTCAATGGAGTCCTTACCTTCCCAGTCACCGATCCAGCAGTTGTGGTAGTACTCTTCCGGGAACATTCCGGAGGTCGCGTTCGGCCACTGGCAGTGGTACACCTGGTACCCCTCCGCCGAATGAGCGAACTGGGTTCCCCAGTGCAGGCAGTTCTGCCCCTCTGGTTGGGTTTCGCTCCACATGTCGCCGTTGTATGTTGAACCGTCCGGGTAGTAGCCCAGTGGGGTGCTGACTCGCGGCCGGACCGGGTGCTGACTCGTGGCCGAACCGGGTGCTGACTCGTGGCCGGACTGGGTGGGATCTCGCGGCCGAGCCGGGGTTGTTTGGTGGGTTTAAACAAAAAAAGGGGGTGGGCCCCGTTTGGGGCCCACCCTTGGTGTTTTGTGTCTATCC
>CAYFRO010000013.1:0-34500 GCA_964345565.1 uncultured Actinomyces sp.
TGCCGACAGGGAGCCGCTGGTCCAAACCTCCTACTCCTTCCCCGCTGTCGCAAACGACCCGGTAGCGTGCGCTGAGGTGGAGGCGTTGTTCAAGACCATCCCCGCTATCGTCATTGACCCGGGTAGCGTCACAGGGAGTGAGGACGTCGGCCTGTTCGCGCTCGCTGCAGGAGCCCCGATCTGCTATTGGCTACTCGGTGGAGCGAACCCCGTACTCTTCAAGGACGCGAAGACTCCCAGGGAATTCCAAGACATCGTCGCCACCCTGCCCTCCAACCACTCCCCGCTCTTTTACCCCGTGATGCAGCCGACCATAAAGTATGGCGTGGAAGGCCTGTACCTGGCTGCGAAGAACTGGTTGGGTGAGAAAGACACGGTCGAGTGATTGAACCGTTGGCCCGCTCCACCACAGTTGTCGTGGTCGGGGCGGGCCAGGCCGGTCTTTCGGCTGGCTACCACCTGCTTCGCAGGGGATTCGTCAGTGCCCTGAACCACCCTGAAGCTGACAGGTCCTTCGTGATTCTGGATGCAAACCACGCCCCGGGTGGCGCCTGGCAGCACAGGTGGGAATCCCTCACCATGAGTACGGTGAACGGGATCTTTGATCTGCCGGGTTTCCCTAGACCACTCCCCGACCCCGCAACCCCGAGTAGGGAAGCGATCCCGCAGTATTTTGCTGCGTTCGAGGAAGAGTTCCGCCTCCCTATCTTGCGTCCAGTCAACGTGGAATCTGTGGAAACGGAAGACGAAGATCCAGCCGGTCCCCTACTGGTCCAAACGAACCGGGGTGCGTGGGAAACGCGCGGGGTCATCAATGCGACCGGGACGTGGACGAAACCAGTTGTTCCCTACTACCCAGGCAGGGAGACGTTCCAGGGTCGCCAACTCCACGTCGCAGACTACGTTTCGCTCAGCGAGTTTGCGGGCCAGCGCGTCGCCATCGTTGGCGGCGGAATCTCCGCCGTGCAGTTGCTTGAGGAGATCTCCAGGGTTGCAGACACCTTCTGGTACACCAGAAGAGAGCCTGTCTTCAAAAAGGTTTTCACCGCAGAAGAAGGGGGTCGCCAAACCGTAGCAAAGGTGGCCGCGGATGTCGCTGCTGGAGTCCCGACAGGGTCTGTTGTTTCTTACACCGACCTAATCTGGACGCCTTACGCGAAAGCAGCTAAAGAACGCGGAGCCCTGCTCCGCAGACCAACGTTCACAGCGATTGGCCCGACCGGGGTGCTGGAGGCCGACGGCACTCTGCAAGAAGTGGACACAATCTTGTGGGCCACCGGCTTTAAACCTGAACTGAGACACTTGGAAACTCTGCACCTAACAGGGCCACTGGGCGGAATCCCAATGACGGGAACGCAGGTCACCGCCGAGCCCAGAGTGCACCTGATCGGCTACGGACCGTCGCAGTCAACGGTGGGAGCCAATCGCGCGGGGCGTGACGCGGTACGAGCGCTAAGCCGATCCTTCAGCGACTAACCTGGTTCGCTGACCGAAGACCTTCCACACCACGCCCGCAGCAAGCGCAGAGAGCACCTCCCCAAGCGAGAGGGCGATCCAGATCCCTAGTGGGCCTATCATTCTCAGCGCCAGAACCAAGGGAAGCTTGATTGCGACCAGGGTGCCTATCGAGATTAGGTACGACGCGGTAGGCGCCCCCAAGCTCTGAAAATAGGCCGAGATGATGTGAGCGACACCGGCGAACACGAAACCAATAGCGATGATCCGCAAGGCTTCCGTGGCCACATTTTGTGCTTCTGGGACGGACAGGAAAGCACCCACGATCGCAGGCGCAAACGCTGCAACAAGCGTTGCTACTGTCGCGCCGTAGATCAGGCTTGCCCGGACGCTGAGCGTGAGCGTTCGGCGAACCACGCATTCGTGAGGGCGTAAATGCCGTAGGCGCCAACAGAAAGTGTTGTCTGGGTGCAAGTCCACCACAGAAGGCGCCCAACCGGCAGCGTCCCCAGGTCCTGAACGGCTCGACCGGAGGCCCCCATCAACCTGGCACGCTCACTCAGGGGCGGGGAAAAACCCAGCGCGGTCATAAGCGCATCGAGTTGCTGCCTGCCGAAAGCGTAGAGTTCCCGCTCGGTTCCCCGGTACTTGGTCTCGACCACCATGACGAGTGCCAGGCAAAGTGAGTAGAGGCTCCGGCGGGTGCGCTCGCTTCCCGTGAGGTCCCCGATGCCGAAGCCAGCCATGAAATCGGTTGGGTCGCCAAACGCGGGGATGTCAAGTCCCGTCAGCCCAGCTTCCATGAGGGGGTATCCCCAAAGAGCTCGTTCGTGGTCCAAAATCGCAACAATGTGGCCGTCCTGGATCATTGAGTTCTTAGCCCAAAGATCCACCTCGACAAGCCTAGGAACCGTGACCTCGTCAAGAGTCTCAGCGTGCTGCTCAAGAACGCGAAGGATCTCCTGGTCGCTCCAGCCAAGGTTGACGCCGACGCGCCTCCCGTCATCCAGAATGTCTTGGATCAATGCCATGAACGCTTCCCGCCACGTGGGGTAGCCCGGACCGATCAACGGACCGAAGTGATCGCCGATCACCGAGTTGATCTCACGGTTCAAGGCTCCGAGCTGGCGGTTGCCCGCAGCCACGACCTGGGGATCCAGTAGCCCTGCGTCAGCGTTGAGTCCGAAGTTGTCGGCGTCGATAAACTCCATGAAGAAAAGGTCGGCGTCAACCACTTCGTGGGAGAGGTCAGCGTGAAGCATCTTAGGAACCGGGACGCTGGTCTGCTCAGACACCAGGCGCATAGCCTCGAGTTCCGCCCGCATCATCCCTACTTCCCGGGTCAACACGGGTACGCCGGCGGGAGGGGCTATCTTCAGGACGACTTCTTGACCGTCACGGAGTCTGATGCGGTAGGCAACGTTAAACCAGCCCTCGGTGATCTCTTCCGCGAACCCGGCCCCAGTGGGCACTTGGTCCGGTCCGAAAGCCCGACTTATGAGGGTGCGCAGGACTTCTTCAGACTGCCGATTCTTTGTGTAGCTTTCCATTCAAAACCCTAAAAAGTCTGCCTGCGCCCACTAGTAGTTGGGTGCAGCGGGCAACCCGTAGTACTGCTCCAGGGTGCGGATGCCACGATCGTGCATGTCGGTTGCCACTGTCGTCCCCACGTAGCGGAAATGCCAGGGTTCATACGCGTAGCCCACTATGTGCTGCATTCCTTGGCCGTATCGCAAAATGAAGCCGTACTTGTAAGCGTTGTCCCGTAGCCAGATCCCAGCGCTGCTACCACCGAAGCACGACCCCGTGCAGCTGGCGTACTCATAGATGTCGGCTGCCAGCCCGGTTTGGTGTTCGGAATGGCCAGCGCGTGCTGAATAGAGATCGGTCCAGGTTTGCCCGTTCTTGGCAAGATATGAGTTGTAGAGGTTGGCCTGGTAGCTGTAGCTGCGGTAACCGCTCATCAGGTAGTAGTTGTACCCGGCTTTCTTACCTGCAGCATGCATTTTCTCCAAAGCGGTCGCTGCTTCCGCGCGCAACGGTTGTCCATTGGAGTTTCCGATGCCGACGGGTAAACGCAGATTCGCGGGAACGTATGTTTTCGGGTTCAGTGGTCGCTTCTTGTTGACGACAACGTTGATCGAGGACGCGTCATCGATCGAGGCGGGATCAACCACGACCGCGGTCTTTGCGCTGGTTCTAGACGTGGTTGCGAAGCCATCTGCCTTCGCTGTGACCCGGAAGGTCACGGTATTCCCAGCGTCTGCTTTCACCAATTTGTAGGTCAGGTTCGTAGCACCTGAGATCGCTTTCCCAGAGCGTAGCCACTGGTAGCTTTGCGAAGAGGGCGTGGGTGACCAAGTGCCAGGTTTACCTGTGAGCGTCGACCCGACGGAAGCCTTCCCGGATATGGTCGGAGTCGGTGCTTTAGCAAAACAAGACTGGTTGCTTAATACGTTCTCGCTTAGGACCTTGGGACCTCCAAGCACTACTTGGCTCTTAGGCTGCAGGTTCTTCACTGTCGTGTTCACCGTCAAAGGCACGCAACTCGGTCGGCTGATGGCGAGAGGAACGCCAAGAGCCCCCGCCACCCCTGCGGCAGGCACCGCGTCCGGAAAGCCCTCACCACTTGCCCAATAGACAGCTTCTACGGGGGCAGAAAAGTGGGCTTTCAGAATGATTTCGGAAGTCTGGTATCGGTCTGCGCCCGCATAGCGAGTCGTTGTAATCCCGTGCGCAACACTCTTTAGCACGGCAGCGCTCACAGCCCCGGTCCCCCCAGCAACGTGCACCCGCTGGACGCCGAGCCGCTGTAGCTCTGCCTTGACAGCGGCGGTCTTCCTACCGGTGTTCTTGGGAACCAAGAGAATGGGGGCATTGGTTTTTCCTGCGGCAGGACCTGCCGTGAGCGCATCTGCGAAGTTGCTGCCCGTTGCAATGAACGCGGACGCGGCACCTTCTTTCCAACCGAACTGGGATATCGCCAAAGATGTCTCATATCGAGAAGAGCCTCCAAGACGGGTCAAGGTGGTCGCGTCCTTCGCCGCGGCCTTAGCAACCTTTTCGCTGATGGCCCCTACGCCCCCGACCACAATGACCTGGTCGGGCTCTAGTCGCTCCAACTCTCGTTGTGTTGGCTGCGGCAGAACGGAACGCTGGGTTAGCAACACTGGAGCGCCCAGTTTGCTGGCTAGGGGAGCGACGCTAATCGCGTCCGGGAATGACGCGCCGGTCGCCAAGATAACGACATCAGCACCATCCGGGTACGCCTGGGCAGAGACCAGCGCCGCGGTTGCGTAGCGATCCTTGCCCGCCAACCGATGTGTCCCAGCTGGCGGATACGCGGCAAGCCTGGCTACGATCTCCCCGGTCCCGGTTTCGTCTTCGCCGCCCGCACCGTCAGCTACTTCAGCGTCACCCTCTGAGAGGCGGTCGTCCTCCAAGTCAGATTCTGTGTCGCCCTTTCCATCTGCAACTTCTGAGTCCGGATCCTGATCCTCACTTTGGTCTTCGCTCTCGCCAGGGTCTTTGCCGAGGTCAGAAGGAGCCAAAGGATTGCCGGGAGTGTCTGGATCTTCCGCCAAGCTGAAGTCAGCAACCTGGCCATTGGACCCGCTAGTGATAACCGCAGCAGGAAGTGTCGCCCCCTCTTCGGGCTCAACATCTTCGTACGCAAAACTGAGTGGAATGAAAAGGACGGACAGCGTCACCGCTAGCAGGAACGCAACTGCGCCCCGAAGAGTTGCCCTTGGGAAAACACCTTTAGAAAGCATGCCTATAGCGTACCGGGCGCCCTATGCGCAAGTGGCGGCCTGGCAGTTCAAGAATGCCAGTCCGCCAACATCCATTGGTGGAGCCAAGGGGACTCGAACCCCTAACCCCCTGCTTGCAAAGCAGGTGCGCTACCAATTGCGCCATGGCCCCGCAGGAAACTACCTTACTAAGTCACCCCGCGCTGTGCCACGCCCAGGGAGTGTCTACCAAGTCATAGACTGCCCGACCGGCGAACAGGGCCACAACCAGAGCCAGGGACCAAAGCAGTAGTCTGCGCACGAGTCTCCTACGGGTTTTCTGGCTTGAACCTGTTGGTGGCTGGAGCACCGAACGTTTCGGTGCGGGAGTGGTGGGCCTAGATGGACTCGAACCATCGACCTCAGTCTTATCAGGACTGCGCTCTAACCAACTGAGCTATAGGCCCGCAACCTCAGAAAGATTACCTGACGTGCATGCTCCTGAGCAAACCTAGCTCACCCAAAAACAAGCCGGAGTCGGGTGAGTTTTCACTCGTCCATCAGGGAGACCTGGACTCCACCAACCAGGGCTGCGATGACGTTGTACAGCAGAGCAATGAGTGTTGTCATCGCCGTGAAGATGACCACGTTAGCGACGCCAAGAATCGTGGCATAAGAAACGACGCGGGGTAGCCTCAAATAGTCCATCAGTTGCAGGAAACGTTCGGCATTCAGGTCGGACAGGAAGTCCTCAACCGCACCAAAGACACCCATGTTGTCAAGGAAGAACCAAAGAACAATGGTCGCGACAACAATCGCGATTCCCAGCGCGATAGACACCAGGAAAGAGGCTTTCAGGACACTCCACGCATCGATGCGCGCAAGCGTGAGGTCAGCGCGGCGAGGCTCGTCCGAGTAGACGGGCTGGGTGAGCTCCTCTTCGGCGAAGTATTGAGAGGCGCCCGAGAGCGTTTCTACCACCACGGTCTCTTCTGCTTCATAAGGCGGAGGGGGCCCTGGGTTCAGTGGACTGTCAGGCATCCGCGTTCTCCTTGTCGGAATCGTCCTTGCCGTCAGAGCCTACCTGAGTGTCGCTGCTACGGGTTATAGCACTCACCGCGTCATGCTCCCCTGTCCGGGCCAGGATCACTCCCTTTGTGGTCCGCCCGGTTGGGCGGACATCAGAAACAGAGACGCGGATGACGTTCCCGCTCTCCATGATTGCCATTACCTCTTCTTCGGGTTCGGTGACGAGCGCGCCAACCAATGCGCCCCGATCTTCAGAAACGTCCGCAACCTTGACGCCGAACCCGCCCCTACCCTGGACGCGGTATTCCTCTAGCGGGGTCCGCTTGGCGTAGCCTCCTTCAGTTACCACCAGAAGATCGGCGTCTGGCTTGACCACGTCCATTGCGAGCAGTTTGTCCCCCTCACGGAACTTCATGCCCCGAACACCCGAAGTCGACCGCCCCATAGGCCTAAGCGCGTCGTCCGAGGCGTGGAACCGAAGGGACATTCCGTTTCTCGACACCAACATGAGGTCATCGTCAGCGGAAGCAATAACAGCCGATACCAACTCGTCAGGCTCGCCGTGCTCATCCTGGCGCAAGTTAATGGCGATAACACCGGCCTGGCGGGGGGAGTCATAGGCGCTCAGAGGCGTCTTTTTCACCAGGCCATCGCGGGTTGCCAAAACCAGGTAGTCGTCGTCCGCGTACGAGGAAATGGCCATGACCTGCGCGATCGTCTCATCAGGACGGAAGGCCAGCTGGTTTGCCACGTGCTGGCCCTTGGCATCCCTGCCGCCTTCGGGAAGCTCATAGGCTTTGGTCCGGTAAACCTGTCCCATGTTTGTAAAGAACAGAAGCCAATCGTGGGTACTGGTGACGAAGAACTGGGCAACCTCATCGTCCGCGCGCAAACTGGTACCACGTACTCCTTTGCCTCCGCGCTTCTGGGCCCTGTAGCTGTCGGCTTTGGTTCGCTTAGCGAAACCCTCACGGCTGATTGTCACGACGACGTCTTCTTCAGGGACCAAAGATTCGATAGAGATGTCGGGGCCGTAGGGCACGATCTTAGCGACGCGCTCATCACCGAACCGTTCAACGATCTCCGCCATCTCTTCACTGATAATCTGCCGTTGGCGAGTGGGACTGTCAATGATTGCTTTCAGTTCTTTGACGCGAGCCGTTAGTTCGGCGTGTTCCTCCAGGATCTTCTGGCGTTCCAGCGCTGCCAGGCGGCGAAGTTGCATAGAAAGGATGGCGTCGGCCTGAATGTCATCAATGTCCAGCAGGTCGATCAGCCCTGCCCGTGCTACGTCAACCGTCGCAGAAGCTCTGATCAGAGCAATGACTTCGTCCAGCATGTCCAGAGCGCGCAGGTAGGCCTCGAGGATGTGCAGTCGTTCACGGGCCTTAGCAAGGCGGAACTGAGTGCGGCGGACGATTACTTCCAGCTGATGCTTCACCCAGTAGTGAATGAAACCGTCCAGGCTCAGTGTCCGCGGGACCCCATCCACCAACGCGAGCATGTTGGCCGGGAACGAGTCTTGGAGTTGCGTGCGCTTGTACAGGTTGTTGAGAACAACGTTTGGGATCGCATCCTTCTTCAGGACGATGATCAGTCTTTGACCGTTGTGTCCCGAAGTCTCGTCGCGGATGTCGGCAATGCCAGTTAGTTCACCCAGGCGCACTAGTTCCGCAATCTTGGCGGAGAGAGTGTCGGGGTTTACCTGGTAGGGCAGGGACTTGATTACCAGGCAGGTCCTGCCGTGAAGTTCTTCCACATCGACATGGCCGCGCTGAACGATGGATCCCCGCCCTGTGCGATACGCCTGCTCGATCCCACTGCGACCAAGAATGTCAGCGCCCGAGGGGAAATCGGGACCCTTGATGAAGCCCATGAGAGCTTCTAGTAGCTCCTCGCGGCTCACATCCGGATTCTCTAGGTACCACTGAACGCCCGCGGCGACCTCCCGCAGGTTGTGAGGAGGGATACGAGTCGCCATGCCGACAGCGATACCTTCAGACCCATTTACAAGGAGGTTTGGATAGCGGGCCGGAAGAACGACGGGCTCTTGGTTACGGCCGTCGTAGTTGTCCTGGAAGTTCACGGTGTCTTCGTCGATGTCCCGCACCATCTCCATGGACAGGGGAGCCATCTTGCACTCCGTGTAGCGTGGCGCAGCAGCCCCTAGGTTCCCGGACGAACCAAAGTTCCCCTGACCCGAGACCAGTGGGTATCGCATAGACCATGGTTGAACCAATCGCACCAGCGCGTCGTAAACCGAGGCGTCACCGTGGGGGTGGAAGTGTGACATGACGTCGCCGACAACGCGCATACTCTTGTAGAAACCAGCATTCGGGCGATAACCGCCGTCGTACATCGTGTAAAGAATGCGCCGGTGAACGGGCTTTAGTCCATCGCGAACATCAGGAAGGGCGCGGCCCACTATGACGCTCATCGCATAGTCGAGGTAGGACCTCTGCATCTCTTTTTCGAGGTTTACGGTCGACGTGCGGGCAGTCTGGGTCCCGTCATCGCGAATGTCCTGGTAGTCCTCGTCAGCTTCAGCCAGGTCCGCTGCTGCCGTGACAGCTTCCGAGATCTCAGCGTCGCTTGCTTTCCCAGCCTCTATCGCCTGATCTTCTTCTTCAGTCGACGTGGGCAGTTGGTCCGAGTTGTCTTTTTCACTCACAGGATGTTTTCCTCTTACAAATCAAGCGTCGATGAACCGCACGTCACGCGCGTTACGTTGGATGAACTGCCTGCGGGAGACAACGTCGTCGCCCATCAGGATGGTGAAAACTTCGTCAGCAGCTGCCGCTTCGCCTACCTCAACCTGTCTCAGGATGCGCGCGTCAGGGTCCATGGTTGTGTTCCAGAGTTCGGAGTAGTCCATTTCCCCCAAACCTTTGTAGCGCTGGATCCCGCCTGACTTTGGGAGTCGCCACCCTTTTGCTGAGCCCTGCTCAAGAAGCTCATCACGTTCTCCGTCGGAGTAGGCATATTGGTGAGAGGTGTTAGTCCATTTGAGCCTGTAGAGAGGGGGGTTCGCAAGGTAGATGTGGCCCTGTTCAACGAGGGGACGCATATAGCGGAAAAAGAAGGTCATCAGCAGGGTCGCGATGTGCTGACCGTCAACGTCAGCATCCGCCATAAGGATTATTTTCCAGTAGCGCAACTTTGCGAGGTCAAGCTCGTCGCCGATGCCCGTACCGAGGGCTCCGATCAGGGCTTGAATAGTGTCGGAGGCAAGCGCACGGTCCAGGCGCGCTTTTTCGACGTTGAGGATTTTGCCCCGCAACGGCAAGATCGCTTGGGTGTCTGGGTTACGCCCAAGGACGGCTGAGCCGCCGGCAGAGTCGCCCTCAACGATGAACAGTTCTGAGACGCGAGGGTCGCGGGAGGAACAGTCGTGCAACTTTGATGGGAGGGACACCGAGTCAAGTGCGCTCTTCCGCCTTGTGGCTTCACGCGCCTTACGGGCCGCAAGACGAGCCTGCTGCGCAGCTTGAGCTTTCGTGATGATCGCTTTCGCTTCCGTAGGATGCGCGTCAAACCAGTCGCCCAGCAGTGCGTAAATCTGTTGCTGAACGAACGAGCGAGCTTCTGTGTTTCCCAGTTTTGTCTTTGTTTGACCTTCGAACTGGGGTTCTGTCAGCTTCACCGACAACACGGCCGTTATACCTTCACGAACGTCCTCGCCCGAAAGGTTCTCATCCCTGTCCCTTAGGATCCCCTTGTCACGGCCGTACTTGTTGACGATGGTGGTCAAGGCGGTGCGGAAACCTTCTTCGTGCGTCCCACCTTCAGATGTGTTGATGGTGTTGGCATAGGTGTAAATGGTTTCGCTGTAGGAGCTGGTCCACCGCATGGCCACTTCCATGCTCAAGGTGCCGGACTCATTTTCGGCGTCCAGACTGATGATGTCCGGGTGTATTGGAGCAACCCTCTTTGTGGCGTCCAGGTACTCGACGTAGTCGACAAGACCCCGCTCGTACCTGTATGAGACCTCACGCGTCGCATTCTCGGTCTCATTGTCAGCAGGTTCGCCTGTGATGTCGTCAGCGGAGGCCTCAGTTTCGCGCTGGTCCGTGAGAGTGATCCGCAGGCCCTTGTTGAGGAACGCCATTTGCTGGAAGCGCTGACGTAGCGTTTCGAAATCAAAGTCCACGGACTCGAAAATCTCAGGGTCGGGCCAGAAAGTTTGGGTAGTCCCAGTGTCGACAGCGACCCCCGTGTCCTGCAGTTCTGAGATGACGTGCCCACCGTTGGCAAAAGAGATCTGGTGCTTGCGCCCTTCACGCCGAACCTCGGTATCGACGCGACGGGACAGAGCGTTAACAACGGAAATGCCGACACCGTGAAGGCCGCCGGAAACCGCATATCCCCCACCACCGAACTTGCCTCCGGCGTGCAAGATCGTCATCACGACTTCAACGGTCGGACGACCCTCCGTCGGGTGCATGCCAACAGGGATGCCTCTGCCATTATCTGCGACTCGCAGACCACCATCTGCCAGTATCGTCACGTCGATGTGGTCGCAGTAACCGGCCAGAGCTTCATCTACCGCGTTGTCGACGACCTCGTAAACCAGGTGATGAAGGCCGCGCTCACCCGTTGAGCCGACGTACATTCCGGGTCGTTTCCGGACGGCCTCAAGTCCCTCGAGGACAGTAATGTCGGATTCGCCATAGTGGTCCCCAGCACCGTTTTGATGTGCTGTTCCGGCGAATTCAGGACTAGCGTCCGACGTAACCACAAACGACTCCCTGTCCGTGCCAGAGCTTCGGGCACCGTCTCTTCCAAGAGCGCAGCCAAAGCCCCAGGCTTTCCACATCGCTGGCCCAAACTGGCAGGTCACAGGTGAAACTGCGGGCCCAAACCGCGGGCCCGCGGTTGCTCTTTCTAACCCTTCAATCCTACCAAATTCAACCTGAGAGCCCGCTCCCAAAGGTTAGGAAACCAGCGCGGTATCTGGAAAAACGCCAGGTAGCCCACCTGTGGATTTCGTCACCGAAAGTCCAAGGTCGCGGCAGTTAGCCATACGTGTCACGAGGTCCGCGACCCGGCGAACTGCGAACCCCATGCTTCCAACTGGGCGCGCGGGGACCCTGAACAACCACTTTTTCTACGACCCCAACCCCGACAACCTCCGCTATGCGATCCATAACCTCAGGCAACAATAACCGTAGCTGCTGAGCCCAGGCGGATGACCGCGCGCGAACCAGAAGCTTCCCGTCGTGGAAGCTCTCGACAGGGCAGTGCATCGCCACCAAACGCCCCACAATGTCTTCCCACCTGCCGACCACTGCGCCGACCTGAAGAGGTTCCTTCCAACCGCGTTCTTTCAGCTGAGAATCCAACACAGCATCGATCCTGCCGGGGTCCCGGCCGGAATAGGGCCTTCCACCCCCGGGGCGCCGAAGAGGGAGTTTCTGGTCCTTCACGCCATCCTGGGCTTCGAGTTGAGCCATCGCTGCCCAGTCGAAGTCTGCTCCCGCATCCGGTCTTCGAATCGGTCTGGCCGCAACTTTTGACGATCGGCTACGCCCGAAGTCTGCGTGCCTCCTGACTCGAGATGTTGAACCGGCCTGGCCGCGGCCACGAGCCCTGAACCGTAGAAACGTCTCTTCCAAAACCCTCTGGTCCGCCCCAAGGTCGTCATCCGGAGTAGCACCGGACACGGGGGATGCTTCGCTAACCACAGACTCACGCGCCCTTTCTGGTGCCTTCAGGGGAAGCGCCACCCGCAGGTGATAGCGGGGTGACGCGACTGAGTCCATCCTGGCCCCTGGTCACCTCTAGAACGAAAGGATCCAAGCCTTCCGGCAGGTCCGCGGCAACAGCCACCGTGATTAGCACCTGTTCGTGTTCCCCAATAATCTCCAAGAGGCCCTCCCTTCTGGACTCGTCAAGCTCAGCGAAAACATCATCTAATACCAGAAGGGGTGTGTCCCCACCTTGCCGCAGCAGATGTGCTTCAGCCAAACGCAAAGTAAGCGCCGTAGACCAAATCTCCCCGTGGCTGGCGTAGCCCCTTACCGGCAGATCATCGAGGGTTACCAGTAAGTCATCACGGTGAGCGCCGACAAGGTTCACTCCCCTAGCTGTTTCCGCATGCCTCCGCTCACCAAGCCTCTCAAAAAACACATTTTCCATCCGCGGGACGAACTCCTGTGCGTCACCCAGAAATCTTCCATCGACCACAGACAAGTCGAGTTCGGGAAACTTTGACGAGTCAGGAAGAGCCGCGCAGCGATACTCCAAAGCAGCCCGCCTGTCGCCGCCCGTAATCCTTGAATAGTCCTGGCTAACAAGTGGCGCCAAGGCCCGTGTTACGGCTAAACGATGTGCCACTACCTGTGCACTGAGGCGCGCTAACTGTTCATCCCAAACACCTAAGACTGAGACGTCCGCGTCAGAGGGGATACCCGTTCTTTGCATCATCTTCAAGTGCGCTGCTCGCTGACGAAGAACCCTCTGGAACTCCTGAAGAGTCCCAATGTGGTGAGGCTTTAGCTTAACGGAGACCTGATCCAGAAAACCTCTCCGAACTTCGGGCTGACCGCGCAGTAATGAGAGATCCTCCGGCGCGAAAACAACTGCCCTCAGCTTTCCAACGATGTCCCTAGGGGCCACCTTGCCACGGTTGAGCCGCGCCCTGTTGGGTCTTCCTCGAGCAATTTCTAGCTCCAGAAGGTCCGAACGTCCTCCCGCTTCGATGCGCGTCCGGATGACTGCGCCGCCGGGCTGCTCCCCCTGGTCAGCCACCCTCACCAAACTTGCGGGAGGTGACCCGCGATGTGAGGTAAGAGAACCTACGTAAGACAGGGCCTCAATCAAGTTGGTTTTGCCACGCCCGTTCTTGCCCCGAAGAGCGACAACGCCGGGCGGAAACTCAACAACCAGATCGCTGTACGAGCGATAGTCTGTAAGAGCTAGGTGCGAAACCCTCAAGTCACATGCCGAAGCGGATTGGCATCAAAAGGTATTTGAAGGAGTCGTCAACCTCGCCGTCTTCTTCACTTTGGCCCTGCATCACTGCTGCCTTCGTGGGACTCACGAACCCAAACCTGACGAAATCCGTAGTCAGCGCAGCCAGGCCGTCCTGTAAGTAGGTTGGATTGAACGCGGTCCTGAGCTCTTCAGACTCGCTGACAAGCGCAATCGACTCTTCAGCCTGAGCACTGTCGGACTGACCGGCCTCCAAGTGCAACGCCCCATCCCCAAAAGTTAGGTGTACTGGCGTCTTACGTTCGGCCACCAACGACACGCGCTTCACAGCATCCAGTAGGTCAGCCCTGGAGCAGACGTATTGGAGGGGTGTCGCTTCTGGGAACAGCTTCCTAACGGGCGGGTAGTCACCGTCCATCAGAGAAGACGTTGTCTGCTTGTCCCCGGCACTGAACCCGATGATCGCGGAGCGTTCGCCCGTCGTCGCGGGATTCAGCTGGACCTCAACGTCCCCACCGGAAGTAAGGTTCCTTGCCACGTCGGTTAGTACTTTGGCTTTCACCAGCGCTTCAACGCTGAAGTTCGGGTCCTGGGGATTCCACATCAGATCCCTTTGAGCAAGTCGGTAGCGGTCGGTCGCTAAGAGAGTGATGTTCGGGCCCTCGATCTCAACCCGCACCCCGGTCAAGAGTGGCAGGGTGTCGTCCCTGGAGGTGGCTATGCTGACCTGCCCAATAGCGCTGGCGAGTTCGCGAGCGTCAATCCGCCCCTGTTCTTGCGGGGTTGCCGGAAGGGGCGGGTAGTCCTCCATCGCCATGGTTCCGAGCGCGAAATGAGCTCTCCCGCAGCGCACCTCAACCTTGGCATCCTTCGATTCGATGGTTACTTCCGCAGCAGGCAGAGCTTTCGCAATGTCACTCAGCATCTTCCCGTCAACCAGAGCTTCACCCGCTTCTATTACGTCGGCCTCGACGACAGCCTTAGCTGAAACTTCGTAGTCGAAGGTTGAGAGCTCAAGCTCACCTGCGTCAGCACTCAAACGAATCGCAGCGAGGATTGGGATCGCGGGTCGTTGTTGGACAGCACTGGCCGCCCATTGGACAGCTTCGGAAAACACGTCACGCGGGAGCTTGAGTTTCACCAATCCTCCAGGAAGATCTACTGGTCCCACTTTAGCCGAAAGCGGGGTCTCTATCCGTCGAAGCACCCCTACGCAGGGTGCATCCGGGCTTACTGCGGGTTCAGAAGAATCATTGGTCTTAACTAGTAGTAGTGGTAGTGGGCCCTGTGGACCCTGTGGAGATCTCCCTATTTCGTTGAAGCTACTTGGCGCGGCGGTGTGGAGGAAAAGTGAAGAAACGCGCGCTGGGTGTGCACGGGTGTGGATCCGGCTTTGTGGGACGCAGTGCCCTCCCCGGGTGACTTACAGTTTTCCAGGTTTTCTTGTGGTTAGGCACAAGTGGGGCTCCCCGTGATCACAAGAGCGCTTGTTCGGCGCGTGGTTCCTTGAAACTACATCGGTGCAAGATGTGGACAGAAGTTCTAAGAGGGAGCTTTTAGGGGCCCAGCAACTGAGGAGTTGCAGCTACGCCTCGCGAGCCTTCCGTTTTATCCGGTTCGTAAGCTCGCTCACGTTGTTGAACGTCTCTCTTCGTTCAGCCATGAGTTTTGAGATTTTCTTGTTCGCGTACATGACGGTTGTGTGGTCCCGACCCCCAAAGGCGTCGCCGATCTTTGGTAGGGACAGGTCAGTGAGTTCCCTGCACAGGTACATTGCTGTCTGCCGTGCTTCGACGATTGGTCGTGACCTGTCTGTTGAACACATCTGCTCGATCGTGATGTTAAAGAACGACGACGTTTGCCCCAGGATCAAGGACACCGAGATCTCTGCGTCCTCTGGGTCAGAGAGCAGGTCTTTCAGCACTCTTTGGGCAAGAGGTAGGTTCAGCTCTTGCCTGTTCAGCTTCGCGAAAGCCGTTACCCTCAGCAACGATCCGTGCAGTTCCCGAATGTTTGAGGAAACGCGGGAGGCGATGTAGTCAAGCACGTCCCAGTCGATATCAATGCCGTCTGCGTCGGCCTTCATTTGAAGGATTGCGATGCGGGTTTCCAAGTCTGGTGGTTGGACGTCTGTTACTAGGCCTGACTGGAACCGGGAGAGCAGCCGGTCCTCGAAGCCAGAGAGCTGCTTGGGTGGCACGTCCGAAGTGATGACTATTTGCTTGCCCGCGTTCTGGAGCGCATTGAAGGTATGAAAGAACTCATCGATGGTCTCTGGTTTTCCTTGGATGAACTGGATGTCATCGATGAGCAGAACGTCTGTGCCCCTGTAGCGGCGCTTGAAAGCTTCTTTTCGTTGGCCGTCGCGAATGGCATTGATGAACTCGTTCGTGAACTCTTCGGAGTTCACGTAGCGCACGCGCAGGTGAGGATAGAGGGAGACGGTGTAGTGGCCGATGGCATGGAGTAGGTGTGTTTTTCCTAGTCCTGAATCCCCGTAGATGAACAAAGGGTTGTAGGCCCGTGCAGGGGCTTCAGAGACGGCGAGCGCTGCGGCGTGGGCGAAACGGTTCGAGGGGCCGATCACGAATGAGTCGAACACGTACTTCGGGTTCAGTTGGACTTTGTTTCGAGGCCCGGCGGGCTCTGCTGTCTGTTTGTTTAGTGAGGGCTCGCGCGGGCCGCCCGTGGGAACAGCGTAGTGGTACCTGGGCTCCTCAACCGGGTTGGCAACTGGCGGTGCCGGTTGTTCGGGAGGTGTGGCCTCTGTGCTTGCTGCGAACTCGAGCGAGGGGTCAACGCTCACGGCAATACGAACAGGCTTGTTCATCTCTTCTGAGAGGGCGCTGGTCAACTGGTGAGCGAGCCGGGTCTCGATGTAGGTCTTTGTGAATTCGTTCGGGACAGCGAGCAGGATCGTTCCCTCGATGTTACCGAGTGGTTTGACCATTCTTATGAAGGCCTCGTAGGCGGGGCCAAGCTCCTCGGGGTTCACCAGGGCCACCGCACGATCCCAGGCTGCAGCCAGAGTGGAACCCTCCATGACCCCTCCTTCAAGGCTAAGCAGGTGAGATTAGACACCGAGACCGGCGGAACGACGCCATTGAGTCTACAGGCAGAAGGTACTTATCCCGCGCTGTGAATTAACCTGTGGAATCTCCAGAAGGGAGTTACATGCCTGTAGTTTCAACGATTTCCGCAGGTCTTCAGGGATTAGGGAGCGTCGTCGTAGGGGAACGGGAAGAAGAATGTGAGGAACTCTCTGCTTCACTCGCGGGAGTTTCCACAGGCAAAGGCGTTTTAGGGCCACGCCTGCGCCAAGATTGACCCGACTTGAGCCGTCCGCGTAGTCTGTTTTGGCGAAGTAGCGCCGCTTATGCCGCGAAGCGAGTGGCCAAATGGCGTTGCGGGGCAGAACATAACTGCCGACTCAAGGAGTAGTCATGACAAAGCGTACTTACCAGCCGAACAATCGGCGCAGGCACAAGACCCACGGGTTTCGTCTGCGGATGAGGACCCGGTCCGGACGGGCGATCCTGAACGGTCGTCGCCGCAAGGGTCGCGCAAAGCTCTCCGTCTGACCGGAGGGCCGGTTTGCTGGCCTCACGAAACCGCATTTCGCGCCAAGAAGGTTTTGGGCGCACTCTTAGGTCTGGCTCCCGAGCCGGGAGCCGGGCCTTTGTAGTCTCGGTGCGGCTTGGCTGTCAGGCTGGTGAAGCGTCCACGAACCCGAGCCGGGCCGGTGTTTCGGTTGCAAAGAAACAGGTGAGGCTGGCGACAAGACGGAACAGGTTGAAGCGTCAGGTGCGTGCGGCGTTGGCGGAAATCCTTCCGGGCCTCCCTCCAGACAGTCGGGTGGTCGTGCGAGTACTTTCTGGCGCCGAAGCTCTTCCTTTCGACAAAACTAGGTCTGAGCTTGTTCGGTTGGTTAGAGTCGCCTCAACCAAGGAAAACAGGGGGAACTGTGGCTAACCCACTGGTTGCAGTCATGCTGGCCCCGTTGCGCGCATACCAAAAGTATGTTTCTCCCGGTCTCCCAAGGCGTTGTCGCTACTATCCAACGTGTTCCTCATACGCGATCGTAGCGTTGGAAAGACACGGTCCGTTTAAGGGGACTCTGCTTGCTACCTGGAGGGTGTTGCGTTGCAACCCCTGGAGCCGAGGCGGGGTTGATTACGTGCCTGATGCGGGGACGTGGAGGCCCACCCCATGGGTGCCCCCTGAGGATTGGGTCGGCCACGATATAGAAGAGAAGCCCACTGTTCGAGAGTCCGTGGCCGCCCGGCTTCAAAGTCCAAAGGGCAAGGGCCTTAGAGTAGAAGAAGTATCGTTTTCGGAACAGTCTTTGGGTAGGCGCTCCGAACCTGATGCTCGCGTCAGCGAAAAATAAGGAGTCCTAAGTGGACGCAGTCCTACACCCAATCATCGTCGTTTTTGCTTGGATCTGGGTCAACATCCACAAGCTACTAGTGCTACTCGGAATGCCTCAGGGGCCGGGTTTTGCCTGGGTGCTGTCCATCATTTTGTTGACGGTGCTGATCAGGATCATCATCCTCCCCCTCTATCTGAAGCAGATCCGGTCAACTCGGAACATGCAGATGATTCAGCCCGAGCTGAAGAAGCTTCAGGACAAGTACAAGGGCAAAAAGGACCAGATGTCGAAGCAGCGCCAGCAAGAGGAGATGATGGCGCTCTACAAGAAGAATGGGAGCTCGCCTTTTGCTTCTTGTTTGCCGATGCTGGTTCAGATGCCCATCCTGTTCGCGCTCTACAGGGTCATCTTTGCTGTTGAGCAAATCATGGAAGGGACTTACCGGGACGGCACCGTTGATCATCTTGGGCCCCTCACGGCAGAGGTAGCAACTGAGATCGACCACTCGACTGTGTTTGGTGTTGGCCTTTCTCAGTCGATGAGCACTACTCCTGACTGGGGTCAGAAGCTCGTTTTTGTAGGTTTTATTGCCCTAATGGTTCTGCTGCAGTTCTTCACCATGCGGATGTCGATGAAGAAGAACATGGTTGTCTCCACGGACCAGGAGAACCCAATGGTTCGCAGTCAAAAGAGCATGATGTACATGATGCCCCTGATGTACGTCTTTACGGGGCTCATCTTCAAGATGGCGCTACTCATGTACATGGTTACAACGGCATTCTTCAGCTGGGGGCAGCAGCTCTGGGTCGTCAAAACTATGCCAACCCCCGGAGCTCCCGCGTACGACGAACTCAAGGAGAAAAGGGAGAAGAAGTACAAGGAGTGGGCGGTGCCCGTATTTGAGGGCTACGACTCTGAGCTCGAGCAGCTAGGGAACGGCGCTGACGCCAAGGTGGAGCTCGACGCTCGCACACTGGTCGTTTTGCAAAGAGACGCGAAGCGGCAGAAGGTGGCCTCGGACTTCCCTGAGGATTGGGATGATGCTGAGAGGGTCGCTGTTTACAGAGGCCTGGCAATGGAGCCGTGGAGCACTATTCCTGACGAGCTCTGGATGAAGCAGCTGGTGCTGAAGAAGAACTCACAGCTGGCGGCGGAGGCTGCGCGGGCAAAGCGACCGAAAAAGCTTTCTCGCGAGCAACGGCTCCGTCTGGCGCAACGTGAGCGGCAGGAAGCTGAGGCGGAACAGCGACGCCAGGAGCGCGCTGCCCGCAAGGAGCAAGATCGAAAAGCCAGAGGCGGCGACCTGACGCCCGAAGAGATCGAAAAGCGCCGTGCCGCGCGTCGGGCCGAACGCCGAGCGCAGAACAAGAAGAAGAACCAGCAGTGAACGAAGCGGCCAAGACAACGCATTCAACACAAGGAGAAGCATGAGTAACACGAGTGAACCTGGGGCTAAGACGCAACTCCTGGAAGAGGAGGGCGAGGTTGCGGCTGACTACCTAGAGGAGGTCCTAGACATTGCGGACATGGACGGTGACATCGAGATCGACGTCGAAAACGATCGTGCGTCCGTGGCTATCATCAGCGACGCAGAGAACTCTGACCTGCCCACTTTGGTGGGGAAGGACGGGGAGGTCCTGGAGGCACTGCAAGAGCTAACAAGACTTGCGGTTCAGGCGTCGACCGGCGAACGCTCGCGTTTGATGCTGGACATAGCAGGGTTTAGGGCCAAGAGGCGGGAAGAACTCCAGGAAGTCGCGCGAGAAGGCGTGCTCCGGGTCAAGGAGACAGGCGAACCGTTGCGTCTGGACGTGATGAATCCCTTTGAACGCAAGGTTTGCCACGACGTGGTGGCGAAAATGGGCTTGGAATCTGAATCTGAAGGGGCGGAGCCGAATAGGCGGGTCGTGATTCTTCCGGCTTCGGTGGAAGCAGAAGACGAGTAGGAGGAGACACGAGTGTCTGAGACTCCGTCTGAACTGGTACTTGCTCTGTTCGGCGTTCAGCAGAGCAAGGTTGCGGCATTTGCCGCGCTGCTGGAGGCCGAGGGTTCGATACGTGGCCTTATAGGTCCCCGAGAGACAGACCGAATCTGGTCCCGACATATCGTTAACTCGGCGGCTGTGCTTCCTTTCCTGCCACGGAGCGGAAGCGTGGCAGACGTCGGTTCCGGGGCCGGCCTACCTGGAATGGTCATAGCCTGTGCCCGTCCGGATTTGCAGGTGTTCTTGATTGAGCCGATGGAACGTCGCTGCGAGTGGCTGCGTTACGCGAGTGGCGAGCTGGGACTGACGAACGTAACGGTCATTCGGGATCGAGCGGAGAACCTCGACAAGAACTTCAAGGTCAATGCCGTTACCGCACGCGCAGTTCGGAAGTTGAGCCAGTTAGTCGAGCTGACGGCTCCCCTGCTTGATAAGCAGGGATGCCTTTTGGCCTTGAAAGGCCAGAGGGCCGGGCAGGAAGTGCGCGAAGCGCATCGGGAGCTGAACAAGTTCAAGCTCACGCCCAGGGTTCATGAGGTGGTCTCCGTCATGGACGGCGAGGTCACCTACGTGGTGGAGTGCTGTCGGAAGTAGGGCCCGGAATGTTTCACGTGGAACATTCCAGCCTGGCCTTCTCAAAGTGGACGGTGCCGGCTGAGGGGCACACTTGCGTGTTGACTTAGATCGCTCACGCTCCGGAGGCGACCTTCACTTTTCGTAACATCGGGGGGGATTTCCGAGGCGCCATCCGTCTATCAGTTTCTTTAAGAAACCGGCTTCGGGCGAAGGCTCCGTTGGTATAGAGACGTTCCTACCTTCGGGCTTCGGAACCGCTGTTCGGGCCTTGACGTGCAGGCGCTGTGGTGCTACGCGCGAACTCGAGGAGGGTTCACGGAGCAGGTCCGCGACGCCGCAAGAACGGTCCTGCTCTCCGAGTGCGTTTCTGGGGGTGCTAGAGCGGATCTTGAGCGTCTCCTCCGTCGACCAGGGCTTCATCACCTCCAGCCTGTGCGTTCGGACCCGCTTGGTGGAGCACTGTCGGGGGGAGAGCTTAGAATGTTCCACGTGGAACAATTCAACCAGACCTGCCGCGAGATGGACGGAGCCCAATGAGTAGTGCGCCCGCGTCTTCGCCTTTACTGACCGAGCTTCAGCGCAACTACAAGTCACTCGAGCAGTTGGAAGCGACGGCTTTGCCTGCCCCGGACCGCAAAGTAGTTGTGGCTGTTGCTAACCAGAAGGGAGGGGTCGGAAAGACGACTTCTGTCGTCAACATGGCCGCCGCCCTTGCATTGGGGGGCCTAAAGGTCTTGGTGATCGACGCCGACCCCCAAGGGAACTCGTCGACTGCGCTCGGTGTCCCCCACGTAGCTGGCACTCCCTCCACTTACGACGTGATGATCGGAACGGCAGCGCTGGGACAGGTGACTCAACCCTCCCCAGACATCCCGGGGTTGACGGTCTGCCCCGCGACCATCGACCTTGCGGGAGCCGAAGTAGAACTGGTCGATCAGCCGGACCGGGCCAGCTCCTTGAAGTTCGCGGTCGACCAGTACTTGGATGGCCTTGGCGACCAGGGCCCTGACTTTGTGCTTATAGACTGTCCGCCGTCTTTGGGTCTGCTGACGCTGAATGCCTTGGTGGCCGCGACTGATCTATTGATTCCGATCCAGGCAGAGTATTACGCGCTAGAGGGGCTTTCCTTGCTGTGGAACACTGTGGAGCGTGTCAGGGCTAATCTAAACCCGACGCTGCGGGCTCCAGCCATGCTGATGACCATGGTGGATGGCAGGACAAAACTGAGCGCGGAAGTCATTCAGGAGGTGCGCTCGCACTTTCCCACCCAAGTCCTGGACACTGTCATTCCGCGATCTGTGCGCGTCTCAGAAGCCCCTAGCTTCTCTCAGACTGCCCTGACGTACGATCCGAAAGGCACAGGCTCGGTCGCCTACCGCCTTGCAGCAAGCCAGCTAGCTGCGCGCGTTGCAGGCGCTGGCTCGCAGAACATGGCTGACCGGAGTGAAACAGCATGACCGAGAATGGACTGCAGCCGCCCAGGACAGGAGCCGCAGGGCCAAAACCCAGAGTGAGTGGTCGGTTGGGTCGAGGCCTGGGCGCACTGATCCCAGACGCGGAGGAGCCTCCACCCCCAAAAAGACCCCTTGATGTTCTACTCCCGGACCTGGGGACCGGGACCGGAGAACACGGGCGCGCGAAGACGCGTGGTGGGTCGGCCAGAGATCTGTTATCACCCAGGACAACCCAAAATGTTTCACGTGAAACAATGCCGAGGGCCACGGAGCAAAAAGCCTCCCCAGCCGATTTGGTCGAAGTTCCGGGAGCGACCTTCGGTCTTATCCCTACCGACTGGATCGTGCCCAACCTGAAGCAGCCCAGAAGTGTGTTCGACCCGGACGAACTCAAAGAGCTTGCGGGCTCGATCGGCGAGGTCGGCGTACTCCAGCCAATTGTCTTGCGGAGAATCACAGACGAAACACTCTCTGAGCCGGGCCAGCAGGAACGTCTGAAAGAGGCGCTGCGGGAGCAGCCGGAGGCTCGCTACGAGATTGTGATGGGGGAGCGACGGTGGCGTGCAAGCCAGCTCGCAGGACTGCAGCAGATCCCCGCCATCGTCCGTTCGACGCAGGAGGACCAGCTGCTACGCGATGCACTACTCGAAAACCTGCACCGCGCCCAGCTAAACCCGCTTGAGGAAGCAGCAGCGTACAACCAGCTACTTGAGGATTTTGCGTGCACCCAAGAAGAGCTATCCATGCGTATTGCGAGGTCGCGCCCCCAGATCGCGAACACGCTCAGGCTGCTGAAGCTCCCCGCAAGCGTTCAGCGCCAGGTTGCAGCAGGCGTGCTGTCTGCAGGGCACGCTCGGGCGCTACTTGGGTTGAAAGATTCAAGCGCCATTGAAGCGTTGTCAGCGCGGATCATTTCTGAGGGGCTCTCGGTCCGAGCAACCGAAGAGCAGGTGCGTCACGGCAGGGTAGGGCCGACCCCTAAGAAGGTCAGACCGAAGCGGCCACCGTCACCCCAGGCCCAACAGATCGCGGATCTATTGGCTGAAGCGCTTGACACCACCGTGACTGTTGCCGAGGGGCCCCAGAAGGGGCGGCTAGTGATCGGGTTCGCAGGCCCAGACGATCTGGGCAGGATCGCGCAGCAGCTGGGCTTGGAACCCGACACGTTCCCGCAGGGCTAAACCCCCGCTTGGTCCTCCAAGTAGCGCCCCGCGTCTAGCGCGGCCCTACAGCCGGACCCAGCAGCCGTGATTGCTTGGCGGTAGGTGTGGTCGACGACGTCTCCGCACGCGAAAACGCCTTCTACTGAAGTTTGAGTGCCTGGCTGCTTCACCTTTATGTAGCCGGCGTCATCAAGGTCTAGCTGTCCCTTGAACAGCTGCGAGCGAGGGTCGTGGCCCACCGCCACGAAGACTCCGTCAGTAGGTAGCACGGTCTCTTCTCCGGTCTTCACGTTGCGCAGAACAACAGAGTCGACCGCAGGATCACCTTGAATCTTGACAACCGTTGAGTCCCAAGCGAAGTTAATCTTGGAGTTGGCTAAGGCCCTTTCAGCCATAACCTTGGACGCCCGTAGCTGGTCGCGCCTGTGAACGACGGTAACCTTCTTGGCGAAGCGGGTTAGAAACAAGGCCTCTTCCATTGCAGAGTCCCCGCCGCCGACAACCACCAGATCCTTGTCTCGGAAGAAGAAGCCGTCGCAGGTGGCGCAATAGGAGACACCCCGGCCTGCTAGGGATTCCTCTCCGGGTACGTTCAGGTGGCGGTACGCAGAACCCGTTGCAATCACAACTGAGTCGGCTTTCACTTCGCCGCCGTAGACGCTGAGTGTGAAGGGCCGCGCGGTGAAGTCCACGGCGGTGACGTCGTCGAGTTCGATTCGCGCTCCAAAGCGTTCGGCCTGGGCCCGCATCTGGTCCATCAGGTCCGGTCCTTGGATTCCTTTGGGGAATCCCGGGAAGTTTTCGACCTCGCTCGTTGTCATTAGGGCTCCCCCGGCGTCTAATGATCCTGCGATGATGAGGGGCTCAAACCCCGCCCGAGCTGCGTAAATAGCGGCAGTGTAGCCCGCTGGGCCAGACCCGACCACGACAACCTGTTCGACTTTTTCACTCACTTGGCTACTCCACTGTTATGGACACGATTTTCAGTCGGTTCCTACCTTCGTCGTCGATAGGCAACTCACTAAACACCAGACCCAACGACGAGACCTCGATCTTCTCAGTCAAGGGTATGACAGTTGTTTCCGAAAGGGGAGCGACGCCGAGCACATCACCTGCCCGAGGGTCACCCTCGCTAGCGTCAACAACAGCAACTTCCCCACCGGATCCGATCAGCTTTATCGTCACTTGATTGACCACAGCTGGCTCTGCGAGGTTCAGCTGTATCGCCACCGGTTCTGCCTGCGGGTAGGTGGCTGGCGAGAAGTACCTGGAACGCCAGTAGGTGAGGGGGTCATCCGTCAGCACGTTGTTTCCCAGGTCGGGGTGGTCTCCCCCGTCATCACCCCAGGAATAAACCGCAAGACCAGCGATCACCGGTGTCACAGTGCTCGGGGTTTCATCAACGCCCGGTTCATCCGATTCTTGTTGGGACTGTGGAGCCACGGGTGGAGGTGGAGTTGTTTGCACCAGCTCTGTGCCCAAAAATAGGTTCTTGCTCGCAATCCAGACCCCCACGACCAAGAGAACGACGCCCAGCACAAGTGCCGGGATGGTGGGGTCAAAGCGCTTGGAGCCGGCCCCCGTTCGGGTTCCGCGGAAGCGGGGTAGCGTGCTTTGTTTCATCAGTACCGCCTGTCTCCCTGAAATCCCGGTTCGTTTTGGTGCGTCCCCAGTGGGCTCGGCATCTTTAGAGCTTAGGGTACCCGGGGCGCGCGTGGCCATTCCCCGACTCTCAGGAAAAGAGGTCCGGCCGCTTCGCAGCATGGCTGGCGTCACCACCGGCAAGCCGCCCGTCGACGGGGGATCCAGTGCGGGGAGAGCGCTTGCGACCGTAGTCGCCAAGGGGCCTTCGAACAGTGCCTCCCACTCGGGGGGATCTTGGTCCCACCCGTTCGTCTCAAAGGCAACGGGTGGTGGTGAGCCTGCTCCAACCGGCTCGTTTGCCTGTTCTGCCAGCTCGGCAGCTGTCTCCGAGAGGCCCGTTTCACTGGGAGAGTCGGGAGCATCTGGATCTTCGGGTTCTCCCCTGAAACGGGAGGGGAGCCGAGACCGAACGGCAGAACTGAGCGCACCGAAACCGCTGGGATCCAGGTACTTCAAGAAAAGGGCAAAAAGAATGACGATTATCAGGCCCGCCAGCACGGCTTTAAGGCCCGCTTGCGTGACTCTACCGAGGCCTGATGCAGAGTCGGACCCGGGGCCGAGCAGGTGTAGCACGCCCCAGCCCACCAGCGATGCGCTGGCGGTTGCAGCGCCGTAAATGCCGACCGCACGCAGGGTTGAAGACATGCGCACTCTTGGAAGTGTCCTGGAAACCAGGAATAGGCCAATCAGTCCCTGCAACAGACGCGACGCGGTCTCTCCTGTGGCTGCTCCGATCGTCCACCATTTCGGCGCGGCCGGGGTCGAGAAGTAGATCGTCCAGCCGACCAGCAGCTGCACTGCTGTGGGGATAAGTGAGGTCAAGAAGACCGGCTTAGCGTTTTCAAGGGCATAGAAGACCCTCTGGCTCATCATGGTGAGAGCAGAAAACGGTCCGCCAAGGGCAAGAGCGACAAGGACCGCACCGTAAAGCGACGCCGAACTGGTGCCGAAAGTAGGCATCAGGATCTGCATCAGCGGCGTCGCAGCAACCATGAGAACGCCTGACGCCAAGATTGTGAGCATCAGGATCAGGCGAGAACCCTGGTCGTAGGTTTCTGCGACTCCATCCAGGTCTTGCTCGGCAGCTCGGTTTGCCAGCCTGGTGAAGAGCGCTGTGACGATCGTGACGGTGATCAGGGACTGAGGAAGCATGAACATCATGAAGGCGTACTGGTATGCCTGAAGCCCGGCGACCACCTCACCAGTCTTGTCTGTCCAGGTGTCAGCGCGGGTCACAATGTTCGTTGTCGAGATCACCCCAAGCTGGCTGACAAGCAACGTTGCGAACGTCCAGATGGCGACTTTTGGTGCGGACCCGAAGGACGTTCCGCGGAAACGGAAATCCAACGCTAAGCGGACTCCAGAACGCCGGATCGGGATAATCAGCACAAGCGCTTGAAGAACCACGCCGAGTGTTGCTGAACCGGCCAGCACCACGGTCTGGGTGCCGGTGAAGTCCCCGGCAGGTAGCACCTGTCCGGCGGGACCCCACATTGCAAGGAACACGCCAAGAGAAATGATCGCGACGACGTTGTTGACCACCGGGGCCCACATGTACGGTCCGAAAACACCTCGGGCGTTCAGAATCTGTCCGAAGAGGTTATAGACCCCGTAGAAGAACACTTGGGGCACGCACCAGAGCGCAAAAGTAATCGCGAGGGAGCGCGTCTGCGGTTCTAGGGTCGGGGCGAAGAGGCTGATCAGCAGAGGTGTCGCGACCATTGCAGCCAGAGTCAGCGCGAACAAGATCGAACCCACAAGGGTTATCAGCTTGTTTACGTACGGGGAGCCGGCCCTGGATCTAAGTGCTTTAACGATCTGGGGGACAAGAACCGCGTCTAGTACGCCTGCGGCAAGCAGGTTGTAGACCATGGTTGGCAACGTGTTCGCAAGTTGAAATGAGGCTGCCGTTCCCGCGGTAACACCGATGGCTGACACCAGCATCGCTGAACGCACGAAACCGAGTATGCGAGACACCAGGGTTCCCGACGCCATGAGGGCTGAAGAACGCAGCAGGGACTGCTCCTTCGGAGCTAAGGGCTCTTCCGGACCCGACTTGTCTGGCTGGGGATCTTCCATCACTCACCGTCCTTGATAGGAAGGCTACCGGGCTGTGCCCCCACCCCTCTTCGTCCGTGGCGGACTGTGCGATAGAGCCCGATCAGGAATAGCGCTGCAAGCGCCGAGCCCGCGACCCAGGTTACTGTGTCGCCAAGCCACGGGCGCACCCTCACTAAAAACGGGTCTGAGGAGTCCAGTAAGGTTCCGTTGGTCGACCTCACTTCGACCACCACGTTCACGTTGCCGCTACCCAATGCAACAATCGGCACGTTTGCGGTGGCGGATGAATGTGCAGGGACTATGGTTTCCACCCACTCATCAGCGCTAAGCCGGGGGTCATTCACCCTAACCCCGGCCAAGACCCTAGCGTCCCTGTCGCCGCGGTTAGAAAGCGTCACTGGAAACTCAGCTTCGTTGCTGAGCACGTTGACAGTTCTGGAGGGCGCTATGTCAATCACGTCATAACGTTCGAGTATTTCAGTGCTGGCTTCTTTCGCGATCTCTGCGCGAGCGTTGATGCCCAAGCCTGCGGCGGTTGGGGCGAGTGCAGTGAGTGCCAGATCCGGTGGGACTTCCTGCAGGTCTACTCCGATCTCAAGGACACCGAGCGCCAAAACCAAGGCACTCTTGACAGGGTCCAACGCTGCTTGCAAGGTTGTCCGGTCGCCTGACGGCTTAGCTGGCAGATCGGCCAGCACAACGCTTGTGGTGGGCCCGACCAAAGCTTCGCTTAGCGGAACCGGGGTGACCCAGGGAGCATCTAGAACTGCCGTCAGCCCGCTCCGGAGGGTCTCGGGAGACAGGGAAGCAGGTTCTGGGACTCTAAGGTCCGAAAGGTCGGCGTCCAGCAGGTTCGCGACCAGAAAGCTGTCTTCGTCGCCAAGCTCTTTTGCTTTCAGAGCGGTGAGCGAACGGATGCGTTGCTGTTTTGAAAAAACCTCCGGTTTACTCGCAGCTTCTTCTCTAATGATGCTTTCGAGATCCGTCCAGGTCTGGACCAGTACCTTGGTTCCTTCTGTCCGGTCACTTCGGAGCGTGTAGTTCCCGGGCGGTAACGCTGCTGATTGGATCCCCCCGGGAGGACTGATCACGGGGTAGCCGCCGCAGACCCCAAAAACAGCAGTTGAGAACCACTCCTGGCTTGTTAGAAGAGCCTTCGCTACCAAGGGGGCTTTGGTCGAGTCCTGCCAACTGTCCAGAGAAGCTGTCGCTAAATCAGCGAGACCCTTGGCGCTCGCCGCGGAAATCACGGAAAGGTCAGCGCTCCCAGTCGGGAGAAGCAGGGTATCGCCTGCCTCTGGGCCAGTCGGCCCCAGAGCGAGTAGCTCAGCTTTGCTCAGGGGTGTGGTGACCCCGAGGGCTCCACTCAGTTGGCCACCCGCTCCGTCGGGTCTTGCGATCAGGTTTAGGTGGAGGCCGCTTGTAGGATTGTTTCCGTACCAGAGCAGTAGCGATCTTGCGGACGTTGCGGTGGCGAAGCTTCCAGGCGCGTGTCCCAAGGACCTCACCTCGACGGCGTAGGGTCCCCAATCATCCACGTTCCACAGGGGGAGTTCTTCGATTCCCGCCTTCAGCGACACCTGCACGCCGCTTTCGGTTGAAGCCTGCGCCCTCTGTTCGTCCGTCAAAGTCACCTCAGCGACGTTCCAAACGTAGCCGCCATTCTCCAGAAAAGCGTCGACCTGTTCTGTTGTTCTCAGGGAGTCAGCACCCATGAAAAGCGCGACCCTGGCCACGTCGGTCTCCGGAAGCGCACGCAGGCGAACCTTCACCTCTATCTCGGTTTCGTCGGTTAGCACCGCGGGGCTGATGCTCACGACTTGAACATTCGGGTCCTTTTCGGACCCGGGTTCCGCGAATGCCTTGGGTGCAGTTACGCAAAGAAACACCAGAAGTGCCGCGAGCGTCACCACAATGGCGAAGAGGGTCCGGGAGAGGGGCCGGGCTGTCATCAGTCGCGGCCTCCGTTGGGGTACAGCAACGAAAGCGCTAGCCGGGCGACTCGACGTTCATTTCCGTAAGACAGGGTTCGTGATGCTTCCCAGAGGTTCAACCAGATCGCATCCTCGGCTTCCTGGTCGGGATCAAACTCAGCGGTGATGTCCCCTTCCTGGTACTCGGCGAGGAAGTGGTGGACTCGTTTGTGAATGCGCGCGGATGAGCCAGAGAACCAGTAATCCACAGAGCTGAGGTGGCGGATGATCTTGGAATCTATCCCTGTTTCTTCCCTGATCTCACGAACGGCTGCCTGCATAGCCGTTTCGCCACGTTCAAGGTGACCCTTCGGCAGGCAGATCTCCCTTTTCCCTGAGCGGTTCTTGCGCAAAATGACCGCCACCATGGGTTTTCCGGCCTCAATACGGACCGCGACGCCACCGGCGGACGTCTCTCGAATAGTTGGTACGGGACGGTCTCGCCGGATTCTTCCCTGCACAAAAGCCCCGATGTCAGCCGGCGTTTTCCTTTCTCCGGCAAAAGGCTCTGATGTGTGCATTCTCCCAGCATATGTTGCCGCCAAGCGTCCACCCACAATTACCCTTGTGTGTAGGCCGCTGGCTCAAAGAGGTAGGGGGACATAGTGGCGGAGCACGCAGACCTGTTGGGGTCCGGCGACATCCCAGCACTCCTGGCATCCGCGCGGCGGATGTTTCAGCAGCTACCCCCCTCTTTGATAGAGCTGGCCCAGCTTTTCGAGGCGGACGGACACGAAATCGCCCTTGTCGGCGGACCCGTCCGGGATGCTTTCCTGGGCGTCACTCCCCATGACTTTGACCTGGCTACGTCTGCCACGCCAAATGAAAGCGAAACGCTTCTGAAGAAGTGGGGCGCCAGGACTTGGGATGTCGGAAGAGCCTTCGGGACCATAGCCGGACGCAAAGGAGCCGTGGAGGTGGAAATCACCACCTACCGCACCGAGGAGTACCGGGAAGATTCCCGCAAGCCCCTTGTTGAGTACGGCGATTCCCTTGAAGGGGACCTGTCACGGCGGGACTTCACGGTCAACGCAATGGCGATGCTCATGCCAAAGATGACTCTGGTTGACCCCTTCTTTGGACTGGAGGACCTCGCAGCCGGACTTCTCAAGACTCCGGTCTCACCGACGCAGTCGTTTCGCGATGACCCCTTGCGGATCATGCGGGCGGCCAGGTTCGCTTCGCAGCTGGGAATCGACGTTGACCCCGACGTAATGCGGGCGATGGAAGCAGAGAAGGATCGCCTGGAGATCGTGTCACCAGAGCGGGTGCGCGCTGAGTTTGAGCGTCTTCTAACCGGGAAGTACCCCAGGCGAGGCATTGAGCTTCTGGTTTACACGGGCGTGGCACAGATCGTCCTCCCCGAGGTTGCAAGTTTGGTGGAAACCGTTGATGAACACGGCCGCCACAAGGACGTTTACGAGCACACTCTCACCGTCTTAGACCGGGCCATTGCGCTCGAGTCCGGACCCGACGGCCCCGTCCCAGGGCCTGACTTTGTCCTGCGGTTTGCGGCGCTGATGCACGACATCGGCAAGCCCGCCACCAGGAAGTTTGAGGGCTCCAAGGTGACTTTTCATCACCACGAAATCGTGGGCGCCAAAATGACTCGGAAGCGCATGAAAGAACTCCGTTTCGATAACGAGACCACGAAAGCTGTTACGGATCTGGTTGCGGGCCACCTCCGTTTCCATGGTTACGGTGAAGTGGCCTGGAGTGATGCGGCCGTGCGACGGTACGTGACCGACGCTGGCGACCAGCTAGAACGACTACATCGCCTGACCCGTGCTGACTGCACCACCATGAACCGCAGAAGAGCGGAACGCTTGTCCGCGGCGTACGACGACCTAGAGTCACGGATTGCTGCCCTCCGGGAAAAAGAAGAACTCGATGCCATTCGTCCCGACCTGGATGGCGACCAGATCATGGAGATTCTGGGGATCGGCCCATCACGCGAGGTGGGGGAGGCCTACAGGTTCCTGCTGGGCCTCAGAATGGACAGCGGCCCCATGGACCCGGAGCAGGCCCGGTCCGCCCTGCTCGACTGGTGGGAACAGCGCTGAACGTCCCGACCTCTAATTGGTCACAATCCCCCGGGTGGTCTGACAGTCGAACTACGCTGGGGCTCAACAGAGCGCAAGGAGAATCCGTGAGTCAATCCGCACAGGGTCCCTCGGGCGGGGGCAACAGTCCCTACCGCTCATCCCCACCCCCACCTCCGCCCCCGAGCCGCATGGAGCAACTCCACAGTGGCGCAGGGGCAGATGCTGGCGCGTCCGAGCCCAAAGGTGAAGACCAGGGCAAGAAAAAGCGCGGGTGGGTTAAGAAGACCGCGCTGGGTCTTCTCATCACGTTCCTACTCCTAACCATCATTGGGGCCGGAGTCTTTCTTTGGGCGTACAACAGGATCACCATCCCTGCACCAAGCGAGTTCGCGTTAGCTGAAGCCACAACCGTCTACTACGACGACGGGACGACCGAACTTGGAGTTTTCGCCGAAGTAAACCGCACCATTGTCGACGTGGAAGAGCTTCCGGACTACGTCGCTAACGCCATTGTGGCTTCTGAGGACCGTACGTTCTACACGAACTCCGGTGTCGACTTCCGCGGGATTGTCCGAGCACTCTTGAACAATGCGCGTGGTGGTGTGCGCCAGGGGGCCTCGACTCTGTCGCAGCAGTACGTGGAGACATACTACGGTCAGGAGACCTCCGGCTACCTGGACAAAGTCCGTGAGGCCCTCACCGCACTCAAGATCAACCGCACTCAGTCGAAAGAACAGATCCTTTCCTCGTACATGAACACCATTTACTTTGGGCGTGGGGCGTACGGGATTGAGGCCGCCGCCAAAGCCTACTTTGGTATTCCGGCCGCTAACCTGGACCTGTCCCAGGCTGCGCTTCTAGCCGGGGTGATCCCAGCACCAAGTGTCTGGGATCCCGAGGTAGACCCAGAGATGGCTCACGCTCGTTTTGACCGAGTCATCTCTCTAATGGTCGAGGACGGTTGGATCTCAGAGCAGCAGGGCCGGGACGCTCATTTTCCTGACACGATCCCCCCGGCGGGGCCTGCCTCTTCCATGAAGGGGTGGCAGGGATACCTGCTACAACAGATCCGACAGGAGCTACTGGATAGCGGTGCATTCACAGAAGACGACCTGGACGCGGGTGGGCTCAAGATAATTTCCACGATCGATCCGGAGATGCAACGGGCAGCGGTCGAGTCGATATCGGCACTGCCAGAAGACGCGCCCGAAACGATCCGAGTCGCACTTTCCTCGGTCGACAATGAGACCGGGGCGATCTTGGCCGAGTACGCGGGCGGCGACTACCAGGCGGTTCAGGTCAACGCGGTCACCCAGGACGTTGCACGAGCCGCGTCGACGTTCAAACCGTTCGCGCTTATTCCTTATCTCGAAGGCGGCGGCTCAATGGAGGCCCGGTTCAATGGAAACTCCCCCAGGGAGTTCGGCACCATCAAAGTCCAGAACAGCGGCAACGTCTCGTACGGGCAGATCACGGTGAACCAGGCGACACAGAAGTCCGTGAACACGGTCTTCATGGAGATCAACGAGCTCGCCGGGTCCCAGAACACCATGGACACTCTTATCGAGGCCGGCATCCCGGCGGACACCCCGGGTCTCACGGCAGACCTTGGAAACGTGCTTGGGACCGCTTCGCCGCACAACATAGACCTCACCCGCGCCTACGCCACGATCGCAAACGGGGGATACCGCATTGACCCCCACATCGTGTCCGAGGTGCATGACGCGGCTGGTAACGTCATCTATCAGGCCGTCCAACCCCGAGAATCTGTCTTTTCCCCGGGGACTCTTTCCATGATGTTGCCTGCCCTCTTGAGCGTGGCTGAGGGAGGCGGAACCGCGAGCGACCTGGCCGACATGGGACTCAAGATTGGGGGCAAGACGGGGACCGCAGACGACTTCAAGGCGGCACAGTTCGTCGGCTTCATTCCCCAGATAACCACCACGGTCTCCGTCTACAACGTTGGCCCGAATGGGGAAGAGTTGGAGTTGCCCAGCATCGGGGGTGTCACTGGTTTCTACGGTGGTGAATGGCCAGTGGCGATCTGGAAGGCCTACATGACCCTGGCTACCGTCGGCATGGAGGCCTCTGACTACACCTGGTTTGACGAGGGCCTAATTCAGAAACCGGCGCCTGCCCCGAAGCCTGAGCCGGCACCCGCGCCTGAGCCCGAACCTGAGCCTGAGCCCGAGCCGGAAGAGCCAGAACAAAAGCCGGAGGAACCAGAGGAACCAACTGAGCCGCCCGAAATTGTTGACCCACCCGAAGTGGTTGTTCCGCCCGAGGAGTGAGTAGTTCTTTGGCTAGTCGTTGACTCGAAAAACCCGGGCCTGCTCGATGAGAGCGGGCCCGGGTTTTCTCTAAAGCTGTAATGGTTGCCTACTCAGCGGCCTCCACCTTCACGTCGACTCTTACATCGACGTCGCCCAGAAGCTTGATCGTGGCGGGGTAGGTGCCCGTTGCCTTGATCGACTTCTCGAGGTCGATGTTGCGAGGATCGAAGGGAACCCCGAACTTTTCGGCCAGGGCTGCTCCGATCTCTTTCGGGCTGACCGCGCCGAAGAGCCGACCGGCGCTACCGGCCTTCTTTGTGATCGTCACAAAAGCAGATTCCTCAATGCGGTCACGAAGAGCCGTTGCTTCCTCAACACTGGCGATTTCACGCTTGCGGAGCTGCTCCAGCATCTGGTCAATGTGGCGCTGTGCGTTCTTGGTCCAGCGCACGGCGTAGCCGCGAGGCAGAAGGTAGTTACGGGCGTAGCCGTCCTTTACCTCAACGACCTCACCTGCAAGGCCTAGGCCGTCGACGTCACGGTTCAAAATGAGTTTTGTTGCCATTGTTCCCCCTTCGCTCTAGCGTCCAGAGGACGAGTAGGGCAGCAATGCCATCTCACGGGCGTTCTTGATCGCCTTGGCAAGCTTGCGTTGATCCTGAACAGAAACGCCGGTCACGCGGCGCGCGCGAATCTTGCCGCGGTCCGAGATGAACTTGCGTAGCAGTGCGGTGTCTTTGTAATCGATTTCGCCGAGCTTGACGGTGCGCACCGGCATGGTGCGCTTCTTCATCGGCTTGCGAAGAGCTGGCTTCGCCATGGTTGGTCTCCTTTTATTGTCCTAAAGTAAGTAAACGTCTGTTGTGGTTGCGCGAAGAGGTCTGGCTAGAAGGGCGGTTCCGAGTCGAAGCTCGCGGTTCCCGGCGTCCCCCAGGGATCGTCAGAACTGCCGCCTGCAGGACCTCCAAAGCTACCCCTGGAGAAGTCAGTTCCCTGAGGTGCCTGGGTCGGTTGCGCTGAGAAGTCGTTCGAAGCTCCGGCGGAGGCATTGAACCCGCCTCCGCGACGCGGGGTCCGTTGCACCTGAGCTTTTGCCCAGCGCAATGTCGGACCAACTTCATCGACCTGTAGTTCGACGACGGTGCGTTTCTCGCCCCCGTCTCGAGGGGTATAAGAGCGCTGGACCAGTTTCCCCTGGACGATCACCTGAGTCCCCTTAGACAGGGATTCGGCAACGTTTTCGGCGTACTCGCGCCACACGCTACAGCGCAGGAATAGAGTCTCGCCATCTTTGAACTGCCCAGAGGCCTTATCCCAGCTACGGGGGGTGGAGGCAACGGTGAAGTCTGCGACAGCTATCCCGCTTTGCGTGTAGCGCAGGTTCGGGTCAGCGGTCAGGTTCCCCACAACGGTCACTTGCGTGTCGTTAGCCATGAAAGCCCCGTCTACTTGGCGTCGCGGCGCAGGAGCTTGGTACGAAGCACCGACTCGTTCAGGGTTAGCTGACGGTCGATTTCCTTTGCGATGTCGGGGGTCGTGGTCAGTTCTGCAACCACGTAAATACCTTCGTCGTGTTTCAGGATTTCGTAAGCGAGCTTGCGCTTACCCCAAACATCGATGCTATCCACAGTCCCGCCGTCTTCTGTTACCTGGCGAAGGACCTTCTCCATCGAGGTCCCAACGGAACGCTCGTCGATTGTGGGGTCAAGGATGACCATGAGTTCATATTTACGCAATGAGTCCCCACCTCCTACGGTCTGGCGGTCACGGACTTTCCGTGACAGGAGGGTCTTGCATAGGGCACTT